>JAESSA010000027.1 GCA_016764355.1 Sneathiella sp. | reverse complement strand
CCCTTCTGGAGCCATTAGATATGTATTCGGTTTTCGAGGTTTCTTTAAGCTCGCAAAATCGATTTCTGGACGCTTTACATTTTTAAGCATTTTTCGAAGCATTTTGATTCTTGCTTTCTAATTTAAAGGAACTTTCTGCTTCCATCTTCTTGACACAACAGGGCATTAGACGGCAACAATTAAAAAAAGGAAAATTCATGCTCAAGCGAGAAGACTTCACGCCCCAGAGAATTGACGAAATAATTGCCGAGGCGCGGCGACATGGTCCCTATGATGCTCTCACACATGAAGAGCGGGATACCGATCGAAAAGCATTTCTTTCCAAGTCAGATGGTGATGGGCTTTGGGTTTTTGGATATGGCTCCCTCCTTTGGAATCCTGCCTTCAATTTCACGGCCTCGACCCCGGCAAAGCTTCATGGATATCACCGGCGGTTTTGCCTCAAGCTCTCAATGGGGCGCGGCAGTCCAAAAAACCCCGGCCTGATGCTGGCACTGGATAATGGCGGGTCCTGTAATGGGCGTGCCTTTTATATAGAGCCTGATAGCGTTGAAAGTGAGACACGCATTTTGTGGATGCGCGAAATGCTCTCTGGTGCCTATAAAGCGCGTTGGTGCACGATCAAACTAAAAGAGAAAAATGTGAAGGGACTGTCATTTGTTATCAACAGACAGCATTCACGGTACGTTCGAGAGATAACGGCCGAAAAAACCATTGAATTATTAGGAACAGGCTACGGATATTTGGGGAGTTGCCGTGAGTATCTTGAAAACACCATAGATCATCTAGATGAAATCAATGTGAAGGACCGTTACCTCCATAACTTAAGAGAAAGTTTGAGAGAGCGATATCCAACGGCCCAAATAAAATGACCCGACACGAGGGGGAGGTGCCGGGATCATAGTATCTACCTAATGTGGCGGAAAACCGAACATTAGCAGGGGTATAGGGTACTCGATACAAATAAGCTACTGGTATTGATACTAGGGTACTTGATACTGGGGTACTTGATACTGGGGTACTTGATACTAGGGTACTTGATACTAGGGTACTTGATACTGAGGTACTTGATACTGGGGTACTTGATACTGGGGTACTTGATACTGGGATACTGGGGTACTTGATACTGGGGTACTTGATACTGGGATACTGGGGTACTTGATACTTTATCAGTGCGGTCAGATATCTGGGGGGATATCCTATTGACCAAATACTGTATTGATCAACTGAATATGAGTATCCTTATTCAAGAACACGCTATCAAGTAAAATATGCTTTTTACAAAAACAATGAAAACAATAAGACAATAACTACAATATGATTATTTCAATACATCCACTTAAATACTTATCGTGACCTATTTATTATGTTTGAAATAAAATAATTACTTACAATCCACTGACTGTAATAAATTTATTTCACAATTCGAATCACAAATAGTGGCGCTCTACGAACGTACCTCGGACATGACAATAGACTTAAGGAATAGAACAGTGGATATTTTCGTATCATCGATAAAAACGCCGAATGCCTTAACTGTACTATTCCCCCAAAAGCACGAAGCAACTTCTGCACAGCTGATATCACTGGCTTGCACATTCAATTTTGTAAGAGGAATTGGACACTCGATGGACCTATCGCACAAAATCGGAAAACCCGAATATGCACCAATACCAACTTTTCAAGCACATATTCGGATCAGTGTACAAACCAACTAGCCGTAAACTAAGTTTGGTAGCCAAGTGATAATTTTGGGAAAAAACATGCAAAGCGCCAAACCGACAAATTGCAGTCCAAGAAGGGGCGACAGAATTCGAACTTAATATTTATTTATCTAAACGAACCAACTTCAGATCACTAATGTGAACCATATCAATACAAATTGTATGAAAAATAAAATAGCGATAATTGCAAAGGCTAAATTGCTCCATTAGTCTTTGCACAAAAGAATTCCTAATAACACTCCAGGAGCACCCTTCCCCTTCGAAGACATCCTGTTTAACATAAGAAAAAACCAGCAAGTATTGAGATAAACGGCAGTGCTTGGTGGAACTGAAACTGTATGAAAGTAGACTTGTATGAGCACTGTTGAAATCGCGATACGTTTTTCCGGTGTCACGGCCCTCGCCTTTATTGCTGTTTTATGGTTACGAGATATACAGCGAAAGCAACTTGGAATATTGGTCGCTCTTTTTTGCTTTTGCATTGCCTCTTACCTATTGTGCCCACCTATGGTTCGTGAATGGCAATTAGGTATTATTGAAGTCCCCTTTTTTATTGGCTGCTATAGCGCCGCAGTAATTTTCTTTCTGATGTCTCGGGCTATTTTTGATGACCAATTTCGACTTCGCCCCTGGTACGCTGCCTTACTTCTCCTAATGATTGCTTTGGGCTTCTGGCACCGATATGCCGAAAGCATGGATTCTGACACAAATGAGGCCTTCAACTCAGAGACATTATCGCTTGCAATGCATCAAATCCTCTCACTTGGGATTACTATTTCAGCTTTAATTCTAGCAAGAAAAGGAAAGGGTAGTGATTTAGTTGAATCAAGACGGAAGTTTCGCGATGTATTTGTAGGTGTTTGCGGTGGTTATATCCTCATCGTACTCGTCGTGGAAATTATCCTGAGAGACCAAGCCGCACCACAAACTTTAGAGCTTATAAATGTAGCGGCTATTTTCCTCCTTTCCTTTGTATTTGCAATCATGATGACACAGCTGAAATCAGGACTAGAACCCGTATTTGCATTTAAGAAACCTTCAGCAATCTCGTCTCCAACAGACCCGGAGATGGAAAAACAGAAAAGAAATTTGGAACAACTTATTGAAACCCACTTCATTTATCGTCAGGAAGGTTTGACCATCGGACAGTTGGCAGCAGAGTTGGATACACAGGAATATCTTCTACGCAGACTTATCAACGGTGAATTAGGGTATCGCAATTTCAACGAATTCCTAAATTTTCAGAGAATTGCGGAAATTCAAAAGAAGCTATCCAATCCAGAGCTTGTAAAAATTCCGATCTTAACTTTGGCTATGGATTGCGGATATTCATCACTTGGACCCTTCAATCGTGCATTTAAAGAACAAACTGGTGTAACGCCAAAAGAATACCGCGCACAGAAATTGACCCCATAAAGAACTGCAATTCACTAAAACCACACAAAACATCGCTGATTTCGAAATCGACTATAGTTTATGCGGGATCGATAAGACCGCATTCAAGGATCAAGCTAACTCTCCAATTGTCGTCGCGGGAACTACTTTTCGCCCGATCGAAATAATTAGGGAGTATTGGCATGGTCAAAAATCGTGATTTTCAGCGATACAAATTTAATAGCATATATAGCGTTCTCTCCATTCTGGCCGAAGGAGATCACCATGCGTAGGCCAGATTTTATTGCACGTCAGGGACGGCGACCTTCAGGTCTCTTTGGCTATATTGTCGCCTTTATTATGGCGAGTGAAACGGAACCAGAAAATGTTCAAACTCTTAAATTTCTGGAAATACAACCCAACGACAGAATACTAGAAGTAGGATGCGGTCATGGCGCGACATTACGGAGCGCAGCCAAGCAATGTGCAAATCTATCGGTCACCGGTATTGATTTCTCAGATGTTATGGTCAACGTTGCTCGTCGCCGAAATAGAAAGTTCATAACCTCAGGACACATGAAAATTCACAAAGGGGACAGTGCTAACCTTCCCTATTTGAATGATGGTTTTAATAAAATCTATTCAGTTCATACTATCTATTTTTGGCAGAATCCGGAAATACACCTACAAGAAATCCGACGCGTTCTAACCCCAGGCGGCCAATTTGTCCTTGGCTTCAGATCCGGCGATGATACTGCCTTTGTTGAAAAATTTCCTGCGTCAATTTACAATTTGCGAACAGCGGCTAAGGTTGATTCATTGCTTAGAAAATGCGACTTCCGTCAAGTAATGCTTCAAAAGAAATGTATTTCAGGACACACAATGTACTGGATAACCGCCAGCAAAGCACCGACAGAAGGTGAAGCACATGTTTGATTTCTCTACTTGGATAGGTTTCGTCATCCATGATATACTTAAATACCTAATTCCAGCGGGAGCCCTATTCTTTGCAACACGAGTAGTGCTTGCAAGAGCCCTAAGTGGTCGAAAAATTCAGGCTACTCAGGCTGGCCGTCGTCAAATATTTCGTGAAATTGGTTGGTCCTTACTTTCAGCCACCATTTTTGCCAGTGTCAGCATGCTTGGCATAATGGGCCTTGCGACCCTTGGCATCAACAAAATCTACACTGACATAGCTGATTATGGATGGGCGTATCTCGTGTTCAGCTTATTAGCGATGATCGTGGCCCATGATGGGTATTTTTATTGGACACATCGCTTGATGCATATGCCATCGGTGTTACGCGTCACCCATTTATTGCATCATAGATCACGAGTAACGACACCATGGACAGCGTATAATTTTGATCCGATTGAAGCTGTCGTTCAAGTGGCCTTTGTACCGTTATTTGCCCTTTTCATTCCACTTCATCCAATCGCCTTGCTAATTTGGAGCCTTCATATGGTGATCCGAAACGTTATGGGTCATTCTGGATACGAGCTATTTCCTGCTAGCATGCCTCGTAGCCGCACCTTCGGATGGATTACGAGTGTAACGCACCACGACCTTCATCATCAAAACGCTAGATGGAACTTCGGCCTCTACTTTACTTGGTGGGATCGGTTGATGGGCACTGAACATCCAGAATACTTGGAGCGTTTCGAAGCGGCCATAAACGCTGAACAAAAGGGCTGAAGAGAGAAAATGTTTCTATTCTAATAAATTCACCCAGCACAAAATCCGCTTCGGCGGATTTTGTGCTAACGGCGATATGTTTTGTGCACACACAAGGTTTGTGAGCACGCAAAGCCAAGCTCTTAGAATATTATGCCAAGGCCACAACACCATCAGAAGGATAATGGCTGTGACAGCATGACTTAATTCGGCTGGACAGACCTCAGACAGAACTTCGTCAGCTTGAATAGCAAGACGGATCACCTCAACCTTACCCAACAGCCCCTTCAGTTCTCATCTACCGTTGACACACCACAACAACGATTAATTCGACGAACTTACTCAACTTAGATCAATCAGGAATTCCGAGCTAGGCCATAAGTGAACTATAGAAGCGGCTTCAATGACGGGTCCGCTTTCCCTTTGATAACAGACAATTTTGTCGCCTTTTTACTGACAGCTTTCACTTCTGCTTAGCGCCCAAAGAGGAAGTTCAAGGTGCTTTTCTAGTAAGCTGTTAAAGACTGCAAAGATGGCCCGAATGACGAGAGAATTGATACAAAGCGTCCAACGACGGTCAAATTTGGGCTGCGGAATGATCGTAACTTGATTTCCCTTCCATTTGCGGCAGGTTTCTCTAGCATGGGCTTCTATACAAGTGCTATCTGCGAAAAATTAGCTATTTGAAATAGAAGCACTTTCAGGCACCGAATTGCCAAATTGAAAGGGAACTATGGCCGACGATACGCACCCACTTAAGACTTTGACAAAGGCTGAGCTACTTGACGAGGTTCGGCGCCTGCGAGCGGATCACAGCGTAAATGTGAAGCAAAATTTTAAGTCCTCGCCTGATGTCTCCAAGCCGGGCAAGGTGGATCGATACGACAATCCTGAAACAGAACTTAGCGAGTTGATCGATGCGGTTGAAAGTATGGATGCCGGGTTCATCCTATATGATGCGCATAACCAATTTATCCGCTGCAATTCCCTGCACAGAAGCTACTACCCCCACTTGAACGACGTGTACCGGCCAGGCATCACCCGTAATATCATTGTAAGACGTCATGCCGAATATATGGCCGGTTTGATACCGGATTTCGATATTGAAGACTACTGCCTGGAACGTGGTAAATTCCAAGGTATACCGCGCCCTGTTGAAGAAATTCAATTGGCAGACGGACGCTGGTTGTCCATTCGTGAACTTCTGACGTCGAGCGGCGGCTTGGTATCCGTTCGCACCGATGTTACTGACCGAAAAAACAGTGAAGCCAAACTGCATGAAAGTGAAGCACGCTTTCGCGCGTCCTTTCAATTCAGTCACGGCGTCGCAACAATTACGGATATTGAGACAGGAACGTTTATTGATGTAAATGACGCTTGGTTGAGGGCTAGAGGTTTCGAGAAACATGAGGTGATTGGAAAAACATCGGCGGAGCTAAATGTTTGGGGATCAGTTGAGCATCGACTGGAAATTGTCAATGAATTGAAACGTCGCGGTAGATTACTCAATTATGAAACATACGCCTTCACCAAAACGGGTGGAATCCGCGAAACAATTATCAATGCCGAGGTATTGAACGTCCGTGGCAAGGAACTCATGTTTCTTTCTGGATCAGACGTAACGGAACGCAACCGGCTTGAAAAGCAACTCCGCCGTTCCCAGAAACTAGAAGCCGTTGGCCAACTAACTGGAGGCATTGCCCACGACTTCAACAATCTGATGGGTATTATGATGGGCAACCTTGAATTGGCGATGGAACAGGTGGAAGCGGATGCCCCTTTACGCAAGAATATTGAAAATGCTCTAAAGGCTGTGGATCGCGGATCCGCCTTAACCCAGCATTTGCTGTCGTTCTCCCGTCAACAAGCCCTGTCTCCCGCTGTCACAGACGTTAAACAGTTAGTTGAAGGTACCCTTACCTTTTTGGAAAGGACATTAGGCGAAAATATTCAGGTCGTTACTAAACACGTTGGCGGGGAGAGCCGCGTTAATATTGATGCAGCTGTATTTAGCAACGCTCTTGTAAACCTCGCCCTCAATGCGCGTGATGCCATGCCTGACGGAGGGACATTGACCGTTCAAACGGCGAACGTAGAGCTTGCTGGTGAAACGATTGGACTTGATAATGAGCCTACTTATGGTTCCCACGCCCTGATCACCGTAGCCGATACCGGGCGAGGAATTAGTCCGGACGATTTGGAACAGGTTCTAGAGCCTTTCTTTACAACCAAAGAAGTGGGCAAGGGTAGCGGTTTGGGGTTGAGTATGGTCTACGGGTTTGTCGCTCAATCAAATGGGCATATGAACATAGTCAGCAAAAAGGAAGAGGGAACGATAATATCAATATACCTTCCCATTTCTGATGAGGAGCCAGTGGATAAAGATAACGAAGCTACACCATTTTCCGAAGCGAATGTAAGTAAGACTATTCTTCTAGTCGAAGATGACCAACAAGTACGGGAGACGACTTCAGCAACGCTGTTAGACCTTGGACACAAAGTGATAGAAGCTGAAGATGGATCATCGGCACTTGAAATACTTAGCCAGAGATCAAGCGACATTGATCTCGTTTTGAGCGACGTTGTCATGCCAAATGGTATGAGCGGGATCGACCTAGTCAAACAAATTGCAATAGATCACACCCATATAAAAATTCTACTGACTTCCGGTTACCCCGATAAAATTGCTGATCAGAGTGAGATCAAGGCAATGGATATCGAATTGCTTGCTAAGCCCTTTAGAAGAGCGCAATTGGCCGCAGCGATCGAGAATGCTGTGGCTGGCCGGGCAGAAAATTGAGAAATGGCGAAGACTTTCTTTCGGTCAAAGCCGGCCCTGTGTGGCGGGTTCGGTGACTGGCCCATTCTGCCCCCAACCGCAGACATTCATTTATGCTTCCAGTGCGTCTGACGTTCTCCCAAACGGTGAAGTGTCAGATTGAGCGTAAGTTAGTAAACTTCAACAGCCGAATTCCTTTAAGCTTTAATATGCTCAAATAGAGCTATCGTATTCCAGTTTTGCTCCAGCTTGCGTGGAATGTTGGATAAAAGTTGAGCTCGTAAATCTAACGAAAACTGCAAATTTGATGAATCGGGCATAGCAAACAACATTGAATTAGAAATAGCAGGCTAATTTAGCTACATTACCTTGCTACACATAAACGCTACACATTCAGTGCGATCAGTATCGCAAATCATTGAATTTTCAGAAATTGGCTGGGGTGGCAGGATTCGAACCTGCGCATGACGAGATCAAAACCCGTTGCCTTACCGCTTGGCGACACCCCAATCTGGAGCTCTTTTTATCCAAAGACTTCTGTAAGCTCAAGCCCAAAATTCAAAAAAATGCACAATAATCATTATTTAAAGAGTTGGCCGTCCAAAAACCGCAGCAATTGAGTGAAGACAATCGGCTCTAAAAGGATATTATCTGAGTATTTTTCAGGCATTGTGAAAACTTGGCTTTCGCCCTTAGTCGAAAAAAATGCGCCGCAATCGCCCGCAAATGTTAGAGTATTAGAGGATGATACTGCAAACAAAGGAGATTTATTCTCATTTGAGACGCCGCGCACTTTCTCTGCTCCCTGACAATTCCACTCTGACAGAACACGGGCTTTCACATCTCGCCCTTTATGAAGAGAAACCGACGCAGCACCGTCATGTAGACCGAATAAGAACACATTTTCCAAATCCACCCAGGAAATCCTCTTCAAGCGATTCAGGGAATACCGGATTTCTGTTTGTCTAAACTGGAGTGTTTTTTCAGCATTTAAGGCATCCTCCCCGCCCATAGTACAATTGAGCGGATTTATAAACCGTGCGTGACTATCGGGCGCAATTACCACGTACCCTTGTTCAGCCAAGACTTTCATCAATGTGGTCGGTATAGCCTGCTGACAACCTACAATTAACAAAATCACGGGCCACCGGGTCGCGTATGCCGCCCCCGTTAAGTTTATAAGCTCTCGTCCCGGCTCATTAGTTGTGATCATCGATCCTGTCGTTCCGCGAATTGGAAGCGCCACAATGGCCCCCTCCCACACCCGTTCCAAGTCAGATTTTGCAGATACTTGAAAATGAGCGACCTTAGGCGGTGCTTGCACTTTTGGGGTGCACCCAGCAAGTATCCCCACCCCCCACAACAGCAGGAAGAAATAAATCACGCTTTTGGCTTGTCTCCCCCCCATTGGCATCCTTTATCGTTCTATATGTGAGACACAGAAAGCCACCAGCCGGGCTCTGTCCGTTGTATGGCTTCTTTCGCGCTCTCTGCTTGTTTCACGGTATCAAAAAGCCCAAAACACGTGGCCCCACTCCCACTCATTCGAGACAATAAACACCCATCCAACCCATCAAGTTTAGCCAAAACCGTTCCGATTGAAGGCGCTACGCGCACAGCCCCCGCTTGCAGGTCATTTCGGCATTCATTTAGCGCCTGAATAAAGGCGTCCTTGCAAAGGCCTTCCATCTTGGGTAGGTCAGTTTTAGGCACTATGGGGCCCAAACTTCTGAATATGTCCTGAGTGGAAACGTGCACACCCTGATTTACAAGTAAAATACCTAATGAGGGAATTGATTTTACTGGAGAGATAACCTCCCCAATCCCACTCATAATTGCCGCATCTCCATAAAGGCATATAGGTAGGTCTGCGCCAAGCTCCGCCCCCAACTTCATCAACTCTGAATCGCTTATGGTTATACTCCAAAGTTTACCGAGTAAATGAAGCACCGTTGCCGCATCGGACGATCCCCCGCCAATACCGGAGGCAACGGGCAGGATCTTGTTTATATGGATCTCTGCACCCGCAACAACGCCATATTGACGGCGCAACAACTCGGCGGCCTTCAGGATCAAATTATCCTGCCACGGCCCCATTTTACCGGCGAATGGACCCGCTTCCCGTAAAGACAACTGATCAGATGGGCGGACGTCCAGAACATCACCACATTCCGGAAAGCACACCAGACTTTCTAAAAGGTGATATCCATCGTCTCTTCTGCCCGTGATATGCAAACATAAATTCACCTTGGCCTTGGCGAGGCGTGACAAAGTCATTTGTCCTTTTCGGCCAAATCAGGTAAACCGTTTTTTAGTTTATCTTGAATAAGAGGAATCAGTTTTTCTTCTGGCTCCAACCACAGCGCCCGTTGCCACTGATACCTTGCTTCATTATATCGTTTCACGCGCCAGTAAGCGTCCCCGAGGTGATCATTAATGGTCGGATCCTCTGGCTGCAAGGAAACCGCGCGTTCCAGCTGAGTCGTCGCGTTTTGAAATTCGCTCAACCGGTAATAAAGCCACCCCAAGCTATCAACAATATAACCATCGCGCGGTCGCAATGACACAGCTTTGATGAGCATCCCCTTTGCTCCATCCAAATTCTCACCGCGATCTGCCCAAGAATAGCCTAGATAGTTCAAGATTTGGGGATGATTTGGCTTCAATTTCAAAGCTTGAAGCAGATCCGCTTCTGCACGAGACCAGTTATTTAATCGCTCATAGGCGATACCACGGGCATAATGGAGCGACCAGAGGCGACCTGTTGCCTTTCCAATATTGTCTATGGCGCGGCCGTAAGCTACCGCCGATCCGTCCCAATCCTTCAAATCACGATTAAGATCCGCCAGAACCACTAATGGTTCAATATCTTCGGGATTGTCCAAGGCCAGTTTTTTAAGCCCACGAATAGCCTTTTCGGTATTCCCTAGCTTGTATTCAATCCAAGCAGAACGAATTCTAGCATTTAGATTATAAGGAGAGGTTGCCGGAACCTTGCTGTAAAATTCCAGCGCATCGGACCATTTTTTCTTGTCCTCAGCGATCTCAGCAAGCAAGGCATATGAGATTGCCAAATCAGGTTTCAGCATCAAAGAAAAATAGGCGTAAGTTGACGCAACTCCGTTTAGTTGCTCTTGCCCAATGATCGTCGCAGAGCTGTATAATGCCTCCGCCGCACCTGAAATAGCATCGTCTATGAGGGGCGAAATTTTCTTATTTTCATCAAGATCCAAAAGGATCTTTTTTATTGTGGGACTTAAGGGGTAACGTCTTTGATACCCTTCAAATATAGCACGTGCCTCTGTAGTTTCTCCCTGCTCCAACAAGAAAATCCCGTAGGACTGTACAAGGCGAACGGCCCGAGCCGCAGGCCCTATCATCGCGTCTTCATATTGCGCCCGTGCAAGTTCAGCATTTCCGGACACATGGGCTAATAATGCAAGATGGTAGGATTTAAGAACCTTGAAGCCATCATATTTATCAAGGGCATCCAGTGAACGATAAGCGCCTTTATTATCCCCTTGCCCAAGGCGGATCCAAGCGGTCAACACGGGTTTTAGAAGACTGTTAAATCCAACGGGCCGAGTCTTTGTGAGGAAGGCATCCGCTTTCTCAAATTTGCCACTGCGAATACTATCAATCGCCAATATCAAATAGGCGGCATCACCATTTTTAGATTGCTTGCTATCGATTTGGCGCGCAAGGATTAGCGCTCGTTCCATATTCCCGTTGGCAAGGGCAACTTGAAAAGTATTTTGCAGCAGGAATTCATCATCAGCTTCTTGCAACAAAGCATCGTCAAAATAAATTGCAGCTGCAGAGGTGTTTTTCTCTCGAAAAGCCTGGCGGCCCGCAAGATACTGACCGATGGTTGAGGATGGGGATATTTCTTTAACACCGCCTTCATCCAGAAAAGGCGGCGGTACAAGTTCTTTTTCAGTCCCCGCACAAGCATCAAGTGTTCCCAGCAAAAACAAGCTGGCCAATACACTCTTGAAGCCTTTTTTATTTAACGCCACCATATAGTCATCCTTTGTTATCAAGACGTCTAAGTAATTATCATTTCAGTTACAATAATTTATTCAGCGCGTCTTGATAATAAAGATAATTTATTTTTCGAGTAATACGACCTGTTTTTACATATTAGGGTAGTTTGGACCGCCAGCACCCTCAGGAACTACCCAATTAATGTTTTGGGTCGGATCTTTAATATCGCAGGTTTTACAGTGAACACAATTTTGTGCATTGATTTGCAAACGCGGGTTTGAACCATCTTCATCGGTTAAGAATTCATAGACGCCTGCAGGACAGAACCGCTGCTCTGGCCCCGCATACTCTTTATAATTAATTTCAACAGGAACTGTATCATCCTTCAAAGTCAGATGAATAGGCTGATCTTCTTCATGATTAGTGCTGGAAAGGAAAACCGAAGATGGTTTGTCGAATGTATAAACACCGTCATATCTCGGATATTCAATTTTCTTGCAATCTTTTGCTTTTTTAAGCCCAGAATGATCATCATGGATCTTGAAAGTCCATGGCTCATGGCCACCGAATATTTTAAGCGAAACGCCTGTATAAAGCGTTCCGGCGAAAAGACCTTTACGGAAAGCTGGACGGGAATTTCGAACGGAATAGAGCTCTTTATAAACCCAAGAATTTTCGTATAACTCAGTGTAAGTGCTTGGGACTTTAGCAGGATTTTCCGCATTCTCTTTATATTCCGTCATAATAGCTTCTGCCGCCATCATTCCAGATTTCATAGCGGTATGAGAGCCTTTAATCTTTGGCACATTCAAGAAGCCCGCGGAACATCCAATGATAGCTCCACCAGGGAACACAAGTTCCGGCACTGATTGGAAACCACCTTCATTAATAGCCCGGGCGCCGTAAGCGATCCGTTTTCCGCCCTTCAACATTTCCTTCATCATCGGATGCGTTTTAAAGCGTTGGAATTCATCATAAGGCGAGAGATAGGGGTTTTCATAATCCAGCGCGACAACGTAACCGACGTAAGCTTGATTATTTTCCAGATGGTACACAAAAGATCCGCCGTAGGTATTGACGTCCATCGGCCAACCCGCCGTATGGAAAATTTGTCCTTCGTGATGCTGTTCCGGGTCAAGTTCCCAAATTTCCTTAATCCCGATGCCGAAGGATTGTGGATCACAATTTTCACGAAGATTAAATTTATCGAACAATGCCTTGGTCAAGGATCCGCGGACACCCTCACCAAACAGGGTGTATTTGGCATGAAGTTCCATTCCCGGCTCGAAAGTGGGTTTATTTTCGCCATCACGGCCAACCCCCATATCCCCCGTGGCAACGCCTTTGACGCTTCCATCTTCATGATAAAGAATTTCTGCAGCAGCAAATCCCGGATAGACTTCAACCCCAAGTGCTTCTGCTTGTTCTGCCAGCCAACGACAAAGGTTGCCAAGGCTAATGATATAATTTCCTTCATTGTGAAGCTGTTTTGGCAACATGAAATTTGGGAAACGAAGCTGGCTTTCCTGTGTCAGGAAAAAGAATTTCTCTGATGTAACCGGCGTATTAAGCGGTGCGCCTTTTTCTTTCCAGTCAGGAATAAGCTCATCCAGCGCACGGGTTTCGAACACATTACCGGACAGGATATGCGCCCCAATTTCCGATCCTTTTTCCAGAACGCAAACACTGATATCAATATCAGCTTCCATGCTCAGTTGCCGTAATCTGATCGCCGCTGAAAGTCCTGCAGGACCTCCTCCAACAATAACGACATCAAACTCCATAGATTCGCGTTCCATTACTCAGCCCCTTTTAACTCTATTCGTTTATATTGGCAGTCTTCAGGATATTTTGGACGCACTTGCAGCATAACAATTACCCTCAACTACACATTTTGCCCCAAACACTATATTTTTTTTGCGGTGCGTCAATCCTGTTTCGTAAGCAGTTTGGCAGTTTTCAGGCCTTTGTTCACGAAACACATAGCTTAAAGTACGCAATACGCCTTCATATGAGTGTTTGAATTCCCCTTGGTAAAATCAATTTTATGGACTTTATTTCATATCATTGCCGCGCAGCTGCTTCTCATTCATATTAAAGACCTGCTATGGTAGCTGCATGGATATGACTGAGAATTTAAAAACCGTATTAGACTTCTATGCGGAAGCCGGTATTGATGAAGTGATTGGGGATTCACCCGTCAATCGCTTTGAATTACCCGCGGTGTCGACACCCCAACGGCGATCACCTCTTCAAAGGTCAGCAACATCTCATGTGGCCCAGAAACCGACAGTAAATCAGGCGATTAACACCACTCTTTCAGATGTTTCGGCACTGGTCAATCAATGTAGCTCTATTGACCAATTACATAAAGCGCTTAGCGGTTTTGACGGATGTTCTCTCAAAAAATTGGCAACAAAAACCGTTTTTGCACTGGGAAATCCGGACGCAGACTTAATGGTCATCGATCGCCCTCCAAGTTCTGAAGGGGATCGTTCCGGGATGCCGTTTGCTGGGCCTGCAGGACAGTTGCTTACAAAAATGCTCGCAAGCATTGGCCTCAAAGAAGGTGACTTTTATGCATCCTCACTAATACCCTGGCGCCCCCCGGGAGGCCGCGCGCCGACAAATGAAGAGCAGATGATATGTATGCCGTTCATCAAGCGTCACATTGAATTGGCAAATCCAAAAATAATTCTGCTTTGCGGGGAAGCCGCCGCCCCTTTATTGGAGAAAAAATCCGGGATCAATCGGTTAAGGGGACAATGGGCACAGATGACATTTGGAAAGAAAACTATTCCAGCCATTCCAATTTTCCACCCGTCTTTTCTTATGGATCATCCTGCATCGAAGAAACTGGCATGGGCGGATCTTCTCGAACTAAAAGCTGCACTTGTATAAAAGACGTGATACCACCGATGTAAATGCTCAAATTCTAGGGCTTAAAACCTGTTTTTATTTTGTTTGGTTATTAATCTGTATGTTAGTGAAACACTACCGTCATCTCTTAATTGCACTTAAAATTTTGCTGCGCCATATTTTGATTTTGGGGGTGACTTTAGTAGGTTTTTTGCTTATCTCATCGACAGTATACGCAAACGACATTCCAAAAATTCTGAACGACAAAGATGCGGGCCTTTATCAGCAGATTTTCAAACTTCAAGAAGAAGGCCAATGGAAAAAAGCCGGCACCTTGCTAAAAAAGGTCGAAAACCAGCTTTTATTGGGTCACGTAAAGTATCAGCGATATATGCATCCCAATTCTTATCGTGCAAGTTACCCAGAACTTCATTTGTGGATGAAAGCCTATTCAGACCACCCAGGTGCGCGCCGACTATATAAACTTGCAGTAACGCGGCATCTTTCTGATTGGAAACAAACGCCTAAGCCAGTTCGCGGTGGATATCTGGGGGGCTCGGGGCCTGGCCAGCCCTTCTACCTTTCCCGTCCCCATAAAAGTAAAAGAAAAAGATCGGCAAAGACGGTCAATGAAGTGAAGCATGCGCACCGCGTTATTCGACGCCATCTCTATCGCGGACAGCCTACAAAAGCGGCAGAATATTTGAAACAAGATAAAATAGGCCGCCTCCTTGATAGGACTGAATATGATATTTTAAGAAGCAAGATTGCTCACAGTTTTTTCCTCTATGCAAAAGATGAACTGGCTGTGGAATTTGCAGAAGCTTCCTTAAAAAAATCAAGTAGATATGTTCCTTTGTCAGACTGGACTGCAGGCTTGGCTTTGTGGCGCATGGGAACATTAGGGAGAGCAGCCGACCATTTCTCAACGTTAAGCAAAACCAAGAAAATTTCTGGCTGGACTGCAAGCCGGGCAAATTGGTGGGCATCACGTGCCTATTTGAAACTTGGAAAACCAACAAAAGCAATAACGTATTTACGTCGCGCGGCATCGTATCCCCGAACCTTTTATGGCTTACTCGCCCTTCGCCAGCTTGGCGTAAAGAAACCCTTTGTCTGGGATTTACCTAAACTAAAACAGGCCGATATTAATTGGCTCGTCAAAATTCCATCCGCTCGCAGGGCAATTGCTTTAAGTGAAGCCGGTCAGTTTTATCGTGCCGAACAGGAATTACGATCGGCTTTCCCAAGCGCCAATCCTAAACTAGCCCCTCTTCTATTGGCATTATCAGAACGCATTGGTGCCCCCTCCGTTGCCATGCGTATGGGATTGTATTTGTGGGAAAAGAAGAAGAAGACATGGGATGCAGCATTATACCCTCACCCCCTATGGCACCCTAAAAGCGGATTTAAAGTCGATCGAGCCCTCCTTTTTGCCTTTATGAGACAGGAATCAGGCTTTAACAGTCGCGCAAAAAGTGGCGTCGGGGCAAAAGGTCTAATGCAACTTATGCCAAGGACTGCCGCCTATTTGGCGAAAGATCCGTCTTTACGGAATAGAAAAGACATAAAGCTGTTTAACCCCTCCTACAATCTTGATTTGGGCCAAAAATATCTTGAATATTTGATGAAAAACAATGATGTAGGAACAAATCTATTCCATCTTACCATTGCTTATAATGGCGGTCCTGGAAATCTGGTGAAATGGAAATCCCGAACAAAAGGCGGAGGCGATCCTCTCTTCTTCATCGAAGCGATGCAAAGTAGAGAAACAAGAAGTTTCATTAAACGGGTTTTGACAAATTTCTGGATTTACCGACATCGTTTTGGCCAAGACTTACCAGCATTGGATAATTTGGCTGAAGGGAAGTGGCCCCAATACAAGCCTCTGGACACGAAGAATAGAAAGGTAGCAGACAGTGATAGGAATTGATGAAACGCGCCCCTTCATCCCGGTAAGGATTGCAGCTTTAACCGTATCAGATACCCGCGGCTTTGACGATGACCGCTCCGGTGACACATTGGCTAAGCGAATTGAAAATTCTGGGCATATTCTGGCTGACCGAAAAATTGTTAAAGACGAAATACCGCTAATACAGTCTGTGTTGAAGGAGTGGATCAAATCCAACGATGTCGATGTTGTCATTTCCACTGGTGGTACTGGGGTTACTGGCCGAGACGTGACACCTGAAGCGTTCATGCCGTTATATGAAAAAGAGATAGCTGGTTTTGGAGAATTATTCAGAATGCTAAGCTATCAAAAAATAGGGACATCTACCATTCAATCTCGCGCGACAGCAGGTGTGGCTAGCGGCACATATCTCTTTGCCCTGCCGGGATCAACAGGGGCTGTGAAAGATGCATGGGATGATATCTTAGTTCATCAGCTCGACTATCGCTTTATGCCATGTAATTTTGTAGAATTGTTTGATCGCCTTCAAGAACATCAGAAAAGAAGCTCCTCATAAGACTTTAATTTTCCTTTATGTAATCTGCATACGGATTGTTAATTATTTCAAGAGAGTATAGTTTCTTATAATAAATGGGAGACTAAACAATCAATCATGACGAGATTTTTTACAGTCGGCAAATATAGACAACACAACAGAAAAGACCATCGATACGATCTTCCAAGGCTTACCCTGACTGTTAGCAACTTGGAATTCCAGACATATGACTGGAGTTTAGGTGGGTTTCGCATAAAAGATTATAACGGGCGGCCACCTGTCGGGGACACAGCGATTGTCTCAGCTCTCTCCTATTTTGAAGGAAAAGCCATTGCTGTAAATTGCAAGGCGACAGTAACCCGTATCGTTTTGGGCAAAGATCAGGTCGCCTTTTCCTTCAACGAACTTGATGAAATTGCCTTCGAGTTTTTGGAAGAAGCCAGCATACATCGGCTAGCATTACTATCAGCCTCAGACAAATAATACATCGTTACAGAGAGCTCGAAACACTGTTCTAACAATCAATTTGTTCTTGTTTTGTTCCGATCCGTCTATTATGGTGAGATATGGAATCCTTTGCTCCCCGTCCCTCAACAGAAAAACAGCGCCGCGGTCGGGGCGCGACAATCAACCCCATGGGAAGATTTGACACCCAAGATCGATTTTTGGTTTCCGATGAATGGGAAAGCAGTGACCACGAGGAGGAGAGATTGCAAACCTCAGTCACCATTGAAAATGCCAAATCCATCATAACCAAAAACAACTCCTCTGACTTGCCCTTTGATCAATCGATCAACCCTTACCGAGGATGTGAACATGGCTGTATCTATTGCTTTGCCAGACCAACACATTCTTATTTCAATCTCTCTCCCGGTTTGGATTTTGAAACCAAGCTATTTGCCAAGCCAAATGCCGCCGAACTTTTGACGAAAGAGATCCGAAAAAAGAACTATATATGCAAGCCCATTGCCCTTGGGACGAATACCGACCCCTACCAGCCCATTGAGAAACAGCGAAAAATCACCCGATCTGTCCTTAAAACCCTTGCCGCCGCTCAACATCCGTTCACCATAACGACCAAATCTGACTTGGTTTTACGGGATTTGGATATCCTGGCACCCCTTGCTGCAAAAAAACTGGTCACTGTTGGCATTTCGGTCACCAGCCTTGACCTCAAATTGTCTCGCCTAATGGAACCTCGGGCAAGCACTCCCCAAAAAAGGCTAAATGCAATTAGATCCTTAAGCGATGCGGGCATCCCCGTCGTGGCTCAAATCGCCCCAGTTATTCCTGCGATAAATGACACAGAGCTAGAAAAAATTATGCAGACGACCCGCGAGTACGGAGCGAAAAGCGCTATCTATCTAATGGTTAGGCTTCCTCATGAGGTTTCAGAGCTTTTCAACTTTTGGCTCTTTGAGCATTTCCCAGATCGTGCGGACAAGGTTATGAAACTTATTCGATCTATTCGAGACGGCAAAGAAAATGATCCCAATTTCGGATCCCGAATGAGAGGGAAAGGCCCCTACGCTGACATGATTGAGAGACGATTTGTTCTTGCCAGTAAAAAATTGGGCTTTTCCAAAAGAAAATATGATCTAGCCACCCATCACTTTAAAGCCCCAGTCATCTCAGGCGATCAATTGGACTTGTTTTAGGAAGATTCGATCCAACCTCAAAAGCATGTTGAATTTTACTAGACGATCAGTCTATATATAAAATATGGAAAATTCGACTCCCACAAGAAAAAGAGGACGCCCTCTCAAAACTGACGGCTCGAATATGACGACGAAAGAAAAGCTCGTCCGCTACGGCACTGTTATCCTAACCGAAAAAGGGTTGGCCAGTACTGGTCTGGATGAAATTCTGAAAACAGTTGGTGTTCCTAAAGGCTCATTTTACCACTATTTCGCCAGCAAAGATGATTTTGGTCTGGCGGTTATTCAACACTACGAAACATATTTTGCGAACAAACTGGATCGTTGCTTGTGGAACAAGAACCGTACGCCGTTGGATTGTCTTGCCGATTTCATTGAAGAGGCAAAAGATGGAATGACACGGCATGCTTTTAAGCGTGGCTGTTTGATCGGCAATCTTGGGCAGGAACTTGGTGCCTTAAACGAAAAATTTCGTGTGCCTCTAGAAAAAGTCTTTTTAGACTGGCAAAATCGAGTTGCAGACTGTCTTGAGAGAGCAAAGACTACTGGTCAAATTTCATCACAAACAGACAGCCAGGAAATGGCTGCTTTTTTCTGGATTGGGTGGGAGGGAGCGATCTTAAGGGCAAAGCTTGTAAAGTCTTGTGCCCCTCTCGATCTTTTCGCCAAGCATTTTTTCAACAGCTTTTAAAAACAAACAAAATAACAATCAACTTTTCAAGGAATAAGACGATGAAAGCAATCCTTATAAACAAGGAAAATGATACCTACTCTTCAACACTCACGGATGTAGATGAAGCCTCATTGCCCGAAGGGGATGTGACCGTTAAAGTCGATTATTCCACACTCAATTACAAGGATGGCCTTGCGATTACAGGAAAGTCACCGGTTGTTCGCAAATTCCCAATGGTTCCCGGTGTGGATTTAGCCGGCACAATTGAGACAAGTACAAATCCAGACTTTAAAGTCGGCGATAAAGTCGTTTTAAACGGCTGGGGTGTAGGTGAAGTTCACTGGGGTGGCCTTGCACAAAAAGCAAGACTCAAAGGCGACTGGCTGGTACCTCTGCCGGATGCATTTACGACACGCCAAGCAATGGCAATCGGAACAGCTGGTTATACTTCAATGCTCTGCGTTATGGCTTTGGAATCCCAAGGCATCACACCTGATAAAGGCGATATTCTAGTCACAGGTTCCGTGGGCGGTGTTGGAAGTTTTGCAATCTCTCTGTTATCCAAGCTTGGCTATAATGTCATTGCGTCAACGGGTAGACCAGATCAAGCGGATTACCTGAAAGAATTAGGCGCTGCGGACATTATCGATCGCGCGGAACTCTCCTCCCCCGGCAGAGCTTTAGGTAAAGAGCGTTGGGCAGGTGCTATTGATACAGTCGGCAGCCACACACTCGCCAACATTTGCGCATCCATAAAATATGGGGGTGCCGTAGCAGCTTGTGGCCTCGCTCAAGGTATGGATCTTCCCACGACAGTTATGCCGTTCATCCTGCGTGGCGTCATTTTGCACGGCGTAGACAGTGTGAACTGCCCTAAGGAAAAACGCCTTGAAGCTTGGAGCCGACTTGCAAGGGATTTGGATACAACACATATGGACTTAATCACCAATGAAATCCCACTGAGTGAAGCGATTACTAAAGCAGGCGAGCTTTTGAACGGAACCGTACGGGGCCGTACAATTGTGAATGTTAATAAATAAGGAAGAAATTGCAATGAGTGACCACCCAATTAGTAGGTTCCCCGTCCCGGAAATCACAGAACTTCCAAAAGACTTGCAAGACATGATCCTTGCTGTTCAGGAAAAGGCGGGCTTCGTCCCTAACGTGTTCCTAACTTTGGCCCATCGGCCTGATGAATTACGGGCCTTCTTTGCCTATCACGATGCGATCATGCTTCGCGAAAGCGGCCTTACAAAAGCTGAAAAAGAAATGATCATCGTAACCACATCAGCAGACAACGGCTGCCTTTACTGTGTTGTTGCTCATGGCGCAATCTTACGCATTTATGCAAAAGACCCGCTCATCGCTGATCAGCTGGCTACCAATCATTACAAAGCGGACGTAACACCAAGGCAGAAAGCAATGCTCGACTTCGCATTGACAGTATCGAATGATGCTAGTTCCATTGGCGAAGATGACTTTGAATTTATGAAGAGCCATGGCTTCACAGAAGAAGATATTTGGGATATTGGGGCCATTACAGCGTTCTTTGGCCTGAGTAATAGAATGGCTAATTTGACCTCCATGAGACCCAACGATCAGTTCTTTACAATGGGTCGCTAAATTAACCCCCTCCTTCATTTATAAGATGAGGGAGGGAATTTTGAGGCGGAATTTAATGGAAAAACCTGATTTCAGTTTCGAAAACCAGGAAACAGGCACCGTCGTCGGTATCGATGAAGTTGGCCGCGGCCCGTTTGCAGGACCGGTTGTTGCGGCGGCTGTCATTTTAAATCCGCAAGATTATCCTGAAGGGATGAAGGATTCCAAGAAGCTCTCTAAACCAAGAAGAGAAGCTTTAGCCCAAATAATCTTCGAAAAGGCTCAAGTTGGGATCGGGTTTGCAAGTCCCGTAGAGATAGATGAGCTTAATATTTTACAAGCAACATTCCTTGCAATGAGACGGGCGACCGAGAGTTTACAATGCCAGCCCGATTTTGCTTTGGTTGATGGAAATCGTGACCCAAAACTTGGATTTCCAACTCGACTTATTGTTAAAGGAGATAGCCTTTCTTTATCAATAGCAGCAGCTTCCATTGTTGCAAAAGTGACACGGGATCAAAAAATGTGTGATCTCGCTATCGAATTTCCTCACTACGGATGGGAGAGAAATTCGGGATATGGAACAGCCGAACATCGCAAGGGCTTGAGTCTCTTCGGCGTGACACCACAACATAGGCGAAGTTTTGCCCCTATTAGAAAAATATTGGAGTCAGATAAAGCCCGATGTTAACTGCCTTCCGTAAGTTGCTGATTCAACAAATGTATTGACGGCACGAATCGACCGAATCAGTATTGCCGTATTCCGACTTAACGAAGAAGATCTGATGACTGATAAAAACAAACTGCCCCTAAACCAAATTTTGCAAGGCGATTGCATTGAACTCATGAACAGTCTGCCTGAGAAGTCAGTGGACATGATATTCGCCGATCCGCCCTACAATATGCAATTGTCAGGTGACCTGCGTCGCCCCGATGATAGCAAAGTCGACGCCGTCGATGACCACTGGGATCAGTTTGAAAGTTTTCAGGTTTATGACAAATTCACCCACGATTGGTTGAAGGCAGCAAAACGCGTTTTAAAAGACAGCGGAACCTTGTGGGTAATCGGATCATATCACAATATCTTCCGCGTTGGCGCGACGCTGCAAGATTTGGGTTATTGGATGCTAAATGACATTATTTGGCGTAAATCCAATCCAATGCCTAATTTTAGAGGCACCCGTTTCACCAATGCTCACGAAACACTCATCTGGTGCGCGAAAGATAAAAACTCCAAAGGAATGACCTTCAATTATGATGCGATGAAGGTCATGAATGATGACATTCAAATGCGTTCCGATTGGGTTCTTCCTATTTGCAGTGGCGGAGAACGTTTGAAAATCGATGGTGAGAAAGCCCACACCACGCAGAAACCGGAAAGCCTTCTTTACCGTGTATTGACCGCCGCATCCAATAAGGGCGATGTCATTTTGGACCCTTTCTTTGGCACAGGTACCACCGGTGCGGTTGCAAAACGACTTGGCCGCAACTATATAGGGTGCGAACGAGAATCTAAATATATTAAAGTTGCGAAAGAAAGAATTCGGAAGATCCAAGCACTGGGACCGGAAAACTTGGAAGTAACAAAAAGCAAACGACAAGAGCCTCGTGTCCCATTCGGATCAGTTGTCGAACGGGGCATGCTTTCAGCAGGACAAGTCCTTTTTGATTCAAGAAAAC
>JAESSA010000026.1 GCA_016764355.1 Sneathiella sp. | reverse complement strand
GCCGCGATCCCCGGCGCCACAGCTTTAAGCGCGCAAGAACCTAAAGAGGTTATCGATGCTGTGTTGAAAGCAGAAGGTCGTCTTGATGTTTTGGTTAATAATGACGCTTTCCCAGCCCTTCGTGCGTCCATCGATGAAGCAGATATAGAAGATTTTAGAAAAACGCTGGATGCATTGATGATCCGCGGGTTTGCTTATGCAAAATACGCGTCGGTTTCAATGAAAGCTGCGGGCAAAGGCAAAATCATTTTTGTATCTTCTGCGGCTCCAAAACACGGTTTGCCAAATTATTCTATGTATGTGGCGGCGAGAGGCGGTAGTAACGCGCTGGCTGTGTCCCTAGCTAAAGAGTTGGGTCGCTTTGGCATACAAGTTAATTCGTTGGCCCCCAATTTTGTAGAAAGCCCAACTTATTTCCCTGAAGAGTTGCTGGCGAATGAGGGGGCAATGAAGAAGATACTCAAACAAATCCCATTGGGCCGCTTAGGTAAACCAGAAGAAGCGGGGGATTATCTTGCCTTTCTCGCGTCCGATAAATCAGACTTTATAACCGGACAAATTCTCTATTTCGCAGGTGGTTGGGCATAAATTTTAGATATTTGGCGGTGTATCCAGTGGGAAAAGACGTGTGACATGCCCCATTTTTCGGCCCGGACGACTTTCCGCTTTGCCATAAAGATGAAGGCTCATTTCTGGATGGCTCAGGATATCCTGCCAAAAAGAGGCATCTTCCCCGATCAGATTACGCATCACGGCGTTTGAATGACGTTCGGCAGAGGCAAGGGGGAGGCCGGCGGCAGCCCTGATTGATTGCTTGAACTGACTTGTGGAGCAGCCTTCGATAGTCCAATGACCAGAATTGTGGGGGCGCGGGGCAAGTTCATTTACCAGGAGGGTTCCATCAGTCAAGACAAACATCTCAACGGCCATCAGTCCCACCAACTCAATTTCTTCAGCAATTGTTCGTGCCATTTCAATTGCTTGATCGGAGATACTGGTTTCCACATCCGCTGGGGCCAGCGTGATATCCAAAATGTGGTTTTTGTGCCGGTTTTCTACTGGAATGTAAGTTTCAATATCGCCGTTTATACCGCGCGCGACAATGACTGATATTTCCAGCTCAAATGGAATAAAACCTTCCAGAACAGCGTCCTGTTCGCCAATTTCTGACCAAGCAAGCTCTGCTTGGGTCGCAGTAATGAGTTTAAACTGTCCCTTGCCATCGTAGCCAAAACGGCGGGTTTTTAAAATGGAAGGGGTGCCGATCGTCTCAATCGCTTCCTTCAAGTCATCCAAGCTTTCCACATTAAAGAAGGGTGCTGTTGGAATGCCAATTTTGTTGATAAAGTTTTTTTCCAGATTTCTGTCTTGGGTAATTTGCAGCACTTTTTGTCCGGGCCGAACAGGGACGAGCGGTTCTAAAAACCGTAATGTTTCCAATGGGATATTTTCAAATTCGAGGGTGACTGCATCGACAGAGTCTGCGAATTTCTTTAAAGCCTTTTTATCGTCATAGGACGCAACAGTCATTGTTGTGCATATTTGAGCCGCGGGACCGTCTTTGTCTTGACCAAATATATGTGTTTTGTATCCCAGTTCAGCGGCGGCGATGGCCATCATGCGACCAAGTTGTCCGTCGCCTAAAATGCCGATGGTTTGGCCGGGCACAATTACTGTCATGGAGATATCCTATTGTGGTGTGTCTGTGGGCTCATCTGTGACGGCATTCGTCTGATTTTCGCGCCAGACTTTTATGGCACTGGATATGGTTTTGTTGTTAAGTGCCAATATTTGGGCTGCAAACAAAGCGGCATTAATTGCGCCTGCTTTACCAATAGCCAAAGTCCCAACCGGGATGCCGCCGGGCATTTGGACAATTGAGAGTAAACTATCCATTCCCTTAAGGGCCTTACTTTCAATAGGGACCCCCAAAACAGGAATGGTTGTCATGGCAGCTGTCATTCCGGGCAGATGCGCCGCGCCGCCGGCACCCGCTATGATAACCTTAATTCCCCGCTCCTCAGCTGATTTTGCATACTCAACTAATCTGTCTGGTGTCCGGTGGGCGGAGACAATTTTGCTTTCAAAGGAAACGCCAAGACTTTTAAGGGTATCTGCTGCATTTTTCATGATCGGCCAGTCTGATTGACTTCCCATGATAATGCCGATTTCCACGCCGCCTTGTCCCATAACTAAATCCTATAGATTACTGAAGAGGTCATTTGGTTCGGATTATAGGCAGGCAGACATGAGAAGCAAGTCTAATACCCACAATATATAAAGCTTGGGAAATTGAATTTTAAAGCGGTATAGGATCGTTTTTTAGTTTCGCCGTGTTGGAGCAAAATTTAAGAATGCAAGTATGATAATGTTGTTTTGCTAACTGGCAAATTCACTGCCAATTAAAAGATTTACTCGTGCAAGCATAAATTATTGTTTCGATAATTTAGTCTATACTTATCATTAGGAAACTGTTCCGGGGAAATTACTCCAATTTTAATAGAATACTTTGAAATATCCAATAATATAGCGTAAATTAAAGATGAGTAGAATTCTCAATACCTGTTGGGTTGTTAAATGAAGATTGGATCTAGCGGTCGTCCTACGAGAACGGGGCCGATCGGCAAAACCGGGGCTGCCGCTGCAAGCGCTGCTTATTCGCGGGTGTCTGCGCCGCGGGCAATTGTGGATACCACGACTATTATGGGTATTCCAGAAGAAGAGCTTACCCCAAAAGTACGTGATGCCATTATGACCTTGATGGATGAGGTTAGCACTTTGCGCCGTTCAGTCGATGGACTGGGCGAGCGTTTAGAGAAAGCAGAAAAACTAGCAGATCAAGATTCTTTGTTGCCCGTTTATAACCGGCGCGCTTTCGTCCGGGAGCTGACACGCGTTCAAGCAACGGTCGAGCGGTATAACACGTCAGCGAGCCTTATCTATTTAGATCTGAATGAATTCAAGGAAATCAATGATACATATGGTCATGCCGCCGGCGACTATGTTTTGTCAGAATTTTCACAGCGATTGATGATGAGCGTTCGTGAGACCGATATTGTTGGCCGCCTTGGCGGTGATGAATTTGGCTTGATTTTGTCGCGAACCAATGCAGATGCAACAGGCCCTCTAATTACGCGGATAGTTGGCGACCTTGAACGAAATCCGATTGTTTGGGAGGGGAATGCGTTAAAAGTTGGAGTGTCTTATGGTATTGTTGGCATTGAGGCAGGCGTTAATGCTGAGCAAGCGCTAAACAGTGCGGACAGTGAAATGTACAAACAAAAGCAATCAGAGAAAAAGACATAATAGGCAAACGGGCTTTTACATTAAATCTTACGCGATGATATCGGGTAGCAAGGCATTTGCGGTCACAACTATATGGTCTTTTAAAATAAGTTTCCGCTTTTTCAACCGTTGGAGCTGCAGTGCATTGTAGTTACCTGCCTTGACTAGGGCATCGATGGCCAAATCCAGGTCACGATGTTCGGTTTTGAGATCGGCCAACCGTCGCTTCATGGCTTCCTGATCGTCAATTACTGTCATACTTTGACTTGCCCCAAATACTAAATTTCCATACTTAATTCATATGGCTAATCTGTGGTAAAATGCGATGGAAAATGTGTTTGTGCTTTTTAAAATTAACGCGCACCCTATAGTGGCCGTTGCATCTTATCGTCTATAATTAGGTTATGGGATTGAACTGGTAAAGAGTCAAGGGAGTGTTGTTTTGACCGTTTATTCTACTGATGAACTCCCGCCTTGTCCGCTGTGGGACTATGCTACTGAAATTTATAGCGAAAAGAAAGTTTCCGATGCTTGTTTACGGCTTCAAGATCGCCATGAAATCGACGTAAACTTACTTCTCTTTTGTCTTTGGAGTGGTGCTTTTGGCTGGAGCACGCTAACAGCGATCGAGCTATCCCAGGCTCTCGATATTTCAGCAGGTTGGCAATTGCCTATAGTCGTGCCTCTCCGCACTGTTCGAAACGGCTTGAAAAATTCCAGCAGTCCTGCTGGTGAAAAATTTAAACAAGCACTCCGGAAAAATGTTTTAGAGAGTGAACTCTATGCGGAACGTCTGGAGCTAAAAATGCTCGGGAAATTGATAAATCGTCCCGCAAA
This sequence comes from Sneathiella sp., assembly GCA_016764355.1. Taxonomy (GTDB): domain Bacteria; phylum Pseudomonadota; class Alphaproteobacteria; order Sneathiellales; family Sneathiellaceae; genus Sneathiella. The sequence goes on along the minus strand of JAESSA010000026.1, from coordinate 18,525 downwards.
GAATTCAAAAGATGAACAGGCATGCGCCGCCAATGCTGCAGAAAACCTAACTGCTTATTTAAGAGGTGAAGTCGAGCGCCTTACTCCGAATGACATCGCTGATATTTTGATCATATGGCAAACGGCTTTTTTAAATGCAAAAGATGAATTGCTAATGAAGCCGCTAACTACGGTTTAGTTGGTGCCAAGGCCAGTCCATCTTTTCGTCAAATCATTATCTATTTGCAAGAGATCCAGCGTCCGGCTGACAGAATGATTGATAATATCATCGATGGATTGTGGGTGTGTGTAGAATGCAGGCACAGGGGGAGCAATAATGGCTCCCATATCGGAAAGCGCCGTCAGGTTCCGTAAATGACCTGAATGAAGCGGTGTTTCCCTTAACATAAGAACCAAGCGGCGGCGCTCTTTTAAGGCAACGTCGGCAGCCCTAGTTAGCAAGCTACTTGTTGTTCCTGTGGCAATTTCTGACATGGTTCGAATGGAGCAGGGGGCGATGACCATGCCGCAATTGCGAAACGATCCAGATGCGATTGCCGCGCCGATGTCGGCGGCTTTATAGGCCGTGTCGGATAAGGCCTTTACATCGGAAATTTTCATCTTCAATTCGTGATGAATGGTAATCTCGGCCGCTTTGCTGATGACAAGGTGAGTCTCAATTTCGAGATTTCTACACGCTTCTAACAGGCGAATTCCGTAAATCGCGCCAGACGCGCCGGATATACCAATGATAAGTTTTTGTTTTTCCGACATAAATTACGTACCGCTAATTTTATTGACAAATAATCAATGATTCATATCAATTTCATTGAATATTTTGTAGTATAGAGTTGTTGGCAGTTGGAAGTCCAACGGCCTGCCTTTTTAATTAGAGGAGATACAATATGAGCACAACAGATTATGTAGTACAACTGACTGAAAAGCATCACCGGATCGACGACAAAATTCATGAAGAGATGTTACATCCATCGGCGGATCAAGTGCACATAACTGAGCTCAAAAAAGAGAAATTACGATTGAAACAGAAAATCGAAAAATTCTCGGCGGACCCAAATTAAGCGGACCCTCCAGCTTTAAAAATTCGAATTAAATTGCGCCAAATTGAGTTTTGGCGCTTTTTTTATGAGTTTTGGTGATTCCCTCCGGAATTAAAATGCGCGTCTTGCTGAACGGCCCAAATCAAAAATGATCTTTTTCTGTTAAAGCTATATCGTCAAAATATCTGCCAATGCCTTATAAACGCAGCCTAATATTTAATCTGCGGACATTCAAAAATGTTTTACCTCAAGCAAATGATGTAGAGGATACCTCATTTTTTGGGGATTGTTTCTAAGGTTTTACAAGGCTTCTACGGGATGAATTCGCCATCCAATCTATTCGGGATTTAGCTTGAAATTTAACAAAATTTCTCAAGTTATTGAAAGAATGGCGGAATTGGGGCGTGCCTAAACAGTCAAGGAATTTTTTTCACAATTTGCCACTACAATTTGTTGACGGGGGAGGGGGGGTTCTACAATATATAGTGGTTCGTGACAGTTTTGTTGAATATTGGAATGCTCGAAAGCCAGACGATGTCCAAGGGCTTGAAATACTCATCTGAAACACACGCAATTTTTGTCAATTGAAGACGTGTTTTTTGGAAACTCTGATTATAGAATCAGACGCGGAAATAAAGCGGTTTGTTAGGTTATTGGACGAGGGGTTTTTCTAATGCTGGATACGGTAGAGGCGCTGTCAGGGGCGGTGCATGTCAAAGGCGGGGCGCGCGTTCAAATTGACCATAGTCGAGATAAATATCTGACAGATTTCGGTAAAGCCGTTTTAGAAGACCGATATCTATTACCTGGTGAGAGCTTTCAGGACTTATTTGGCCGCGTCGCCAGCGCATATGGCGAAGGCGAAGCACACGCGCAACGAATTTACGAATATATCAGCAAGCTTTGGTTCATGCCTTCAACGCCTATATTGAGTAATGGCGGTAGCTCCAGAGGTCTTCCTATCTCCTGTTTCCTAAACGAGACCAATGACAGCTTGAAGGGGATTGTCGACCTTTGGACTGAAAATGTTTATTTGGCGTCTAAAGGCGGCGGAATTGGTAGCTATTGGGGAAATCTTCGCTCTATCGGTGAAGGTGTCGGGGCCGTTGGTAAAACATCAGGCGTTGTTCCTTTCATTCGAGTAATGGACAGTCTTACCCTTGCAATCAGCCAAGGGTCCCTTCGCCGTGGATCAGCGGCTGTATATTTGCCCATCTCCCACCCTGAAGCAGAAGAATTTATTGAAATTCGCCGTCCAACGGGCGGAGATCCAAACCGTAAAACGCCGAACCTCCATCATGGTCTGCTCCTGTCCGATGATTTCATGCGGGCCGTTGAAGCGGATACGGATTGGGCGTTCACAAGTCCAAAAGATGGTGCGGTTGTGCGGACAGTATCTGCGCGGAGCTTATGGATCCGAATTTTGACAGCCCGTGTTGAAACTGGTGAGCCTTATGTGATTTTCAATGATCGCGTGAACAGTATGCTGCCAGAACATCACAAGCTCGCAGGCCTTACGGTAAAAACATCAAACTTGTGTGCAGAAATTATGTTGCCAACGGGTACCGATCACCTTGGCAATGACAGAACAGCTGTTTGTTGCTTATCCTCTCTCAATCTCGAGAAATACGAGGAATGGAAAGAGGAAGAAGGCTTTATCGAAGATATAATGTTATTCCTCGATAATGTGCTGCAGGACTTTATCGATCGTGCGCCTGATGAGATGGCGCGAGCAAAATACGCGGCTGCGCGAGAGAGAAGTGTTGGCCTTGGGGTGATGGGATTTCATTCCTTGCTTCAAGCAAAACGCGTTCCCCTTGAATCCGTTATGGCAAAAGTCTGGAATAACCAGATATTCAAGCATATTCAAAAACATGTGGACGCGGCGTCAAAGTCATTGGCGACTTTACGTGGGGCCTGTCCTGATGCAGCCGATTATGGTTTTAATGAACGTTTTTCTAATAAAACAGCTATTGCACCAACGGCTTCAATCTCGATTATTTGCGGGGGCGCCAGCCCAGGAATTGAGCCAACTGCAGCCAATAGTTACACACATAAAACTCTCTCAGGTTCTTACAATGTGCGGAACCCGCATTTGAAAAGGCTGCTGGAAGATAAAGGCTTTGATAACGAAGATATCTGGAGCTCTATTACTGTGAACGAGGGCTCTGTGCAGCATCTGGACTTTCTGGATGATCATGAAAAAGATGTGTTCAAGACGGCCTTTGAATTGGATCAACGGTGGATTATTGAGCTGGCTGCCGATCGGACACCAATGATCGATCAGTCACAATCAGTCAATATCTTCTTACCCGCAGATGTTCACAAGCGCGACTTACATCAGATTCATTTCCAAGCATGGAAGCAAGGGGTGAAGAGCCTGTATTATTGCCGGTCCAAGTCCATTCAACGGGCAGAGGTTGTGGCGACTCAAACTGATATGCCTGACTCTCTTCGCGAACTTGTGGAAAATGTTGGAGGCAATAAAAAGCCTGCTCTTGAAGTTGTTGCTTCCAGTACTGATTATGAAGAATGTTTGGCTTGTCAGTAAGACAATTTCAAATCCTGTTAATTATCTAAATATTTGAGTGTTCGATGTCTTTGCTTGATGCCAAACCGGTTTATAAACCTTTTTCCTATCCTTGGTGTTATGACGCCTGGTTATTGCAGCAACAAATTCACTGGTTGCCAGAAGAAGTTCCGCTTGCCGATGACGTGAAGGATTGGCATCAGAATTTGACGGAGGATGAGCGAAATCTTCTGACACAGATTTTCCGCTTCTTTACCCAATCGGATATTGAAGTTAATAACTGCTATATGAGGCACTACTCGCGTGTCTTCCAGCCGACCGAAGTACAAATGATGCTTGCCGCTTTCTCGAATATGGAGACTGTGCATATTGCCGCATATTCGCATCTGCTTGATACAATCGGGATGCCTGAGACTGAATATTCAGCCTTCCTCCACTATAAGGAGATGAAGGATAAATATGACTATATGCAGCAATTCAATGTAGATAATAAATCCGAGATTGCCAAAACTTTGGCTGTTTTTGGTGCCTTTACTGAAGGCCTGCAGCTTTTCGCCAGTTTCGCCATTTTGCTCAATTTTCCGCGTCACGGTAAAATGAAAGGAATGGGGCAGATTGTTACCTGGTCTGTTCGCGATGAAAGCCTACACTGCAATTCGATTATTAAACTTTTCAAGACATTCGTTCAGGAAAACCCAGAGGTTTGGAACGACGAATTTGTTGAAGGCTTATATACCGCATGCCGTGAAATCGTATCCCACGAAGACGCGTTTATTGATTTGGCTTTCGGTTCCGGTAATATTGAAGGAATGACTGCTGATGAGATTAAAGCTTATATCCGCTATATTGCAGATCGTCGCCTTATTCAGCTTGGTCTTGAGCCTATTTACCATATAGAACGTAATCCGCTGCCATGGTTGGACGCTATTCTAAATGCTGTTGAGCATACGAATTTCTTCGAAAACCGCTCAACAGAATATTCTAAAGCCGCGACCCAAGGGTCTTGGGGAGATGCTTTTGACTAAACCTCAATAAAGCGAACGAGCCGTGTCACGGCTTCTTCCAGCTTGCGTGGATCATTCAAGGCGATGGATAAAACCATCGCCCCTTGCATGGCACTAATAATATACGAGGCATCAGCTGCTGGACCCTGTGCCCCAGTCAGAGCTTCTTCTGTCCATTGCAATAATTGCTTAAAAAAGGCAATGACAGCGCCGTTCACTTCTTCTGGTAAGCCCGCCGACTCGGCTCCTAAAACGCACGCAAGGCAGATTGCTCCATCTTGAGCCAAGCTCCCAGAATAGGCCGCCCCTAACCGTTCTATCCTCATTGTGGGGGTTTCTAATGAGTTAATGGGTGATCCCAGAACTTCAACAAAATTAATAGCATATCGTTCAACAACCGCCTTCCCGAGATCATGTTTGTGGGGGAAGTGATAATGGACGCTTGAGCTTTTAATGCCAACCGCTGTAGCAATGTCACGAAAGCTCACGGCATTAAATCCACCACGGCGGATATGAGATTCAGCAACATCCAAAATAGATGACAGCCGATCATTTGTTTGTTTTGTTATCATGATTTTATATATCTATCACTTGATAGGTGTTGACAAGGGAAAAGAAAATGCTATTTATCTATCTATTGATAGGTAGATAAAATGGAAAATATGATGAAAATTTATGAATTTAAAGGATTCCCCAATCCGGCGCGGGTTCGAATTGCACTTGCGGAAAAAGGTGTTTTTGATAAGGCAGAGTTTATCCAAGTAGATGTACCCGCAGGTGAACACTTGAAGCCGGAATATTTGGCAAAGAACCCTTCCGCAGTTGTTCCTATCTTAGAACTTGAAGATGGGAGTGTTATTTCCGAATGTATTGCTATCACTGAATATATTGACGGTATGTGGGGGGATCAGACCCTGACAGGCCGTTCTGCAATGGAGCGCGCCCAAATTTCAATGATACAAAGAAAAGTGGAAGCTGGATTCCTTGATGCGGTCGCGGCTTTTTTCCATCATGCAACTCCTGGCCTCGGCCCAGATGTAGAGAGCTACCAAAATGAAGATTGGGGCATCAAACAACGAGAAAAGGCTTTGCTGACGCTTCAATGGATGGATGGCATTTTGTGTCATCAGGAATATCTTGCGGGGGATCGTTTTACGGTCGCTGATATTACCGCATTTGGGGGCTTTATGTTTGCTGGTTTTATTGAAATGGATATACCAGATACATGCATCCATGTTCGAGCATATGCAGAGCGGCTAGGTAACAGACCTAGTATATTGTTGGCCTCTTAACCGGTTAAAGGAACAAAAAGATGATTTTGCATGGAGATTTTTCGAAAAAAGCGGTCACTCACGGAGCGAAAATTGATTGGGTTCCCTCTCCTATGAAGGGCGTTTCTCGGCGAATGTTAGAGCGTATAGGAGATGAGGTTGCGAGAGCTTCCACGATTGTCCGGTACGAGTCCAACAGTGCATTTTCATCTCATGTTCACGGTGGGGGGGAGGAATTTATTGTTTTGGATGGTGTGTTCCAGGATGAACACGGAGATTATCCAACGGGAACATATATTCGAAACCCCCCCACTTCTACGCATACCCCCTCATCCGATGGTGGCTGCGTTATTATGGTGAAGTTAGGTCAGTTTGATCCCGATGATCGGACCCATGTAACGATTGATATGAATAAGATGGAGGCCCTTCAGGATCCTGCTCGGGAGGGGATAAAAATAATTCCATTATTTAAGGATAGCTGGGAGACCGTTAGGCTTGAGGAATGGGATGCTAGTCAGACTTTGAGTGTCGGTGCAGAAAATGGCGCAGAATATTTTGTGCTAGAAGGTAGTTTTATTTTGGAAGGGGAAGTATTTGCAAAACATTCATGGTTGCGCCTACCTGTAGGGCAAATGGAAGAGGTGCAGGTGCAAGATACAGAGGTAAAAGTTTGGCTGAAAACGGGCCATTTGCCTTTCGCTAAATCACCAGACGAAGTGTCGAAATAGGAGTGCTGCGGCAGATTGGGCATCCATTAATGGGATAGATTATTCGTATCAATTAACAGGGATCCAATTCTTCAGAATTTATAGACGAAGTTTCCAATATATTGAGGGACAACATTCGTATCCGTTGGGATTAACGTTACGACATCTAGAAGTCCCAAATCGGCGAGTTGGTAGGGTGTGCCGCCTCCATATTCCAGGTGGCCGCTTCCTATCAATCCTATCAGCAAAGTGTCAGGCTCGATTTTGTGGAAATTGTTCAAGTTACAGGCAAAGGCACGGTCCCAGACTTGCTGAGCTCGAACAAATCGGTCAAATGCAGGATCCCCAGCATGTGTTGCTTTCCTATCTGATCTTTTGCCGCCGGTGACATCAAACAAATACTGGCGATAAGCCACAGTCGCAGGTTTTGCGGGCGTTAAGCCTTCAAGAGTTGCTGGGTCAACATTCTCCCATCCCTGTTTCCCTATTTCAGTTACCAATGGGCGATTGCAATTAAGGGCAATCATGGAAATTCCATGGTCTTTACAAAATTGGAAAAGGGGAAGATACAAAGCCGGATCAAATCCCCAGATGGAATCCCAGTCCACTTCTTTTAAAAAATTCGGTTCGCTGAGTTGGTTGCGGGTCCATTGATCGAGAATGTATTGAGCACGCTTTGGAAACATCTCAAACCCAATAGCGATAGGGGCGCGTATTTTCCTTAAGTTTTGGCACATATCCAATTGCCACAAGTGATGGTCCGCGCGGTTATGGGTCTCTCCTATTAAAATAACTGACCGAGAGGCAATGGTTTGCAGGACATCAGTTTGTGAAACCGACGTTCCGGTATCGGTCTTAACCCAACAACCATCAGACTGCTTTGATAAAAGTGACATAAAATACCCTGCTTAAAATTGGTTAATTGACCTGACGCGCGCTTTTTCATACCTTTTACAACAGGGACGCAACGCGCAATAAACAAGAATAAAAAATGCCTGCGCAAACAGCAGGTATTGGGAGAATATCAAAAAATGTCAAAAATCGAGTTTTTTTTCGATTGCTCAAGCCCATGGACATATCTGGGTTTTGAAAGCATGGAACAACTCCGCAGCCGCCATCCAGATGTTGAAGTTGACTATAAGCCCTTTTTAGTCGGTGGAGTTTTTAATACGGTTAATCCATCTGTTTATAATAATCGAGATACTCCGGTTCCTGTAAAACAAGCCTATTCAAAAAAGGATCTTCAGGATTGGGCGGCGTTTGTCGGCGTGGAAATTGGACAGCCGCCCGTTTTTCCGGTGAATAGTGTCAAAGCCATGCGCGGTGCTTTCGTGGCCTTAGAGCAGGACTGTTTGGTTCCTTACGCTCGCCGCGTGTTCCAACGTTATTGGGGCGATCTTGCAGATATATCCCAAGTTGAGGAGCTTAAAACTATCCTTAAAGATGTGGGAATGGATGAAGTTTCTTTCTTTGAGAAAATTAATGATCAAAAATACAAAGATATGCTGAGAGAGAATACAGAGGAGTTGATCTGGCGCGGCGGCTTTGGCTCTCCTACAATGTATCTTAATGGGAATGACATGTATTTCGGGAATGACCGAATTGGACTGATAGAAGCTAAACTTTAGGTGGGTACGTGAATGATTGATTTATATTATTGGCCGACACCAAATGGCTGGAAAATCTCGATTGCCTTGGAAGAGATGGCACTGGAATATAACGTTATCCCAGTCAATATAGGGCGCGGTGATCAGTTTAAAGAAGATTTCTTGAAAATCAGCCCGAACAACCGAATGCCCGCGATCGTGGATCATAATCCTATCGGTGGCGGAGAACCTGTCTCCGTTTTCGAGACTGGGGCTATTTTAATTTATCTTGCTGAGAAAAGCGGAAAATTTCTGCCAACCGGTCTTCGGGGACGCATGAAAGTTCTTGAGTGGGTAATGTGGCAAATGGGCGGGCTTGGGCCTATGCTTGGCCAGAACGGGCATTTTAAATTCTACGCTCCAGAGCAAATACCCTATGCACAAGAGCGCTATACCAATGAAGCTCTCCGCCTATTTGGTGTCCTTGATCGCCAACTGGCAGGGCAAGATTATATTTGTGAAGAATATTCCATAGCAGATATGGCGTGTTGGCCTTGGATAATTACATACAAAAAACAGGAAATTGACCTTGAGCAATTTCCAAATGTTCGCAAGTGGTATGATCTGATGAAAGAACGCCCTGCATTACGGCGCGGATACAAGGTGGGAAGCGAGCTTGGGAAACCAGATGGAAAATGGGATGAAGAAGCCCGTAAAAACTTGATGGCACAGGCCGAAAAACCCGAAAAATAGCATTTTTGATGGCGCGAAAAGCCTTTTGGGGCCTTTCTGCGCCATCAAACGCATTTATCTGATAAATATGTTTTGATCCTCGAGTTTTTGGCGTTAAAATATTTTTTAATAAAACTAAAATTTAGAGTTTCACACATAGTTAAAGTAGCCTTTGAGGCAAAAGTACATGTCCTTCGTATTCGAACAAAGTTCATCCTCTGAAACAGCCATTGGTGAAGCCAGGAAACCTGAGCTTTTGTTGCAAGTTTTGTTGCAAATGCAGGAATGTGAAGACATTGGTCAATTTTGTGAAAATGCTATTTTAGGTCTCGAGCGAATCTTTGGTAAATTGGCAGTTGGCTTATTCATTACAACAGAGCCTGATAGGTTTTCCGTTGCTGCGGCTAGCGGTTACACCATCCTTAAGACCAAGTATGAGGCTGAACAAAAAATCAAACCAGACCACTGGATAGAGTTGAATTCCGTACTCCGTAAGGGAGAATGCTATTTCACGGATGAAGTGGTTATTCTCAGTCTGGTTCGGGGTGAAAAAATTCTAGGTGCCCTTTATCTAGAAACAGTAACTTCATGGCATGAAGCCGATATGCCATTGTTGGAACAATTCTCGAAAAATGTCGCCCGAGGCTTTGAGACTACCTATCTATTACAAGAAGCAGAAACCCTTGCTTATAAAGATCATCTTACGTCACTTGGGAACCGCCTAAGCTTTAAAAAAGAAATACAAAATCGAATTATTGATAATGAAGACAGTCGTCTTGCTGTCCTCCAATTTGTTCTGGATGATTTACCCGAATTGAATATTGCACTAGGCCATTCCACGGGGGACAAATTTATACGTAACGTGGCAGAACAGCTAAGCAAACTTTTTCCAACAGCTATTACATTGGCCCGCACCTCTGGGGATGGGTTCGGTGTGTGTATAGAGAGATCATCTGACCATGAAGTGTCTGAGATGCCCTCCATCATAAATGATCTGTTTGATGTTTTGTTACCCGATGTTTTGAAGATGCCGCATCTATCACCGCGAATGGGGATTTCCTTGTATCCAGAAGATGGTGATCAGGCTGACCGGATTTGGCAAAATACGAATATCGCCTTGGCGAGTACACGAAAAGCAGGAAGCCCAAATTTTTGCCATTATGATAAGCATATTGAAGCAGAAATTCATGGCCGGGTGACTTTGAATAATGCTTTGAGAGAGGGGATGGGTTTAAGTCAGCTGTCTTTGAACTATCAGCCACAGATTTGTTTGGAGACAGGTAAAATGGTGGGCGTTGAAGCGCTCCTCCGTTGGGAGCGAAGTGCAGGTCAATTCGTTCCTGCCGATGTTTTTATACCGATTGCTGAGGCGTCAGGACTCCTTGGGCCAATAAGTGAGTGGGTGCTTCGTGAAGCTTGTTCCCAAAGAAAAAAGTGGACAATGGAAGGGGTTGAAGAATTCCCCGTAGCCGTTAATATTTCCCTCAAGGAATTTCAAAGCGAAGAGTTTGTTCCGTTAATCCAACAGGTTTTGGATGATACTGGTTTGCCCGCAGAAATGCTCGATATTGAACTGACGGAAAGTGTCATAATGCTCGATCGGGGCCAGACAAAACGCAATATGCTTCGTCTAAAAGAGATGGGCGTTAGGTTATCTATTGATGATTTTGGGACTGGATATTCGTCGTTGAGCTACCTTAGTCACTTACCAGCATCCGTTCTCAAAATTGATAAAAGTTTCATTGATGGGGTTATGAGTAATTCTGATGATGCAGCAATTGCCAAAACAATCATAACCTTGGGGAACAATCTTGGCATGCGCGTTTTGGCCGAAGGCGTAGAAAACTTGGACCAAGTTAAGTTTCTTCAAGAGGCCGGATGTCACGAAGCACAAGGTTTTATCTTTTCAAAGCCGGTCCCCAAAGAAAATATTCCCACATTGTCAAAGAATACTAATTTCTTAATTTGAGTTTATTCCTATCCAATTATGGCTAAGCCTTATGCATCGGGAAGCATTTTTCCAGGGTTCATAATTCCTTGCGGATCAAAAGCCAGTTTTATTTGTCGCATTAGCCTCAGCTCCACGTCTGACTTATAGCGGGTCAATTCATTCTTCTTCATGCGACCAATGCCATGCTCTGCACTAATACTGCCTCGCAGCTCATGGGCTATGTCGTGAACAATACGGCTAACCTCTTCCCATTTGCCTAAAAATTCGTCCCGATCGGCGTCGACTGGCTGCAACGGATTATAATGGAGGTTTCCATCGCCAATATGGCCAAAAGTCACAGGACGAAATCCGGGAATGAGTTTTTCTAAGGCCGTATCAGCTTTTGCAATGAACTCTGGAATCTTTGCGATAGGCACAGAAATATCATGCTTGATACTACCACCTTCCGGTTTTTGAGCACCAGATATCTCTTCCCTTAGCGTCCATAGTTTATTTTGTTGAGATTCACTGGTTGGGACAATGGCATCGAGAACAATCCCTTGCTCAAAGCCAGTCTCCAAAATAGTTTCCATCAAATTTTTCAAGTCTTCTGTTGCGCTGGAGGATAGCTCAACCAGAATTTGCCAGTCGTATTTGTCTGGCATTGGATCGGTAAAATTGGGGACGTTTTTAACGACCAATTCGATGGCAATGCGGGGAATAAGTTCGATGGCTGTCACTTGATCACCGCTCAAATCGCGAGCGAGTCCCAGAAAGTCGATGGCGGCTTCCACAGAGGGAAGGGCGATCATAGCAATTTGCTGGTATTTGGGTTTGGGGTACATTTTGACGACAGCGGCTGTAATAATGCCAAGTGTGCCTTCTCCCCCAATAAAGAGTTGTTTTAAGTCATATCCCGTATTGTCTTTTCTCAGGCTGGTAAGGCCGTCCCAGATTTCTCCGTTTGGAAGAACGACTTCAAGGCCGAGCACTTGCTCCCGCGTGTTCCCATAGTGCAGAACCTGAACACCGCCTGCATTAGTTGATATATTCCCGCCGATCTGGCAGCTGCCTTCTGATCCAATTCGAAGGGGAAACATAAAGCCGTTTTCCGTAGCCGTTTGTTGTAGGTTGGCAAGGATACAGCCCGCTTCTACAGTAAGGGTGCCCCCAAGTTTGTCAATTTGGCGAACGGCATTCATTCTTCGTAGTGAAATGACCACTTCATCCCCCGTGTCGAAAGGGATAGAACCGCCAACCAGACTAGTATTGCCACCTTGGGGGACAATTGCTGTATTGCTGTCGCTGCAAAGTTTTACAACTTTTGATATTTCCTCAGTCGTTTTTGGAAGAACAACGCAAAGGGCCTTGCCTATATATTTATCCCGCCATTCACACAAATATGCTGCCATATCCGGCTCATTCGTAATAAGCCCTTTTGGGCCAACAACATCTTGTATTTTTTGAATAAGGGACATGTCCATCTTCCGTTAATCTCGTGGCGCGGCGGCGCGGCGAAGGCGATCATTAATAGCAACGCCAAGGCCCATTTCTGGGATGGGGGCGACGGCAATGGATTTATATCCCTGCTCATCAAGCAAATGAAAGGCGGAGAATAAATTGGCAGTGGCCTCTCTAAGGTCTCCAATAACGCTTAAATTTACCGTTGAAATGGCATCAAATTCACGACCAAAACCCAGAAATGCTTCATCCGCATCCTTGCTATTTGCGTTCAAGCGGACGGGGCACGAAGGGGCGTAATGGCTGAGAAGCATACCGGGGCTGGTGATTTTACTGTCCGCAGATGGGGATGTGACTGACGGGCAGGCAGCTTCCAGTTGCTCTCTGGTCACGCCGCCGGGTCGCAAAAGAACAACATCTTCACCTGAAAAACCAACAATCGTACTTTCGACACCAATTTTGCAGGCCTCCCCATCCAAAATAAGACCAACCTTGTCACCAAGCCCATCAGCGACATGCTCTGCGCGGGTAGGGCTAATCTGACCGGAAGGGTTGGCACTGGGGGCCGCGAGAGGGCGTCCACATTGTTTAAGCAGCTCAAGTGCGAGCGCATTGGCGGGAATGCGAACAGCCAATGTATCAAGTCCTGCGCTCGCCAATTTTGAAATTGGGCAGTTTTTTTTGCGTGGAAGCACCATGGTTAGCGCGCCGGGCCAAAAGAGAGAGGCAAGTTTTATCGATTTTTCATTGAATTCCACATATTTCTTAGCAGTTTCAATATCAGGCAAATGAACAATCAGGGGGTTAAAGCTTGGGCGCCCTTTGGCTGCAAAAATTTTTGTAACAGCGTCGTCAGAGGTCGCATCAGCACCGAGTCCGTAAACGGTTTCCGTAGGGAAAGCCACAAGTTCGCCTGCTTGAATTAAGGAAGTCGCCTCTTGCAAACTTTCGAGCGATGGAGATTTGACATTTACGTTGGAGGGCATGAGGCTTCACTATTTTACAGGGAGATAAAGTGTGGAACGAGCGTTAGTATTGAAATTACTTTTTCTTAAGGCCCCGAATATGGCATAAGAGCATCAAAATAGAGAAGCAATTTAATCAGAAGGAATTTTCTTATGGGCGAATATAATGCCCCACTCAAAGACATGCGCTTTGTGCTTAATAATATTATTGATCTCGAAGGTTTGTCGGGCATCGAAAAATTTGCACATGCTGAAAGCGATGTGGTTGATGCAGTTCTTGAAGAAGCATCCAAGTTTGCCGGCAATATACTGTCCCCTTTGAATAAAAGTGGTGATCTTGCTGGCTCATCTGTGAGTGATGGTGTTGTTACCTCTCCAGACGGCTGGAAAGAGGCCTATGCCCAGTTTGTTGCCGGTGGTTGGAATGGTATTTCATGCCCTGAAGAATTTGATGGTGGGGCAATGCCGCAGGCTGTGTCTCTTGCCACTGTGGAGATGTGGAATTCGTCCAATCTGGCTTTTGCCCTCTGTCCTCTGCTGACCCAAGGTGCTATTGAATCTCTAATCTCTCATGGCACTAAAGAACAACAAGGTAAATACTTGAAGAAGTTGGTTACCGGTGAATGGACCGCGACCATGAACTTGACTGAAAGTAGTGCAGGTTCTGATGTGGGCGCTCTACGGACCAAGGCAGAGCCAGGTGAAGATGGCTCTTGGCTGATCAGCGGTCAGAAAATATTTATCACTTATGGCGAACATGAGCTTGCTGAAAATATCATCCATTTAGTTTTGGCCAGAACACCGGGGTCTCCGGACGGAACCCGCGGTATTTCTTTGTTTATCGTACCGAAATTCTTGGTAAATGACGACGGCACATTGGGTCAGCGCAATGACCTTCAATGTGTGTCTTTAGAAGAGAAAATTGGCATTCATGCAAGTCCAACAGCCGTCATGTCCTATGGAGATAATGGCGAATGCGTTGGTTACTTGCTTGGGGAAGAAAATAAAGGCATGGCTTGCATGTTCACTATGATGAACAATGCGCGTCTGGGCGTTGGTACGCAAGGTTTGGCCGTTGCCGAACGGGCCTATCAGCAAGCCGTGGAATATGCCATTGACCGTAAGCAAGGTCGCGCGCCCGGAACCCCAAAAGGGGAGAGCGCCAGCATCGTGAAACATGCAGATGTACGCAGAAATCTTATGACCATGAAGTCGCAGATTGAAGCGATGCGTTGCTTGATTTATCTGAATGGCGAATATTTGGATAAAGGACATAATCACCCTGATCCGGAAATTCGTAAAACAAGCCTTGGCCTTGCTGAATTATTGACTCCCCTCTCGAAGGCTTGGAGCACGGATCTTGGCGTTGAGCTTTCATCGATTGCAGTCCAAATTCATGGCGGAATGGGTTTTATCGAAGAAACCGGTGTTGGCCAATATTACCGGGATTCCCGGATTCTTCCCATCTATGAAGGCACCAATGGTATTCAGGCATTGGATCTGGTCGGCCGTAAACTTGGTTTGAACGGCGGAGAGCCGGTAAAAACATTGCTTGCCGATATGGATGACCTAGCCCGTGAAATTAGCGGCGAAGACGAAGCACTGAACGTTATATCACGTCAATTGGGCGTTGCTGTAACCGCACTGAAAGAAGCCACAGATTGGATGTATACTAATGCACCCAATGATCCTAATGCGGCTCCTGCTGGTGCAACTCCGTATTTGCGTATGTTTGCAACAACGGTTGGTGGGTATTTGATGGCAAAATCAGCTGTGAAAGCAAAAGCACTGTTGGCTGCGGGGGATACTGATACCAAATTCCTTAATGGGAAAATTGTTACTGCACAGTTCTTTGCGACACAGATTTTACCGCAAGTTGCCGCTTTGCTTGGTCCCGTAACAGAAGGACCAGAATTGCTATTTGCAATTGAGGAAGATCACTTAGTCGCGTGATTTTCTATGCTTAAGGTTGACGCGAAGGTTAACCGATATAATATTACATTCTATTGAAATTGTGGCGGCTTCGGTCGCCACAATGCTAAAAGTCGGGAAAAATAATGAAAAAACAACAAATTGAATACCCGCTTGGTTCACGCCCTAATGATGGAGAAGTCCTCGAAATTGCGGAAGGGATTTTGTGGGTTCGCATGCCTATTCCCTTCAAAGGATTGGATTTTATCAATCTGTATTTACTGGAAGATGAAGCCGGTTGGACCATGGTCGATTCCGGTTTTAATTCCGAAAAAATTAAAGAACTTTGGACGGAAGTTTTTGAAAAACATCTTAAAGGTAAGCCTGTCACGAGACTTATTTGTACACACTTTCACCCCGATCATATGGGGCTCGCAGGTTGGGTGACAGAAAAATGGAATATACCGCTTACTATGACATTTGGTGAGTGGACTTTCGGTCGGATGTTATGTCTTGAAGCTGCGGATGAAGTTCCCGAAGAGGTGATGAGTTTTTATCACCGGATCGGATTTACCCCCAAAATGCTTGAAAAAGTGCGGAAAAGAGGCTTCGGTAGCTTTAGTAAAGCCGTGTATCCAATGCCCGTTGGTTTTGATCGTATTGAAGATGGGGATGTGCTCTCAATCGGTGGATCCGATTGGGAAGTGATTGTTGGCCGAGGACATTGTCCAGAACATGCCTGCCTTTATTCCGCCGAGAGGAACATGTTGATTTCCGGTGATCAGATTTTACCGCGCATTACGCCCCATATCGGTGTGTACCCAGCAGAGCCACTGGCTAACCCATTGAAAAAATTTCTGGATTCAATACCTGTATTGGCAAAATTGCCTGCAGATATACTGGTTTTACCGGCTCATAATGACGTCTTTACAGGAATTCACAATCAATTGGATTACTATAAAGAGCATCACGAAGAGCGGCTGTCTCGCCTAAAATTTGCATGTGGCAGTCCCAAAACCGCAATGGATTTATTGCCAGTTCTCTTCGATAGAGAATTGAATGAAAATGACGTTAGCCTTTGTATTTCCGAAGGGTTGGCCCATTGTCACTATTTGGTTGAAACGGGGGAGTTGGAACGTCAATTGGGAGACGATGGCGTTTGGCGCTTTCAACATGTTAAAGTCATTGAGAGTGCAGTTGCGTAATTTTTAAGTAACCGATAATCAAAATGTCAAAAAAGAAAGAAAAATAATGACAGATCAATTACTTGTAGAGAAAAAAAACGGAATTGCCACATTGGTGATGAACCGGCCTGAAAGACGGAACGCACTGTCTATCGAAATGCGCGAAGCTCTGTTCGATACTCTGACTGATATCGAAACAGATGACAGCGTTCGGTGCGTTGTTATAAAGGGTGCAGGGGATCATTTTATGGCAGGGGGCGATCTTAAGGCCTTCAACGACATTGTGAAATTACCGGCAGATGAGCGCAGAAAGAAGTTTGAAGCACGTATTCACAATTTGCACCCAACAATCTTCACAATGAAGCGCATGCAAAAGCCAATTATCGCAAGTGTGCAAGGGGCTGCCGCGGGATTCGGTCTGTCATTGGCAATGGCGTGTGATATGGTTATTGCGGCTGACAATGCATTCTTCACGCTAGCCTATATTAATATTGCAACAACTCCTGACGGATCTGGGACTTATTCACTTGCGCAGATGGTTGGCCTTAAAAAAGCGATGGAAATTGCAATGTTGGGCGATCGTTTCGATGCAGAAGAAGCAAAGCGTCTGGGTTTGGTGAATTTTGTCGTGCCAACGGCTGATATTGAAGCAGAAACAGACAAATTGGCAACCCGGCTTGCCAATGGTCCAACTGTAGCTATCGGGCGGACAAAACAATTGTTGCATGCGTCTTTGCAGAACGGCATGGAAGCCCAACTTGCATTGGAAGCTGAAAGTTTTGCAGCTTGTGCAGCGACAGAAGATTGGGCCGAAGGTATTACGGCATTTGCAGAAAAAAGAAAGCCCGAATTTAAAGGGAAATAAAGCTGTCAGCTTAGAATATAGGAAGGATGTGGTATGGCGGATCTTAAGGGTAAAACACTTTTTATTACCGGTGCGAGCCGAGGAATTGGTCTTGCTATCGGCAAAAGGGCCGCACAGGATGGCGCAAATGTTGTCATTGCTGCCAAGACGGCAGAGCCACATCCTAAACTGAAGGGAACCATTTACACTGCGGCTGAAGAGATAGAAGCGGCTGGTGGTAAAGCTTTGCCGTTGGTTGTGGATGTTCGGGAAGAAGAAATGGTCGAACAGGCCATGGAGAAGGCCGCTGATACCTTTGGCGGTATTGATATTCTAATTAACAACGCGTCCGCCATTAGTCTTACCAATACGCAATATACCCCAATGAAAAGATATGACCTGATGCATCAGGTCAATATTCGTGGAACATTTATGTGTTCCCAAAAAGCAATTCCCTACCTTAAAAAATCAGATAATCCCCACGTGTTGAACCTATCACCTCCTTTGAATTTTGAGGCGAAATGGTTCAAGCCTCATGTGGCTTACAGTATGGCAAAGTATGGTATGAGCCTTTGCGTGTTGGGAATGGCTGAAGAATTTAAAAAGGATGCGATTGCCTTTAACGCCCTTTGGCCGCGAACTGCAATTGATACAGCGGCGATGGAAATGATGGGGGGTGGGCAGATTTTAAAAAATTGCCGTAAAACAGAAATTATGTCAGATGCAGCCCATGTGATATTGACGAAACCATCAGGTGATTTTACAGGCAATTTTTGTATTGATGATGAAGTTTTGGCGAGTATTGGGGTTACCGATCTTTCAAAATATCGACATGAAGGCGTTAAGGAAGAAGAGCTTCTCCCTGACTTTTTTGTCTAAGCTATATCCGCATAACAGGGAATTGTTATGCGGATAATTTCCGCTATATATCAATTTTATAGCTCTAGGGTGATCTCAATTGCGCCTGTTTCAGGATGTCCTGTTACTTTGAAACCCAGAGTTTCCGTGAAATGTATCATCCGCAAATTTTCTCGCAACACCTGTCCCACAAGCTTGGTTGTTTGCCTGCCGCGGCAATAGGCGATCATTTTCCGCATAAGCTCCTTTCCAAGGCCTGTATTTTTTAAATCTGAACGCACGACAATGGAAAATTCGGCTACAGTATTGTCGCGGGTTGCGACAACGCGGACTACTCCTAACGCCTCATCGACTGCTTCAGAGTTTTGCCCAATAGCGATGAAGGCCATATCACGATCATAGTCAATTTGGGTCAGACGCGCCATTTGAGAGTGAGGCAGCTGTTTCACCATTCCGAAAAAGCGGAATCGAATGTCTTCAGGGGTTAGCCTAGAGACAAATTCAT
>JAESSA010000025.1 GCA_016764355.1 Sneathiella sp. | reverse complement strand
AAAGTTCAATATCTGCCAGGATGCCACACCTTTATCCATACAAAACAACAATAATAATTCCGACGGATAAAATGGCAGAGGCGATAAGACGCCTAGCGATCGCGCCTTCGTTCAGAAAATAGCCTCCTAAAATAACAGATAAAGGGATGGATGCTTGTCTGACTGTTGTTACTGACGCCACATTTCCGCCGAGGCTATAAGCAAATAATATAAGGACATAGGAGCCGTAAACGCAGGCCAGCAGTTTCATGTGAAGAACTGGCTGTTTGACTATCCGCAGTAGTCCCAGATATTTGGGAACGGGCCGGCCGTTTAATCGATGTATCAGCACCAAAAGCGGCCAACAAAAAATTTGTACCCAAAAGAAAAGAACAGGAGCTTCCAAACCCATCATTAATTGGGAATCCGTCAGTGAATAAATGCCGGTCCCGCACATGGCGAGAACGGCAAGGGATAAAGTTTTCCCGTCGGCGAGCAAATTTACTCCGCGTCGATAGAGTAGTAAGGCGGCCCCCAAAAGAACGATAAAAATACCGACCAAGATTAGTAAATCATAAGTCTGCCCGAGAACTAAAAAACTAAAGCATACGATAAAAACTGGGGACGCCCTGATAATCGGATAGTAAGCAGATAAATCTCCGCGCTTTAATGTGGCAGCCAAAGCAAGGCTATAGAGTACTTGTCCAGTGGTCGAGCCAGCGATGAGCAACCATTGAGAGGGGGACGGCCAGAAATCCGCGCCAATTATTGTACCGTGAACTAATCCAACGATTGCTATTCCAAAGGACATGGAAATAAAAGCTGCGTCGGGCTCTTTATCCTTTTTGACAAGCACATTCCACAGCGGATGGAGTGCTGCTGATAGCAGCACTAATAGAGCGATAGTTAAACTCAAGACTGTGTCCTTAACATACTATAGATACTATGTGTTTAGTGGGATGTTGTTGCATGTTAAAAATGCTTCAATACTTCTAATTGACAGTTTTTCTTTTAAACAAACCAGGCTTTCAGTCATGGTAGCGGTACAATCTGTCAAGCTTAGAGAAACCAGCCTTGAATCGTGACCGAATTCTGCTTTACTCACAATTCCTACACCAATATCTTCCGCAACTGCTTCTCTGACAGCCTCTCGCCCTTGTATTTCCATGCTTACATTCATGGACAGGCCCGCTTTTTTAAATTCGTCTTCAATTATGTTGCGGGTCCGGGAGCCAGATTCCCTCATAACCATTTCGGCTGCTGAAAGCTCCTTCAGAGTAATGCTCTTTCGTTTTGCCCAAGGATGCGATTTCGACACAAAGGCAACAAGGGGATCATTATGCAAGGTTACAGAGTGAAATTTTTCGTCTTCTTCCAAATCAGCGACAATACCAATATCATACGAGAAATTAAGCAAGCCTAGGAGAATTTCTTCTGTATTGCCTACATGCAGGCTTACATTGACACCGGCATATTCTTTGTTAAAGCGGGCGATTAAGGATATTACATGTAAGGGTGCATCTGCCGCAATATTCAAATGCCCTTTATCAAGCACTTGATGAGCAGAAAGTAAATCTACGGCTTGTTTTTCAAGCTCGAATTTTTGTTTGGTAATTTCAAGAAGCTGCTCGCCAAGCTCCGTTATTCTGACGACACGTTTGTGTCTGTGGAATAAAAGGATATCAAAGCGCGCTTCGAGTTTCTTGACTTGGTCTGAAAGTGCGGGTTGCGTCAGGCCTAGCTTTTCAGCTGCTTTTGAAAAGCCGCCATAAAGTGCGACAGCGTGAAATGCTCTAAATTGAGAATGATACATAAGTTGAAACTATAAGATATATAGAATTAAAAATTTGTACTTATGGTATTGGAGTTGCTACTCTTGGGTCAAGGAAATTGGGAGATTTTCTTATTTAAGTACATTAATGTGGGAATTAATAGCATATTCGTGGTTTTGTGGGTAGAAATTGTCGTATATTGCAAAAAAATATAGAAGAAAATACTTTAATTTTGAATTATGCTCTATTTTGAAGACGGTCATAAAAATACAATAAACCGTCTATATTAGAAGTAGGGTAAAGCGAATGAAGAGATTTTTAACTTTGCAGAAATAGCCGAGTTTGGGTTTTTTTGTTTGAGAGACTGGTGTCTAACAGAAGGGAAAAAATGATGAAGTCAATAATTCTGAAATCAGTGTTATCGAGTGTCGCTGGTGTGTTCGTCGCATCTGCGTTTGCGGGGGCCGCATCGGCTGCCTCTGAACTCACCGTATATACAGCGGTCGAAGCTGAAGACTTAAAGAAATATGCCAAAAATTTCAATAAAGATCATCCCGATATTAAAATTAAATGGGTTAGGGATTCGACTGGCATTATTACAGCGAAACTTCTTGCTGAAAAAAATAATCCACAGGCTGATATTGTTTGGGGACTTGCCGCGACGAGCTTGATGTTGCTGGGTGAAGAGGGAATGCTCGAAGCATATTCCCCTAAGGGTCTTGAAAAACTGGATCCGAAATTCCGTGATTCTGCTAATCCGACAAAATGGACTGGAATGGACGCATGGGTTGCTTCCATCTGCTTCAACACTGTTGAGGCCGGTAAAGCGGGCTTGCCAATTCCAACTTCCTGGAAAGATTTGACAAAACCTGTTTATAAAAACCAGGTAATCATGCCAAATCCAAACTCTTCTGGAACAGGTTTCTTGGATGTATCTTCATGGCTACAATTGTTCGGTGAAGACGGTGGCTGGGAATATATGGATGGTTTGCACAAAAATATTGCACGCTATACTCATTCAGGATCCAAACCTTGTAAATTGGCTGCTGCAGGTGAAATCCCTATTGGCATCTCCTTTGCCTTCCGTGGTGCCAAATCTAAAGCAAAAGGTGCACCTCTTGAAATCGTGATCCCAACAGAAGGTGTTGGCTGGGATATGGAAGCGACAGCTATCCTTAAAGGTTCCAAAAACATGGCCGCAGCAAAAACACTTGCTGATTGGTCAATCACAAAACAGGCGAATGAAATGTATAATGAAGGTTACGCGGTTGTAGCCTATCCTGGTGTTGCAAAGCCTGTGAAACATTTCCCTCCTCAAGTGGCATCAGCCATGATCCAAAATGATTTCGCTTGGGCGGCTTCAAATCGCAAGCGTATTCTTAGCAAATGGCAGAAACGCTACGATTCTAAATCAGATCCAAAATAGGAAGTTTGGAGCTAATATTTGGGCTTCCCGCATTGTCTTTGCGGGAAGCCCTGTTTTTCAGTTTAGTTTGGTTCCGTCAATTTTAGTTGAGGAATGAGAGCAGAAGTAATGAATGATCCCAAAAGTGCAGCCCGCGAAAACGTTTATTTGAAAGTTCGCGATTTAAAGAAGAACTTTGGCTCCTTCACAGCGTTGAGAGATATTTCCCTTGATGTATTCGAGGGTGAGTTTATTTGTTTTCTAGGCCCATCAGGGTGCGGTAAAACAACCTTATTGCGAGCTATTGCCGGGTTGGATATTCAGACAAGTGGTTCCATTTTTCAAGACGGGAAAGATATCTCTGCACTGCCAGCATCCGAGCGGGATTTCGGTATTGTCTTTCAGTCCTATGCACTTTTCCCAAATTTGTCAGTGATCGATAATGTAGGATACGGGCTTGTAAATTTGCGATCCAAAAAGGAAGAAGTTGCGAAGCGTGTCTCTGAATTACTTGCCCTTGTCGGACTAGAAGATCAGGGGAATAAATTTCCTGCACAATTATCTGGTGGTCAGCAACAACGTGTGGCGCTGTCCCGTGCGCTGGCCATGTCACCGGGTTTATTATTACTGGATGAGCCATTATCCGCCTTGGATGCGAAAGTCCGCGTTCATTTGCGTCATGAGATGAAAGAGCTTCAACGGCGCCTTGGTGTGACAACAATTATGGTGACCCATGATCAGGAAGAAGCGCTGACTATGGCAGATCGCATTGTTGTTATGAACGATGGGGTGATTGAACAAGTCGGAACACCAGAAGAAATCTACAGAGAGCCTTTAAGCCCTTTCGTTGCGGAATTCGTGGGAACCATGAATTTCTTAAATGCCCAAAAGGGGAGCAATGGAGAGATTATGCTGGGAGATCATGCGATTAGTCTGACTGAACAGGAAAAACAAAAACTCAATGGCAACAAAATTCTAGCTTGCGTTCGACCAGAAGATATTGCCGTACGAAATGTAGACCAGGAAACAGCTAATTCCTTTGATGTTAAAGTGATTGAGCTTGAATTTTTGGGTTCTTTCTGTCGGGCGACACTGTCCTATGGTTCAGATGAGAGCCAGATTAATGCTGATTTCTCAATCAATTTAGTTCGAGATAAAAATATTGAGGTAGGGGCAAGCATAAGGGTCGCGCTTCCTGAAGCTAGCATCCATATTTTTTCTCAAGGGTAAGTGACATGACTGATCAGACATTACCGCTGGAGAAAAGCGCTCCCATTAAACCAAAGCTGAGCCGTGACGATTGGGTCATGAGGATTTTTGTCCTTGGTATTGGATTATGGCTCGTTGTCACCATTTTGATGCCTCTTTATGCGATGCTTTCCAAAGCCGTCCAAAATAAAGATGGTGTTTTTATAGGCTTACAGAATTTTACTGAATATTTCTCAACACCAGCCCTTTTTAATTCCATTAGTAACAGTTTTTTTATAGCGGGCATCTCGACCGTTTTAACGATTTCACTAGCATCTGTTTTTGCCTTTATTCTATGCCGTTCAACGATCCCCGGAAAAGCTGTCTTTAAAGGCATAGCATTACTACCTTTATTAGCCCCATCGATTTTGCCTGGTATTTCTTTTGTATATTTATTTGGTCAGCAAGGCGTTTTGAAATTCGTGCTCGGAGATTATAGCATTTATGGGCCTATTGGCGTTGTCATGGGGGAAGTATTTTATACTTTCCCTCATGCTCTCATGATTTTGATAGCTGCATTTTCAATTGCCGATGCGCGTTTGTTCGAAGCCGCTGTTGTTCTTAGAACTAGCCGGATCAGAACGTTTTTTACGGTTACTTTGCCGGGCATCAAATACGGCTTGATTAGTGCCATTTTCGTCGTCTTCACTTTGGTAATTACCGATTTTGGTATCCCAAAAGTAATCGGCGGCCAATATAACGTCTTGGCCACAGACATTTACAGGCAAGTTATCGGGCAGCAAAATTTTGAAATGGGCGCGGTTGTGAGTGTCGTTCTCTTATTTCCTGCGTTCCTCGCGTTTGCTGTTGATCGGTTTGTTCAGAGAAAACAAGTTGCCATGTTGACGGCCCGTGCTGTGCCGTACGAGCCGAAACCTCATGCCGTATTGAACCGCATTTTCTTTATCTATTGTTGTTTGATCGGGATTATGATCGTCGGGATCATTGGCATGGCGGCTTACGCGTCATTCGTCACGTTTTGGCCTTATAATATGGCGCTTTCCTTAAATAACTACGATTTTGATTTAATGGATGGTGGCGGCTGGGACGCTTTTTATAACTCTCTAGAAATGGCTGCATATGTAGCCGTGTTTGGAACAACGATCATCTTCACTGGTGCCTATATGGTGGAGAAGTCCAAAGGCTTTAAATTCATGCGGGGACTGATCCAGTTTTTCTGCATGATTCCAATGGCCGTTCCCGGCATGGTGTTAGGATTGGCCTATATCTTCTTCTTCAATCATCCGGATAACCCGCTGGGCATTATTTATGGAACGCTCCCTATTTTGGTGATCGTTACCATCGCCCATTTCTATACGGTTAGCCATTTGACGGCCATGACGGCACTGAAGCAGATGGACCCAGAATTTGAAACCGTATCGGCAAGTCTGAAAGTTCCATTTGTCCGGACTTTCTTAAAAGTTACTGTGCCGGTCTGTTTACCTGCAATCCTTGATATTTCAATTTATCTGTTCGTGAATGCAATGACCACGGTGTCTGCGGTCATCTTCTTGTATTCTTCCGATACGTCTTTGGCGTCCATTGCGGCGTTGAATATGGATGATGCGGGGGATGTGGCCCCAGCGGCTGCTATGTGTATGGTCATTGTCGCAACATCAGCCTCTGTTAGGGTTTTACATGCCTTGCTCACCCGCGGAATTGCCCGGAAATCTCAGGCTTGGCGGGCGCGGTAATGAAGCGTCAAGTAGGTGCCAAAAATAAAGCTGAAGTAAACAGACCTCATCAGTCGGAAGGGGACGTTAATTTCTCGGAACGTCGTCGCAACTGGTCAAAGGATAATATCGATGCACCCTCCCGTGAGCTTTTGTTGCGGGATGAAAATGCCTTCCTGCATCAGTCTGTCTCAACGCCCTGCCTCAATACAATTAAAGGGGCAGAAGGGGCTTATATTATTGACGGTCAAGGACGACGATATCTCGATTTTCATGGGAATAATGTCCACCATATCGGATACGGTCATCCAAAATTGAAAGCGGCGATCACAAAGCAGATGGAAGACCTTTCATTCGCGCCGCGCCGTTTTACCTGTGAGCCTGCGGTGGCGCTTGCTGAGAAACTGATCGACATCTCACCAGGTGATTTGGGGAAAGTTCTTTTTGCAACTGGCGGGTCAGATGCCATTGAAATGGCTCTAAAAGTTGCCCGCGCAAAAACAGGACGGTTTAAAACCATCTCATTTTGGGATGCTTTTCATGGGGCTGGTTTTGGGGCGTCCAGCGTTGGCGGAGAACAATTATTTAGGGGCCAAGCCATCGGCCCTCTATTGCCGGGTACAGAGCATGTTGCCCCTTTTGCATGCTATCGTTGCCCCTATGGGTATGAGGTAAATGCGGAGGGGGAGCCTGATCTTTCTGTTTGCAAAACAACCTGCGCCAATATGATCAAGTATGTTTTGGAAAAAGAAGGGAACGTAGCCGCAGTCATCGCTGAACCTGCCCGGGCGGTTCCCTACAATCCACCAAAAGGATTTTGGCAGGCAATCAGACAAGCGTGCAATGATGCTGGTGCCTTACTTATTTTTGATGAGATACCAACAGGCTTGGGTAAAACGGGCCGGATGTTTGCGTGCGATCATGATGATGTTGTGCCCGATATTCTGGTAATGGGAAAAGCGCTGGGCGGGGGCATCCTACCTATTGCCGCAACTTTATGTCACCCTGATCTGGATGTCTTGGGCGACTATGCCATTGGTCATTATACCCACGAGAAAAATCCAGTAACGACTCGAGCAGCCCTTACAACAATTGAAATTATTGAAGAAGAAGGACTTGTCGAGAATGCGGCAACGGTTGGTCAATATGCCCTGGACCGAATGCAGGATATGAAATCTCGCTACGATTTAATTGGTGATGTCCGAGGACGAGGATTTTTGCTGGGGATTGATCTGGTGAAGGACCGGGTAACAAAAGAAGGGGCGAATGACGCCGCCGAAGAAATTCTATATCGGGCATTTGACAAGGGCTTGAGTTTTAAAACAACAATGGGAAATGTTCTCACTTTGACGCCGCCTTTGATTACGACCAAAGAGCAAATGGATTTTGCGATGGATATTCTGGAAGATGCGATTGCAGATGTGTCTCGTCAATCACGGGCTTAGTATCGTTCATACTTATATGTTCGATTAAAAATAGCAATTTGACTTATCGTTGTGTAGGGAGCCATATGAATCTCAAGAGAGAATTGTCCCTTTAGAAGGAGCCAGGAATTGACCTCGCATGATACTTCCATGACAAAATATACCACAAGCCAAGGTGAGTTTTTTGCTGGCGCGGAACCTTATCTGCTCACTCCAGGCCCTTTGACCACTGCGTTGTCGACGAAGGCTGCCATGTTAAGGGATTGGGGGTCTTGGGATGATGATTTTAAGGCGGTAACAGCGGAAATCAGGGCTCGTCTTATTGCCATGTGTGGAGGAGAGGCTGATTATGACTGTGTTCCCATGCAAGGAAGCGGGACATTTTCAGTTGAAGCTGCGCTGGCCTCTTTCATTCCAAAGGATGGTAAAGCGCTTATCTTGATGAACGGTGCCTATGGTCAGCGTTCAGCCAAAATACTGGATTATATTGGCCGCGATTACGTGATTTTGGATAAGGGAGACTACCTGCCTCCTATGCCAGAGGAAGTGGACGCGCTTCTAAATGAGCATAAAGATGTGACCCATGTTGTGATCGTTCATTGCGAAACAAGCTCAGGCATTTTGAATCCGCTCAAGCAGATTTCTGATGTTGTTATGCAACATGGCCGGAAGTTGATTGTTGACAGTATGAGTGCCTTTGGTGCCATTCCATTGCAAGTGTCCGATATCCCATTTGAAGCCATGGTTTCTTCTGCAAACAAATGTATTGAAGGTGTGCCGGGCTTTGGTTTTATCATTGCTAAAAAAGAAGCTTTGGAAGCGGCTAAAGGCAATAGCCATTCATTGAGCTTGGACGTGCATGATCAGTGGGCGTCCATGAATAAAACGGGCCAATGGCGCTTCACGCCTCCTACGCACGCTGTCGTCGCTTTTCTGGAAGCATTACGTTTGCATGAAATTGAAGGTGGGGTTGCCGGACGTTTGGCACGATATACCAAAAATAGGGATGTTTTGGTCGACGGCATGAGAGCAATTGGCTTTGAAACACTCTTGGAAAATGAGTGGTTATCGCCTATTATCACAACCTTCTTCAGCCCGAATGATCCCAAGTTCGATTTTAGTCGTTTTTATAACGAGATTAAATCTCGTGGGTTTGTCATTTATCCCGGAAAACTGACGGAAGCTGACAGTTTTCGCGTTGGCTGTATTGGGCTCCTTGATCACACCGTAATGGCAGGTGTCGTCAAGGCTGTGAAGGAAAGTTGTGAAGTAATGGGCGTAAAGAATTATGGCCCCCCTGACGGAGTGAAATAAAACATTGGACGCAACAGCTGTATTGATAAGTTTACTCGGTGGGGTATGCCTCTTGTTGTGGGGCTTGAGAATGGTCAATACAGGTGTGACCCGGGCTTTTGGCCGAGAACTTGGGAGAGTCCTTAATTACAGCCTTCAAAACAGGGTGAAGTCTTTCCTTGGGGGCCTCGGCGTCACCATGCTTCTTCAAAGCAGCACAGCAACAGCGTTGTTGACTGCTTCTTTCGCAGGGCGGGGCCTTGTTACTGCATCCGCCGGGATTGCTGTTATGCTTGGGGCGGATGTGGGAACTACATTGGTTGCTCAAGCGTTGAGTTTTGACCTTTCCTGGTTAGCACCCGCTTTGTTGTTCGTGGGTTTTGTTCGTCATTCCACAGCGAAATCCACACGCGCAAAGAATCTTGGGCGCATTTTCCTTGGCCTAGGCATGATGCTGACGGCCTTGAAGCTTCTGGTTTTAGCCTCTGGTCCCATCAGAGATTCCGAAGTTGCGCAGTTTGTTTTTAGCTCACTTGCTGATGAGCCGGTTATGACTGTTATACTCGGTGCTTTGATCGCTTTTGTCGCCCATTCAAGCCTTGCAACGGTTTTGTTTATAATCACTTTGGTCTCTACCGGTGGTATCCCCTTTGTAGTTGCCCTTGCTATGATCCTCGGTGCCAACTTGGGCGGTGCATTGCCGCCGGTACTCGCAACTCTCCACGCAGATCCCGCGGCGCGTAGGCCACCCCTTGGCAATTTTATCTGTCGGTTAATTGGTGTCATCGCCGTTCTGCCATTCTTAGGGCTGGTTGGACCGGAACTTGCAAAACTCACTGCTGATCAGGGACGGCAGATTGTGAATTTCCATACCTTCTTTAATCTTGGTTTAGCTGCGTTCTTCATTTTCTTCACGGGTCCTCTAGGAAAATTGACTGAAAAAATTATTCCTGAAAAATTGAATAATGATGCAAATGCACCTCGCCCAATGCATCTAGATAAAGCGGCGCTAGAAAGCCCGCAACTTGCGATGGCTAATGCTGTTCGGGACACTCTTCGCATGGGCGATATTCTGGAGAAGATGTTTCGCGATTTGCAGGTGGCGTTTCAGACCAACAATAACGAGCAGTTAAACATCGTCCGGGACGCGGATGAGGTGACTAATGAGTTCAATGCAGGTATTAAAAGCTATTTGACTGAACTTGGCCGTGAAATGCTTGATGAGGAAGATGAAAAGCGCTGCACAGACATTATGACTTTCACCACGAATATGGAGCATGTAGGGAATATTGTTGTGCTCAATATGGTCGACCTGGTGGAAAAAAGCTCAAAAAATCAAATGTCTTTCTCTAAAGAAGACATGGATGATCATAATGAACTCTTCCAGATGGCTGTGGCGAATTTGAAGCTTTCTTTCAGCGTTTTCCTAACGCGAGAACATGCGCAAGCGGCAAGTTTAATTCAGCAAAAACAAAAATTACGGGATACAGAGCATAAGGCTGTGAATGCACATTTGGCGAGGTTGCGCCGAGATGGGCAAATGGATGAAGGGTCAAGTGCCATGCATCTTGGGCTTTTGAGTGATCTACGCCGGATCAATTCCTTAATTGCTGCTGTGGCCTACCCTATCGTGCAGGCACACGAAAGCTCTCGGATAAGGCATGACAATCCGGTTGGCGCAGAGAAGAACAAAGAAAAACTCGATCCAGCAAGCAACGCATAACTAGTTTACTGGTTTTAAAGGTAGCTCACTTTAACCTTCGCAAAGGGGCAGGAGTATATCTGGATAGTCAGTAATGATGGCATCCACATTCCAGTTTAGTAGCTGTTTTGCATATTCTGGATCGTTTACCGTATAAACAAGGAATTTAAACCCTGCCTTTTGAACAGCAAGTACAATATCTTTGGTCACGAATTCACCTTGGCAATGGAAGCTGGCAGCACCGGCATCTTGCATCCGTTTTTCCCAATCGGGCGGAATTGCTTCTGTTAAATATCCAAGCGGCACATTCGGGACAATCTTCCCTATGGTTGCGAGGGCTTCGATGCTGAAGGAAGAGAGTAGTATGGGGAAATCTTCCTGCAGTTCTTTTTGAAGCTGGCGTCCCACAAGTTCAGCGGTTGGTACTTGCCATCCTTTGGTGGGTTTAACCTCCAGGTTCAAGCTCATACCCAATTGCTTTACGGATAAGAGGGCTTCGCTTAATGTTGGGATTTTCTCGCCTGTATATTGCGCTGAAAACCAACTTCCGGCATCTAGGGCTCGTACCTGCTCTAATGATTTCAAAAGGATCGGACCTTGACCATTCGTACACCGAGTTACATTTGAATCATGATGTATTATGGCGTTGTTATCGCGTGTTACGGTGACATCAATCTCAATGGATTTAGCACCTGCATTAGCAGCAACTTTAAAGGAGGCAAGAGTGTTTTCCGGGGCCAAGCCTTTGGCACCACGATGCCCAATAATTCTTGGCATTGTTTCAAAAAACGGTGCGGTCATTTTACCATATCCAATTTAACTGATCTCAATTATTATTCTGTTCCATTCAGTCCGTTATAGACCAATTAATGGCAGTTTGATTTGTCTTTTCCAAATAATTATTTGCTTTGGAAAAATGCTCATTTCCGATGAATCCCCGGTGGGCGGATAGGGGGGACGGATGAGCGCTTTTCAAAATCAAATGTTTTGTCTCGTCAATAAGCTGGCCTTTGCTAATGGCGTAATTTCCCCACAGAAGAAATACGATATTTTCCCGCCCGGCATTTAATGCAGAAATCGCAGTATCAGTAAAAATCTCCCACCCCTTCTTCTGGTGAGAACCCGCGAGAGATTTCTCGACAGTCAAAACGCTGTTAAGAAGAAGCACCCCTTGATTAGCCCAACTTTCCAGATTTCCGTGGGGCGGCGAGATAATCGATAAATCCCTGCTTATTTCCTTATAGATATTTCTAAGGGACGGTGGAATTTTGGTGCTTTTTTGAACGGAAAAACTGAGGCCATGAGCCAGACCTGGGCCGTGGTATGGGTCTTGTCCAAGAATAACAACCTTTACCTTTTCAAAAGATGTGTGGTTAAAACAGGCGAATATATTCTGAACGTCCGGGTATATTGTTTTTCCTTGCCCATATTCTTGGGCCAAGAAAGCCTCGAGCTTGAGCATGTATTCTTTGTCAAATTCGGGCTGTAAGTGATCTTTCCAGCTATTTTCGATTTGTAATTTTAGCATTCTATGCGAACCCGCCGGATTATATTGTCGCTTAAAGCGGTTGTATTATGAGTTTCAAAAGAAGAGAAGCTTTAATTTCATTCGAAATACAATAAGCAGATTTACCTTCATCGCTGTAGTCGTTATTTTAGTTTAAAGATTTGGCCAGTGATGAAAGCGATAAAGTTCAGATGCAAGAAACACAAATTATGAATGCCCTTGCTGATGTTATGCCATTGGCAATGCAGGACCTTGACCTGATTCAGGGTTGCGGAAAAGTTGGCTTAATCATTGTGGATGAAGTGAATGGCTTTGCCACAGTCGGGGCGGGATATTTGGCACCTGCGGCTCCTAACGCTCAAGTGTCCAATATGGTAACAGAGACAAATCTTCTTGCCCGGCAATTTTCTGGACAGAGTTGGCCTGTTTTAGCCTTTATGGATACGCATACGCCCGGAAAGGAAGAGCCGCCTTACCCACCGCATTGCGAGGAAGGGACAGGGGAGGAAGAACTGGTGGCCGAACTTAAATGGTTAGAAGAAGATCAAAACACGACGCTGGTTCGAAAAGACTGCATTAACGGGTTTATTGGCGCGATCGATGGGGGCGGCGAAAATACATTTGTTGAATGGGTCCTTCGTCATAATTTAACAGATTTGTTGGTGGTGGGGATTTGTACAGATATTTGCGTTATGGATTTTGTTTTGACCAGTTTGAGTGCGCGCAATCACGGTATGTTGGGTAAGCTGAAAGACATTTACGTTTATGAAAAAGGCTGCGCTACATATGATTTGCCGCGCGAAGGTGCTGTTGAAAATGGATTGCCAGAGGCGGCAGCTCATCCACAGGAAATTGCCCATTATATGGGATTGTATTTTATGGCGTCTCGCGGAGCGAAGCTTGTCGACGTTATTATAAGTTAAACTGATAAAATCAATTATAATTATCGATTTGATTTATTTGTCTTCTCTTTACATACTCAGGCCAACTTGAAAATCAGTTACACCTTTTATCTTGTTTAAATAAGGAAATATAGCATGAGTGAGAATGCAGATTTCGTGTACACCCGCTCCTACCGCGGTAAAGTTCGTGCCCTCGTTTTGGATTGGAGTGGCACGACAGCAGATGCTTATGTGATCGCACCTGCCGTTGTTTTTGTTGAGGTTTTCAAAAATCAGGGCGTTGAGATCTCTATGCTTGAAGCCCGCGGGCCCATGGGCTTGCGGAAAGATCTGCATATTAAAATGCTAACAGAAACACCTGTTATTCGCGAACGTTGGAAAGCTATTAAAGGGAGTTACCCAACTCAAGCAGATGTGGACGCCATGTTTGTGGATTTTGTGCCCGCACAGCTTGCCGTATTGCCTCAATATTCAGGATTGCTTCCTGGTATCGCAGAAGTTACTCAAAAAATGCAGGCTGATGGCATCAAAATTGGTGTGTCAACAGGCTTCACCCGTCCCATGGTTGACGTTTTGTTAAAATACGCTCAGGAACAAGGCTTTAACCCCGATGTAACTGTTGCTGGCGATGACGTAGAAAATGGCGCGCGTCCAAAGCCACATATGGTCTATAAAAATATGGACCTTCTCGATATCACAACTATCCAATCTGTTGTGAAGGTTGACGATACGACATCAGGTGTTGGTGAAGCGTTGAATGCCGGTTGCTGGGGCGTCGGTGTTGCCCGCTATAGTAACTACATGAACATCAATTCCTATGAAGAAGCCGAAGCGCTTTCTATAGAAGAAATTGAACGCCTTACAGAAGAGACACGGGAACTTCTTCGCAAAGCTGGTGCACATTACGTGATCGACAGCATTGTTGAGCTTCCTGCTGTTATCGATGACATTAACGCTCGTTTGGCACGCGGTGAACGTCCTTAAGTCTTCGCTGACATTAAGCTTAAGATGCGCTTGTTGATTGTTCAACGGGCGCTTTTTTTGTCCAGTCTCTACTCCCCGAATAACGTTCACGCGTTTGTGAAGAGATTATTGTGCTAAAGTAAGTAAATTGTGCTGATGTTTTTGGGTGGAGTTCAGTATGGATGGCTTACGGCTGGAGAAGGTGAAAACGGCCTTTGATAACGGCGATGAGATTGGCCCCGTCTCATTTTACCTCCCCAAGGGTGAGATGATGGCCCTATTAGGTGCGTCAGGTTCGGGCAAAACGACGACTTTAAGAATGATTGCCGGTCTTTCTCCCCTCACAGAAGGTCAGTTCTTTTTTAACAAGACAGATATAAGCAGCCTGCCTGTTCGACTCCGAAAAGTTGGCATGGTATTTCAAAATTTTGCTCTTTTCCCTCATTTAAATGTGTCGAATAACATCAGTTTTGGCCTTCGCATGGAAGGAAAAAGCACTGAATTTATTCAGAAAAAACTCGATTGGATTATTAATAAAACTCATTTGAACGGGCTTGAAACTCGGTTCGTTCATGAGCTGTCTGGAGGGCAGAAACAAAGAGTTGCACTGGCCAGAACGCTCGTTAAAGATCCGGATATATTGTTGTTGGATGAACCCTTATCCAATCTTGATGCTAATCTTCGAGAAGAAATGGCCTTGTTTATCAGAGAGCTTCAACGCGATCTGGGAATAACGACCTTGTTTGTCACTCATGATCAAGAAGAAGCGCTAATGCTGGCCGATCAGG
Organism: Sneathiella sp.; assembly: GCA_016764355.1. Taxonomy (GTDB): domain Bacteria; phylum Pseudomonadota; class Alphaproteobacteria; order Sneathiellales; family Sneathiellaceae; genus Sneathiella. Next base: position 8,454 of record JAESSA010000025.1, on the reverse strand, counting down.
TTGTTGTGATGGATCAGGGAAATATATTACAACAAGGCACTCCCGTAGACATTTTCGAACGTCCGACAAGCAAAAGGGTTGCTGAATTTATGGGCGCTTTAAATCTATTGCCAGGAAAAGTGGTTGGCCCCAAAACAGTGGATTGCGATATTGGCGCAATAACCGTTTCAAATATGCTCCTTGATCAAAAAAATGTTGGGGACGCGGCCACTTTGATGATCCGCCCCGAACATATTCGAATTGATACGAATTCTGGAAATAATGATATTGAAATGCAAAGCTTTCCAGCCGTCGTTACCTCCGCCCGGTATCAAGGCGGAATTATGAGTTACCGCGTCGCCTCTGGCCAGTCTGAATTATCAGTCCGTCAAGATAGCAGGGTGAGAATTGCGGTTGGACATGATGTATTTCTAACATTTTCTCCAAATCACGTTTGGTCATTGCCAGACGACACGCTTCAATGAGTAAAGGTACCCAAAGTATGAATTTATTGAAAAAATTGATAAGCGCTTGTTTATTAAATACAGCGGTTTTGTTTCCCGCGTATGCTGCTGATAAGGATATCGATATTTTTCGGTCAGATTTTGTTTCAGGGAAACTTTCTTGGAGTGAAGTAGAGAAAAGGGCGAGAGAAGAGGGCACCGTTAATTGGTTCCATTGGGGCGGAAGTGAGCAGCTTAACAGTTGGATCGAGCGCGTCGTCGTGCCTAAAATGGCCGACAAAGGCATTACGCTGAAAACCACAAGAATTGCAGGAACACGTGATGCCGTTGATCTGGTTCTAACGGAGCTGGCCGCGGGGCGCGAGCTTGGGCACGGTAGCGTTGATGCTATTTGGCTAAATGGGGATAATTTCTATACGTTGTCAAAGCAAGAAGCGTTGTTTGGGTCCTTTGCTGACAAAGTTCCTAACTCAAAATACTTTGAATTTGATCAAGATAATCCAAGAGCACAGCTTAATCTTTCCGATTTTGGAACGCCAACGCAGGCTCGTGAAATGCCTTGGTCAGGGGAACAGTATATATGTTACCTGGATTCTAAAAGGCTTTCCCGGGCAAATGCGCCAAAAGATTTTGTCGAACTCGAGATTTGGCTGGAAAAAAACCCTGGGCGTTTCACATATGTGAAGCCACCTCATTATATCGGGAATACCTTTGTTCAAACCGCCCTTTATTCCTTTAACCCAAGTGGCCAAGGGTATAAAGAATTTCAGCGTCCGATTACCAGTTTTACAGCGGATGAATTTACAAAGCTTGTTCAACCGGGCTTTGAATATTTGAAGCGTATCGAACCTCATTTGTTGGGTGGAGACACACCTTTCTACCCTCAAAATCAATCTGTAAATCAATCTTTATATAACAATGGGGAGGTTGATTTCGCCTGTGAATTTGGACTTTATCTAGTGCATAACAACATAAAAACAGGGACTTTTTCGGAAACGACTGAGACATTAGCGTTCCCAAGCAGTGGTATGATCAAGAATAAGAATTTTCTCGCAATTCCTAAAAATGCACCTCACCCTGCTGCGGCATTGGTGTTCACAAATGTTATGTCTTCATTGGAATTACAAATATCCAAATTAAAGGACATTGGCTATCCATTGGGCGCAGACATCTGGAAATTATCCGGTGCAGAAGCTCTGGCTGCGAAAGCTGCTGAACCGGCTCTACACGGTGTTACAGCGGACGAGCTTGGACGCCTTGCTGTATCAGACACCAATGCGTCTTTGGTCAAAGTGATTGAGAAAATTTGGGTAGATTATATTGAAAAGAAATCCAGTTTGCCTTTCGGTGAAATCGTAGCGAAGCAAATAGTTTCTAATTAAGTGTAGATGAGGCAACCGCACGCTAAAAATGGGAATTTAAAGTCGCTGCTGGGTTTGATCCCAGCAACCGTGGTGATGCTTGTTTTTTTTGTCGGTGCGCTTCTTCTCTGTATTGTGCAAAGTCTGGGATATGCGCCGCAATATGGGATAAATCAGTTTCCCACATTTCAGTATTATCAGGCTTTTCTTCATGATGATGGGCTATGGAATTCACTAGGCCTCACATTTTATTATGCCGTGGTGCCAACACTCATTGGTGCTGCTCTAAGCCTATTTTTAAGTGTCGCTTTTGCAAAGGCGTTCAAAGGGCGCGGTTTTGCGCTATTTGTCTATAAAATCCCGTTGGCTGTTCCCTATTTGGTGGGGGTTAGCATCGTGATCCTTTTGTTCGCAAATGGGGGTTTGTTTGCCCGGTTTTTTTATGCAATTGGCGTTATTTCCAGTCCTGGCGATTTCCCCCGATTTTTGCAAAATGCGGAGGGGTGGGGGATCATGATGGTATATCTTTGGAAACAAGTCCCGTTTATGACAATGATGCTGTATTCCAATTTGCTAGTACTTGGACGAGAAGAGGAAGAAAGTGCGCTTTTGCTCGGGGCATCAAGTCTACAAATATTCTTTTATGTAACACTTCCGCGCCTTATGCCTGCATTGGTGGGTAGTACACTTATTATCTTTGCATTCAATTTTGGATCCTTCGAAGTCCCTTTCATATTGGGGGCGGGATATCCAAACACGCTGACTGTAGAAGCCTGGCGTTTGTTCGATGATGCAGATTATGCAAGGCGACCAGAGGCCATGGCGATCGTCACTTTTGTCACATTTGTATCTAGCCTGAGCATCCTGGCGTATCTTGTCTTATATCGCCGTTTCGAGAGAAAGCGTGGACGGGTATGAGATCCCTTTCCAAATTGCAGCGCGTTGCTATTTTCTTTCTTATTACGGGGATATTGGGTCCCTTAGCGCCCTTGACAATAGCATCCTTGGCCTTTCGATGGGGATGGCCTGATTTATTGCCCAGTATCTGGTGGTGGGAAAAGCGGGATACTTTACAGGTACCATTGGCATGGGATTATATTTTTGATCCTGTATCTCGTGTTGTTCCGGCTATGCAAAATACGATCCTCATTGCACTGTGCGTGACATTGCTGGCTCTGATTATATCGTTGCCAGCCGCTAAAGTTCTGGCCACCCAAAATTTTAAAGGTAAATCCTTATTCGAATTGTTTTTAGCGGCCCCTCTAATCGTGCCAGAAATGGCCGTGAGCCTTGGGATGCTTTTGGTCTTTCTCCAATTTGGTTTACAAGGGAATTTGGTCGCAATTATTATCGCGCATTTGGTTCCTGTTATTCCGTATATGGTTCGTGTTCTGACCGTCATATATGGAGAACTAGATAAGGGGATGTTGGATCAAGCAGCCCTTCTGGGGGCTAGCCGATACCAAATTTTTCGGTATGTAGAATTTCCTTTGATCCTACCGGGAATATTGGCTGCCGCGCTTTTCTCAATTCTGATTTCCACCAATATCTTCTTACTTACCTTCTATGTAGGGCAAGGTCAGGTGGATACGCTGGCAACTCTCCTCTTTTCCAAAATTAGAGGAGGAGGGGCCTTGGATCCTGTCTCCGCTGGATTAACCCTTGTGATCATATTGCCGGGCCTTTTGTTTCTGGCTTTCACTCATAGAACCTTGAAAGAAGAAGTTTTCTCCGGCGGACTTAATAAATCCTGATGTATTGACAAGGTTGCCTTACTAATGGCACTGCAGATACTAGAAAATTCCTGATAAATTAGAGGCTCTTTTTTTATGATCGTCGTATTTGGCTCAATCAATATTGATCAAGTTTACCAGATGGCTGTCCTTCCCAAACCAGGGGAGACTATTCACGGATCAGGGTATCTGCAGGTGCCCGGAGGAAAAGGAGCTAATCAAGCCCTTGCTGCACGTCGTTCTGGGGCTTCGGTGCTCATGGTCGGTTGCGTTGGCGATGATGTGAATGCTGGGCCAGCGTTATCCTTGATGAAGGCAGATAATGTTGATTTGTCAGCTGTAACCGTCGGTAATAGACCCACCGGATGTGCAGCTATTTGGGTGGGCGGGGACGCGGAGAATTCCATTGTTGTTGTTGCCGGTGCCAATGCCGATTTAAAGGCAAACTTGGTCACGGATCAGATGCTGCGTGAAGCTCGATATTTACTTTTGCAAATGGAAGTTCCGGCTGAAGAAAATTGGGCCTTGCTTGTTCGAGCAAAAGCAATGGGCGTTAAAACGATGCTGAACTTAGCGCCGGTATCATCCATACCAGAAAATGCGCTTCAAGATCTGGATTACCTGGTTGTTAATGAAGTTGAAGCCACTGCACTTGCCAAGCAGCACAACATTACGGGAGTGGATTCTGAAAATTTGGCCCGAACCTTGGCCTCCACTTTTAACCTGACATGCGTTCTGACATTAGGCGGCGCAGGGGTTGTCGCCGCGGATAGCGGAAAAGTTGTTCAAAATGATAGCTTGAAAATCAAGCCCGTTGATACAACTGCCGCAGGGGATAGTTTTATTGGTGGATTTGCAGCAGCCCTTGCTGAAGGTCGTAGCTTAGAGGATGCCTTGCAGTTTGCCACAGTAACGGCTGGTCTTGCCTGCACTGTCGCAGGAGCGCAATCAAGCATACCTTATCGGACAAAAATTGATGAGGTATTACAGAGCCTACTTTAAGACGCGCTCTGCAATACCTCAGAATAAAGAGGAATAATTAGTCGAAAGTGACAACGCTTCTGATTGATTTTCCTTGATGCATTAAATCAAAACCTTTGTTGATTTCTTCCACTGGCATCACATGGGTGATTAGATCATCAATATTGATTTTACCGTCCATGTACCAATCGACGATTTTTGGAACGTCAGTTCTTCCTTTCGCGCCACCAAAAGCAGATCCTTTCCAAACGCGCCCAGTGACCAGCTGGAAGGGACGTGTTGAGATTTCCTTGCCGGCACCAGCAACACCAATAATGATGCTCTCTCCCCATCCTTTGTGGCAGCATTCCAATGCTTGGCGCATGACATCCACATTGCCAATGCATTCAAAAGAGTAATCAGCGCCGCCCTTCGTCAAATCAACGAGATAGGGAACCAGATCGCCTTCCACTTCCTTTGGATTCACAAAATGTGTCATTCCAAATTTAGTCGCAAGATCCTTCCGGCTGTTATTCAAGTCAACGCCGACAATCATATTGGCACCGGCCAGCCGCGCACCCTGAACAACATTCAATCCAATGCCACCAAGGCCAAAAACGATGACATTGTCACCGGGCTTTACTTGTGCGGTGTTGATGACAGCGCCAATTCCTGTGGTGACGCCACATCCGATATAGCAAACTTTTTCAAAAGGAGCGTCTTCGCGTATTTTTGCCAAAGCTATTTCAGGAACAACCGTATAATTTGCAAAGGTGGAACAGCCCATGTAATGGAAGATTTTCTCACCGTTGATTTTAAACCTGCTAGACCCGTCAGGCATAAGCCCTTGGCCTTGTGTCACCCTAATCGCTTGACATAAATTTGTCTTTCCACTGGTGCAATAGTCACATTGACGACATTCAGGGGTATATAAGGGGATGACGTGATCCCCTTTTTTAAGGGATGTCACACCCGGACCAATATCCACAACGATTCCAGCACCTTCATGACCTAAAATCGCAGGAAAAATTCCTTCCGGATCATCTCCGGACAGCGTAAAGGCATCGGTGTGACATATACCACTGGCTTTGATTTCAACAAGAACTTCACCTGCCCTTGGCCCATCCAGCGTAACTGTCTCAATTGATAAGGGTGCGCCAGCCTTATGGGCAACTGCTGCTTTTACATCCATGTGTCACCTTAAAATATCAAAAATTCAATTCTATATTTTTTGCAGGAAATTACTGTGAGGGCAATAGAAATTGTGAGGAACAGATAAAGAAATTGGATGACTTACTGATAAAAATTATCGATTAGAACATAAAGTATTTAGTCACTATAATTTATTAAAGATAAATTTCATATATAAGGTGCAGAGGCAAGTGGTCGAAATATGGTGTAGAAGATATCCTCAAGTAGGTATTCACGGTCGGGTTGTACATGAACTAGGTAAGGATATTGTACGAGGATTTTTCAGGCCGTTGGAAAAGTTACCCGATGAGGCGACTCTAACTGATCGCTTTAAAAGTAGCAGAACTGCGTTACGCGAAGCTTTGCGCGTCTTGGCGGCGAAGGGTTTGCTTGAGGCGCGTCAACGTGCAGGGACAATCGTCAGGGCAAAACCTATTGGAATTTGATCGACCCGGATATTTTGGCTTGGCAATCGGTTGAGAATTTACCCCCGAATGTGGTTCGAAGTCTAATGGAATGCCGCCTTATTACGGAGCCGGCTGTGGCCAAGCTTGTTGCGCGAAGTGCTTCGAAAGATCAAGTAAATGATCTTGAGGAAATTTGTACTGTTATGTGGAATTCAGAGCAGTCTGGAAGTCGGGATACAATTTTTAATAGTAAACTTTATTTCCATATGGCCTTATTTGAATTTTGTCACAACGCGTTTTTAACGCGGCAAAGAGATGTTATTCAAAATATTATGACATATGAATTTCATCAGCAATGCGTCCACGGGAAACATCCGTATGGCATTGCAAAAAACTACGCCTTGATTGTTGGCGAAATCAAGGCGCGAAACTCTGTGGCCGCAGAAAAAGTATTTCGAGCGCTCATAGAAAAAGAGAACAATATTCTAGAAAGATCGATGATTGGGTTGGAAAATATTGTTGCCTAAGTATTTTTTGGCCAAGAGGTGGTACATTCCCCAAGGCAGCAATAATTCCTAACTGTTTATTTGAAATGCGGGGTGAATTTGCTCCAAGTTGGAGATATCCACCTTCAAATCACGAAGCAGGCCGTCATTTAATCCGTAAACCCAACCATGAACCGTAATGCTTTTCCCGTTTCGCCACGCATTCTGGATGATTGAAGTTTTCGCGACATTACTAACCTGTCGAATGACGTTTAACTCGCATAGCCGGTCAACTCTCTCTTGCTCGTCCTTCAAGTCGAAGATTTCTTCGTAGTTATCTTTGATCACGTCTTTTATATGGGCTAGCCAATTGTCGATTTGCCCGTGATCCGCATCCCCAAGGGCCGCACGAATACCACCGCAATTATAGTGACCAGTAACAACAATATGCTCAACACCAAGTATTTCGACTGCATACTGAATGACGGCTAAACAGTTTGCATCACTATGGGGAACGACGTTCGCTACATTCCGGTGAACGAAAAGCTCGCCGGGATCCATGCCAACAATTTCGTTTGCTGGAACACGGCTGTCGGAGCATCCGATCCATAGATATTTTGGACTTTGGATATTGCTTAACTTGGAAAAGAATTGTGAGTCCTTGGATAGCTTACTCTCAGCCCATTCCTGGTTCCGTTTGAACAGATCCTCTGGTGTCGGTTTCATGCGTCAATTCCTTTTAAAGATTGACGGAAAAATAAACAACGTAGCGTATTTTTCAAGCAGAACTATTGATTAAAACTAATATGATACATTTTTCATTGATTGTTTGAAAAATATGTATCATATTGAGTTGTCGAATATGCAAGCGAGGGATTGGTGCGTGATGGATGTAATGAAAACAGTGGATGCCTCTACTGAGGAACAACTGGAACAGGCCTTTCAGGAAAAAATTGATGCCGAGATCAAGATCGAACCTCGGGATTGGATGCCTGCAGGATATCGGAAAACATTGATACGTCAGATGTCTCAACATGCCCATTCTGAAGTGGTTGGGATGCTTCCTGAAGGGAACTGGCTAACACGTGCCCCTTCTTTAAAACGTAAAGCCATCTTGATGGCAAAAATTCAGGATGAAGGCGGTCATGGTCTTTATCTTTATAGTGCTACGGAAACATTGGGCATCTCGCGAGACGAAATGTATGACCAATTGCATAGCGGTAAAGCCAAATATTCGAGCATTTTCAATTACCCCACCCTGAATTGGGCTGATATCGGTGCTATTGGATGGTTGGTTGATGGGGCTGCTATTACCAACCAGATTGCTCTGTGTCGTTGCTCCTACGGGCCGTATGCACGGGCTATGGTAAAGGTCTGTAAGGAAGAAAGTTTTCACCAGCGTCAAGGCTACGAGATTATGATGGTTATGGCCCAGGGAACCGCTGAACAGAAGGCCATGGCACAAGATGCCATTAACCGGTGGTGGTGGCCTTCGTTGATGATGTTCGGCCCTCATGATGCGGATAGTAACCGAACCACGCAATCCATGACATGGAAGATTAAACGGACGTCTAACGATGAGTTACGACAACGTTTTGTCGATGCTACAGTTCCGCAAGCACATTATTTGGGGCTTGAAGTTCCGGATGACAAACTCGCTTGGAATGAAGAGAAACAAGGCTACGACTGGGGTGAAATTGATTGGGATGAATTCCGCAATGTTGTTGCTGGAAACGGCTTATGCAATAGAGAACGTTTGCAGACACGGCGCGACGCTCATGATGGTGGGAAATGGGTGCGGGACGCCGCTATGGCCTATGCGGAAAAACGAAAAAAACGCGCTGCTGAGCGCGCGGCTTAAAAGGAAATAGAAA
>JAESSA010000024.1 GCA_016764355.1 Sneathiella sp. | reverse complement strand
GGCGGGAGCAAAAGTCCCCTTTGCAACGGTTCAAAAAATTGTAGCTACGAGATGTGCCAGTTGCCATGCAGCCAAGCCTTCAAGTGAAGATTTTGATGCACCGCCAAAAGGTGTAAAGCTTGAAACCGCAGCCCAAATCGTCCGTGAAAAAACTCGTATTCGCCAACAGACTGTGGATACCAAGACCATGCCACTTGGTAATATGACCGAGATGACAGAAGAAGAAAGATTGCTTCTGGGTCGATGGATTGCTCAAGGAGCGACCACCGACTAAGCAATCTTCAGATAAATTCAAACCAAGGGCCGCTATGCAAATAGCGGCCCTTGTCATATAAAGGGGCGATCAGGGAGTATCTATGAAAATAATGCAGGCCATTGGCGGCGCCGGACACGGCGGAGCAGAGACCTTTTTTGTAAACCTTGCCCTTGCATTTGAAAGCGCGGGCTTCGAACAGTTGATCGCCTCTCGTAGCAACGATGTCCGGGATGCAAAGCTTCGAGATGCTGGTATTAGCCCCATCTCGCTTAAATTCGGCGGCGCACTGGACTGGTCTTCACCGAGAGAACTCAATCGGCTTTCCAAGCGATTTAAACCTGATATTTATTTAAGCTGGATGAGCCGTGCAGCCTCTATGACACCCCCTGGTAATTTTCCCAAAGTGGCTAGGCTTGGCGGATATTACAAACTAAAATATTTCAAAAAATGTGACCACTTGGTGGGAATTACTCAGGCTTTGTGTGATTACGTCATTCAACAAGGCTGGCCTGCGGATCGTGTGCACTACATTCCAAATTTTGTAAATTGGACGCCCGCGCCCGCCGTATCTCGAAAAGATTTTGATACTCCGGACGGCGTTCCTCTGCTCTTGGCTTTGGGGAGACTTCATCCCATAAAAGGATTAGACCTTGCCATTCGCGCTCTTACGCAAATAAAAGACGCCTATTTATGGATTGCAGGAACAGGACCGCAAGAGGAAGAATTAAAAGCTCTTGCCACAGAATGCGTCGTAGCAGACAGAGTAAAGTTTCTAGGCTGGCGTACCGATAAGGAAGCCTTATTAGCCGCAGCAGATATTGCGGTTTTCCCATCAAGACAAGAAGGCTTTGGTACTGTCATACTGGAAGCGTGGGCATCCAAGACGCCAATAGCCGCGGCCAGAGCACAAGGTCCCGCAGCTTATATTCGTCATGGTGAGAATGGAATGTTATCGGACATAGAAGACGTAAATTCGTTGGCGCGCAACATCCGACAGCTCATTGACAATCCCAAACTCGTGGCGAACATAGTCACCACCGGCGAACGAGAATATCAAAGCGGCTTTACGGAACCGTCCGCTGTTGAAAACTGGAGGAACTATTTTAACACTCTAATTTAAACTCGCCCTTCTTCCACCGCAAAACAGGCTGTTTTTGTATTTCCGTTATCCGCCAAAGTCGGAATATCGCGCCGGCAGCGCTCATTCGCGTATGGACAGCGCGGATGGAACACACATCCTGATGGCAAGTCCATGGCAGTAGGCACCTCACCAGACATTTTTATGTGGTTCACGCCACTTCCATCCATTTTTGGAATAGCGCTTAAAAGTGCCTGCGTATAGGGATGGCGCGGGGCATCAAACAAATCTTTCACATCAGCAAGCTCGCATACTGTCCCCAGATACATAACTGCGACTTTACTGCCAAAATGCTCCACAATAGATAAATCGTGAGTGATAAAAAGATAAGTCAGATTTCTTTTTTCCTGAGCATCCATCATCACATTAAGGACTTGCGCCTGAATAGAGACATCCAGTGCAGAGATTGGCTCATCCGCCACTACAAATTCAGGATCAAGCATGAGCGCGCGTGCAATACTTATGCGCTGACGTTGCCCGCCAGAGAACTCATGAGGATAGCGAGGCCCCCATGCGGGGTCATTACCAACGGATACCATTACCTCTTCAACCTTTTGCTTTATGGCTCCTTTGCTCATTCCTTTTTCGTGAATTTTAAGCGGTTCTTCCAAGATTTGGGCAACGGTCATTCGCGGATTTAACGATGCATATGGATTTTGAAAAATCATCTGCATTTTACGTTTGAAAGGTTGCCGTTCTTTTGCGCTCAGCGAGTCAATACGGGTTCCTTGATAATGTATTTCTCCCTTACTTGGGGGGTTAAGTCCTATAACCGTTCGTGCCAGGGTTGATTTTCCGCACCCACTCTCCCCCACCAAACAAAAGGAATCTCCCTTTTCAATGGATAAGGACACGTTGTTCAATGCCTTTACTATTGGTTGTGCGGTGCTTAAGAACCCGCCACCATCCCCAAAAGTTTTTTCAACATTCAAGATATTTACAAGGGGGGTGTCGCTAGATCCTGTCATTGGTTCCCTAACTCAGATTTGAAAGACGGAATTTTTTCTAGGTGGATACAAGCGGTGTTGTGTCCGTCCCGTCCCTCCAATTTAGGGACGACCTGATGGCACTCCTTAGTCGCGAAATCGCATCTTGGGTTAAACGCGCAGCCTTTTGGCAGAGCATTTAAAGAAGGCATGGTTCCACGGATCTGATTGAGCCGAGATCCGGCCGTATTCTCTTGAGGAAGGGCTTTGAGCAGCCCTCTTGTATAGGGATGTTTTGGGTTTGTAATGACCTCTTTTGTTCCCCCTTCTTCCACAACTCGTCCCGCATACATAACCATTATTCTTTCAGTCACCTGACTTACCACAGCTAAATCGTGGGTGATGAGAATGAGACCTACATTATTCGATTTGCACAAATCCAGCATCAGCACCATAATTTCAGCTTGAATAGTTACATCCAGTGCAGTGGTCGGCTCATCCGCAATAATGATTTCAGGATCCGTTAGCAAAGCCATTGCGATAACAACACGTTGCCTCATCCCCCCTGATAATTCGTGAGGATAACTCTCCATTCTCTCTTCTGGTGATGGGATCATAACCTCCTTCAGTTTGGAGACCGATATATCCCATGCTTCCTTTTTTGAGATTTTTCTATGGGCTTTCAGGCATTCAATCATCTGTGTTGCCACAGTCAGCACCGGGTTCAAGGTCATCATAGGATCTTGAAAGATCATACTGATCCTATTACCGCGAATACTCCGCATTTGGCGATCATCAAACTTACTGATATCATCCCCCTCAAACAAGATTTCACCTCCGGAAATTCTGCCCGGCCGGCTCAGTAAATTGAGGATAGAGAAAGCAGCAACTGATTTTCCTGCGCCACTTTCGCCAACGATACCAAGTCGCTCCCCTTTCTCTAGACTAAAACTCACTTTGCGAATTGCTTGCAAAGTGATCCGTCCCAAGGGGAACTCGACTTCAAGGTCCTTTACTTCCAACAACGCCATGCTCAATCCTTGTATAATTTTGGGTTCAGGGCATCGCGCAACCAATCACCCAGTAAATTTATGCTGAGAATAAGCAGAACGAGGAAGAAGCTTGGAATGACGGTAATCCACCAAGAGCCACTGAAAATATATTCAAAACCGCTAGAGATCAGAGATCCCAAAGACGGCTGATTCACCGGCATACCTAGTCCGAGGAAGGAAAGCGCGGCTTCTGAAATAATGGCATTCGCCACTTGAATAGTCGAAATCACAAGGATGGGGGATAGTGTATTTGGAAAAATATGCCTGAACATTATACGTGCAGGGCTCATACCAATCACCCGTGCTGCATCCACATATTCTTTATGTTTTTCAGCGAGCACTGAAGCCCGAACTGTTCTTGCATATTGCGGCCATTCTGCAATACCGATGACTAAGATCAACATGAAGATAGCAAGCTTACTATAGAGCTCCGCACCGAAAGCTGCTTGAAAAATGGCTAAAGTAATAATAGCGACCATCAAGGTCGAAAATGACAATTGAATATCAGCAAGGCGCATAAAGAAAGCATCAATTTTTCCGCCTAGATACCCAGACAACAACCCGATGGTCACGCCCAATATACCTTGCAAAAGCACGGCAAAAAAACCAATCATCAGTGAGATTCTCATGCCATAAAGGATAGTACTCAGCATGTCACGACCTTGGGGGTCAGTCCCGAGCAGGAACCGCTCATCGCCATCATTTTCATCCCAAACAGGCGGTATTTCACTGTCCATGATGTCAATCGATTTAAGGTCATAGGGATCAAATGGCGAGATCAATGGCGCTAAAACCGCACTAAGAACCAAGACTAGAACTATCCCGAGACTTACTACAGCAACTTTGTCTTTTCGAAACCGATACACAAAATCAGAATTTAAGAATGATTTTATTCTGGTCATGATTTTTGCCCCACTAACTTCACTGTGGGGTTTACCCAAGTATAGAGAAGATCCACGACAGTATTTGTCACAACAAAAATCAAACCGACAACAATGATGTAGGCAATAATGAGCGGCGTATCCACACGATTAACCGCTTCCAAAAAGAGAAAACCCATGCCCGGCCATTGGAAAACACTTTCAGTCAGAATTGTATAGGCAAGCATAGTGCCCACTTGTACCCCGCCCACAGTGATCACCGGTAGCAGTGTATTTTTAAAGGCATGCAGAAACCATATCCGTTTGGGATATAATCCTTTAGCCCAAGCAAACCGAATATAATCCATTTGAAGAATTTCCATCATTTCAGATCGGATCAAACGAATAAATAACGGCATCATAATGGATGCCAGAGATAGACTTGGAAGAATAAGATGAAGTAAGCCATCCCCATTGAAGAAGCCCGAATCCCACCCAAATGGAGCCGTTGTCTCCCCTCGACCAAAGGACGGCATCCATCCCAATTCCACAGAAAATATATAAATCGAAAATATAGCCGTCAGAAAAACCGGAACAGAAATTCCAACAATGCTAATCCCTAAAATAAAACGGGTGAGCCAACTATTAGGCTTTATGGCGCTATATATACCCAAAGGGACAGAGGAAAATATGATAATAAATGTTGCTCCAATAACCAGCTCCAACGTCGCTGGAAATTTTCTAGCAATCACTTCAAGGGCGGGTTTTTTAAAGAAATATGAATTCCCTAAATCTCCTTGAACGGCATTTGATAAGAACCGCCCATATTGCACAAGAAAAGGATCATTAAGACCCATTCGGTCTCGTAAGGCATCCCTTTCTTTTTCTGAAACCGATTGCCCCACCAATTCGCGAAGGGGATCACCCAGATTGTCTTGAATTGAAAACCCGATCAAGCTGATAACAAACATCACAAGTGTTGCTTGCATCAATCGCCTAATGGCGAAATAAAAATAGTCCAAGCTGATTTGCCTTTATTGAAGGTCGGATTCTTGTACAAAGAACCCGACCAGATCAATTACTAACGCACTTTATTCCATAACCAAATCGCCCAGATATGGGAAATTCATCACATTTACAATTGCTTCAATATTCACGCCTTTACGAGCGCCCCAAGCTAGATTTTGCCAATGAAGTGGAATAAAAGCCGCTTCGTCATACAAAGTTTGCTCGACCTCTTGCAAAACTTTTGACCGTCCCACAGGATCTGTCATGCTTTGGCTCTTAACAACAAGTTCGTCTATTTTAGAGTTTGAATAATTACCGCTGTTATATTGTCCATAACCAGTTTCAGCACTTGGTGTCATCGTCAAAAACTCAGAAAAATTCGCTGAATCTTCAGTATCTGAATGCCAACCGATCATCATGATATCAGCTGACCGTTTGTCAAACTCTGGCCAATATTGTGCTTTTGGCATCGTCTTCAATTCAACTTTAATGTTGATCTTTGAAAGCATACTTGCCACCGCTTCAGCAATTTTTGCATCATTAACATAGCGATTATTTGGTGCCGCCATTGTTACAGTGAAGCCTGCTTCAAGGCCCGCTTCTTTCATCAACTGCTTTGCTTTAGCCAAGTCATATCGAGGCTTCAAGCCATCAACATAACCTGCATATCCTTTGGGACCTTGTTGACCCGCAGTTGTTGCAAAGCCTTTCATGATTTTTTTAACGATGCCGTCATTATTAACAGCATGAACGATGGCTTGTCTGACACGTTTGTCTTTAAAATGTGCCACTCGATTTTGGTTCAGCTGAAATGTGATGATCCGTGTTCCGCCCATAGTGACCGCAGTCGTATTAGCATTGCTCTTGATTCGTTCCAGATCGGTTGGAGGAATAGGAGCAATGAAATCAACATCACCGGAAAGAAGTGCCGCCACACGGGTCGGGCCCTCTTTAATAGGTGTCATGATGATCTTGGATACATTGCCTGGTGATTTCTTATCCCAATAGCCAGCGAAGCGATTGAACACGACTTTAACACCCTGCTCGCGAGATGTGATTATGAAGGGTCCGGTTCCAGAGACATTGGTCGATGCGAATGAATCCCCATGCTTAACAATCTCTGCTTTTGATTTCCCCTTATCATCAAATCCAGTATAAAAATTTCTGTCCATAGCAAAAATGTATGTAGCTTGATGGAGAACAAGTGGATAGGGCTCGACCGTCACCAAGTCGACCGTATTTTTATCGACAACCCGCATTACTTCAAAGGGGGCAAATAATCCTTTAAAATCCGGGCTTTTCTTTAAGCGATCGAATGTCCATACCACATCCAGTGACGTCATTATATTGCCTGAATGAAACTTTACGCCTTCCCGTAAATGAAAACGCATGGTTTTATCGTCAACCCTCTCCCAACTTGTAGCAAGTCGTGGTTCGAAACCAAGATCCTTTGTCCACCGAACAAGGGGATCGAAAATCATATGCGATAATTGAAGTGTTCCTCCAGATAATTGCTCATGTGGATCCAAGGATACTGGATCAGCATCGTAAGCCATTTTAAGAGTATTTGCTTGAACCCCAGCAGACATACCGAGGCATAGCGCGGTTACAGCTGCGACCTTAAAGATTCGTCTCATTAGTATCTCCCATATTGCAGTCGTGTTAAATTTAATTGAATAAGTTGATTTCATTCACGTCGCGTCAACCAATGGGTACGCGTATGAACCGATCACTTCTTTTCTACTGCCACTTCTGATGAGTGGTTGCACAGGAAACTAAATTTAAATAAGGAAGACTTTCAGTCAAGAAAAAACTAATTTTAAGGTAAACTATTGATCATTTTGAAACTTCTGCTTAACTATTGTAAGTGCAATAAAAATGACGCCTGAGCATTAATTAGAAAACGGATTCTTTTAAGCCACTCTATCTAATTATATTCAATGGATCGACGAAGTAGGATTGTAGTGACGAAAGACGAAAAAACAGAGTTAGATACTTCTAGACTTTCTCATGCATTGGATGAACGCGACGAATATCCAATCCTTTCACTGATCAGTGAACCTGCCTTTGTCATTGGGTTTGACGGTATATTTAAAGAATCCAATAAAAAATGGCTCAAATTGCTGAAACCTAAAGAGAACCGGCCATCGACATTTTATTCTCTTATTCTCTCCCCTAGAGCAGAAAAGCTCCGGTCGCAATTACAAAACCTTGAAAATAAAAGCGTAGAAGTAATAGAGGCTGTCACAATCAAATTCAAAACAGGGCCACAACTCCTAGCAAATCTACATTGCGTGAAAGAAGGAAATGATCTGATCATTTCCGTACATAAAATTGCAGAAAACACAGACACGCTATGGGCATACTCAACAATTGGCGGCAGTAGTGATATGCTGCTGGAAGCAATCCCTGCCCCTGTATTTTGCAAAGATATACATCACAACTACATCAACTGTAATGAAGAGTTTTCAAATTTTCTCGGTATTGCAAAGAAAAATATACTAGGCAAAAGCGTATTTGAAGTTGCCCCTTCGGAAAAAGCGGACATATATCGGAAGGCTGACGATGATCTCCTTCGTCGTGGCGGAAAGCAAGTATACGAAACGCAAGTACTCCATGCAGACGGTAGTATGCGTGATGTTATGTTCCACAAGTTCGTTTTTCCAGATGCAGACGGAAACGCCGCAGGGCTTATTGGCGTAATGCTCGATGTTTCTTCTCGTAAAAAAGCAGAGAGAGATTTGAGAGACAGTGAGGAACTTCTAAAAGCCGTTATTGCAAACAGCCCAGCCTATATTTTCGTGAAAGACCTTGATGGGAAATATATCATCGCCGGGAATAAATTTACGAGAAAAGTTGGATGGCCAGACGGTTATTTGATTGGAAAAAATGATTATGAAATTTTCCCCAAAGCAGTCGCAGATACTTTAACTAGCAATGATCGCCGAGTTTTAGAAGCAGACAAACCACTCTCTGAAAAAGAAACACTTACATTTAAAGGCAAAACCATTACCAACCTAGCTGTAAAATTCCCTTTATATGATCGACAAGGGAACACAACTGGCATTGCCGGCATCGCAACAGATATCAGTGAACTTGTTCTCACTGAAGAAAAACTCAGACTATCGTCAAAACATCTGGAACAGCAGGTGAAAGAAAGAACAAAAGAGCTTTCGGAAGAAATAAAAGTTCGACAAATAGCAGAACAAGAACTTCTGCAAGTCTTGTCCACAAGCCCTATTGGGGTCGGTATCGCAGATATGGAAACTGGAAAAATCAGTTTCGCAAACAAACGGCTAAAAGAGTTACTTTCTCCTGATAGTGACGACATCATCAACGATCTAGTGCAAGACCATTGGGTATATTCTGAGCAACGGTTTCAGTATTTCAACACTGTTAAGGAAAACGGGTATGTTGAGATGTTGGAAGCCTACATTCAAAGGACGAGTAGGGCACCATTTTGGGCGAATGTATTTGGCCAGCGCATCAGTCGGAATAGTCAAGACAGCGTGGTTTTCTGGATTTACGATCTGACTCAAATAAAAGATGCTCAAGAAGGCATCCAAAAGTCCGAGCAGGAACTTAGAAGAATGCTCGCCGCCAGTCCTGTAGGCGTCGGCATATCCCATCAGCAAACAGGCATTTTTTCATTTGTAAATAATAGTCTAGCGACACTGCTTTCTGAAAAATCGGAAAATCTTGTGGGCGAGAGTACCTTGCAATTATGGCAAAACCCAGAGGATCGTGTCGAACTATTGACGGAATTTAGAAGACACGGCTTCACTAAACCCCGCGAATTGGAATTGCGCAGAACCAATGGCGAGAGTTTTTGGACTTTGCTGAGTTGGACAAAATTATCGATTGATGGTGAGGATAAAATTGTCTCTTGGGTATATGACATCAGTCAGACAAAAGAAGCCCAAGCTCTTTTGGAAAAATCCCACGAACACTTGGAGATAAACGTTGCACTCCGCACCCATGAACTTGAACAAGAAATAAAGGACCGAAAAAAAATTGAGAAGGCCCTACGTAAGAGTGAAGCTCAATTTGAGGCTGCAGCCAACTCCGCATCTGATTGGTTTTGGGGCATGGACGAAAATTTGAGATTCAATTCTTTCTCAGATCGGCTTACAGAAATTACCGGTATTGATCCTAATACCATGCTAGGAAAAACCCGGAGAGAGGGTGCAAAAACCATTCAAAAGAATTTAATTTGGGAACAACATCATCTTGATTTGCAAGCTCGGTTGCCTTTTAGAGATTTTCAATTTACTACCCTAAATGACGATGGCAGCCCCCTACACGTGTCCATTAGTGGCGTTCCCGTCTTTGACGAACAAGGTGGGTTTAGAGGATATCAGGGTGCGGGTCGCAATATTTCCAAAGAAAAAATTGCGGCTGAAACCGCAAAAAAGTTGGAAATGCAACTGCAACAATCACAAAAAATGGAAGCAATCGGACAGCTTACCGGTGGTGTCGCCCACGATTTTAATAATATCCTCGCCATCATTCTTGGAAATATAGACTTAATGGAAGACGAGCTATCCGACGCTCATACCCTTCGTCCATTCATAAATGCAATTGAAAGGTCGGCAAACAAAGGGGCTCAACTGACCCAACGCCTCCTTGCCTATTCGAGAAAGCAGTCCCTACATCCAGAAATTTCTTATCTGGATAAGCTCGCGGATGAAATGTTGGACCTAATTGATAGACTGCTCGGCGTAACCATTACAATTCACACCAATCATGATCCAAATTTGCAACCTGTCTTTGCTGACCAAGGGCAAATAGAAAACACGCTCATAAATTTATGCATTAATTCCAGTGACGCCATGCCTGAAGGGGGCGATCTTTTTATTGAAACAGGCAATGTGGTAATTACCGGGGATAATATTGACCAATATCCAGATTTAGAAGAAGGAAACTATAGTTGGTTGTCTGTCAGAGATACAGGATTTGGAATGGACGCAACAACACTTGAGCATGTATTCGAGCCCTTCTTCACAACAAAAGACGTGGGTAAGGGAACAGGATTAGGCTTGAGTATGGTCTTCGGTTTCGTAAAACAATCCCATGGCTCAGTCCTCATAACAAGCGAGCAAGGAATCGGAACAATCGCCACAATTATCTTACCCAGCGGAAAGCCCGCTTAAACATTTGTTGTCAGGAACAAAGAAGTATTTACCTGCGTTCTAAATTCATGCTGCCCAGAATAGCTTAATATGACCCGTGCTGGTATCCAACACACGCCCAAGCGACGTCTGCAGATCCCCTGATACGATTTTCTGATAAACCTCTTTTTTCAGAACCCCTGTAAAATGAAGAAAAATATGATGTGCGTTTGTCAGGACTGAAAAGGAAAGTGTAATCCTATCCTCGATCTCACTGTTCAACTTGACGAATGTAGTTTTAGGACCTTCTTTTACGTTCAGAAAATCTTCCATATTTTCGGTTTTAAGAAACAAGGGTGCCGTATGTCCATCCTCTCCCATTCCTAAAATCAGAGCGTCAACGGGCCTATTTAACACATCTAGTTTGTCTTCCAAAATAGTCGGTGCTTGATCGATCTCAATATCTGAAGCGTAAAATCCAACAAAAGAGGCTTTAGCCGCTTCATTTTGAAGCAGATAGCGGCGTACCATCCCCTCATGGCTACGGTTATGTGTTGTAGCGATCCAACGATCATTCGTGAGCAATACTGTCACATTAGACCAAGAGATCACTTGTTCACTAAGCTTCGACAACATTCCCGCGTGTGTATTGCCACCAGAGACGACAAGCACAGCGGCTCCTTTTTTTGAGATTGCTGAAGCCAGTACATCAGCAATCTCACCGCTCAGTGCCGTGTTCAATTTTTCAGTAGAAGAAAAATTATAGTCATCTGCCAAAAACATAAAAAGGAGCCTCTATAGTAGTTACTCAGTTCCGATCCTAAACTAATCAATAATAGCTTGGTATACGAGAGCCCTCAGCTCTTTTCGGATAGGATAGAAACTGGAAGGAATAAGCTGCGTTGCGAATAAAACAATCAGATCTTCCAATGGGTCCACCCAGAAAACAGTGCTGGCCATACCGCCCCATCCAAAATCCCCTGGAGATCCCATCATTTGTGCTTTAGTGGGATCAAGCATAACCCAGCCGCCCAGACCAAACCCAACACCTGCAAAAGACACTTCCGAAAAAACAGGTTGCCCCATTGACGCCAAATCACCGGGCATATGGTTTTGGGTCATAAAATCAACAGTCCGGCTACCCAGCAAGTGATCACTCCCCACGCGTCCCCTTAATCGAATCATGTCAGCAAATTTCAGGTAATCAGTCACCGTTGACAATAGACCGCCACCGCCAGAGTAACCTTGAACAGTCTTTTGCGCGTAAATAGACGACTTGGGCCCATCAACAAGCTTTAATTTTCGATTTTTGTCAGGTGTATAGCTTGCAGCAAAACGATTTTCTTTATCCGCTGCAATTTCAAAAGAAGTATCTGTCATGCCCAAAGGATCAAAAATAACGTCTTGTAAGAAGACATCCAGAGGTTTTCCGGAAATGACTTCAATTAATCGTCCGACAACATCTGTTGATACCCCGTAATTCCACCGAGTTCCCGGTTCAAATTTAAGGGGCAACTGCCCTAATCTGTTAACCTGATCTTCCAATCTCCCACGCCGAGGTCCAAAGTCAACTTTCTCTGCAGAATACAGGCTTTCTAGAACACCCAGGTTAAAGTCGTAAGTCAAACCGGAGCAATGGGTTAAAAGGTGGTGAATTGTCGGCTTGACCTGGCACGGTTCTGTATCCTCCACAGATTTCGCGTGCACCCGTAAAACCCGCATGTCCTTAAAGGCAGGAATATACATTTCGACAGGATCATCAAGATGGAACAACCCTTTTTCGTAAAGGCTCATCAACGCAACTGAAGTAATCGGTTTCGTCATAGAATAGAATCGGGCAATGGTATCCCCACTCCACGGCACTTTATTTTCGACGTCGGCAAGGCCAGTCCAATTGGAATAGACTACCTCCCCGCTTCGAGCCACAAGTGTTTGTGCTCCGGCAAGTTTTCCAGCCCCTACATAACGGTCCATCCAACTTGTAATATTTTCCAGTCTGTTAGATGAGAAGCCAAGAGCTTCTGGTCTCGTTGTTACTTCCATGACGTTCCCTTATTATCCCTTAGCCAAATTATTGTTAAGGCCGGGCCACTATTGTTTTTTGAGATTGAACGCCAAGACCTTCAACTCCCATTTCTATTTTTTGTCCAACGGTCAGGAAAATTGGATCTGGTTTGCAGCCCATTCCGACACCAGGCGGTGTTCCTGTAGTAATGACATCGCCAGGCTCCAAGGTCATAAACTCAGATAAATGGGAAATGATTGTAGGAACATCAAAAATCATCGTTTTCGTATTCCCATTTTGATACCGGTGGCCGTCCACTTCTAGCCACATATCAAGATCTTGAGGATCGGCAACTTCGTCCTTTGTCACCAGCCAAGGACCGATTGGCGCGAAGGTATCATGGCTTTTCCCTTTAACCCATTGCCCTGATCGCTCAATTTGAAAGGCTCGCTCTGACACATCGTTTACGTTGCAATAACCGGCAACATGATCCAGCGCATTTTCCACACTCACATATTTTGCACGGGTACCAATAACCACACCGAGTTCAACTTCCCAATCTGTTTTCTTGGACCCGCGCGGGATCTCAATGTCATCATTGGGACCACAAATAGCAGTCGTTGCTTTCATGAAAACGATTGGCTCTTCTGGGATCGGCATGCCAGCTTCTTCGGCGTGATCAGAATAGTTCAAACCGATACAAATAAATTTCCGAACGTCACCAACACAAGGACCGATCCGAACGTCATTACTCACTTCGGGCAAAGAACTGGGATCGATTTTAGCAAGCTTCGCAAGTTCCGCCTTCGTTAAGGTATCCCCCGCAATATCCCCAATAACTGCCGACAAATCACGAATAGTCCCGTTCTCATCCAATAAACCGGGCTTTTCTGCTCCCGCATTACCGTATCGAAGCAATTTCATATTTCCATTCCCCTAAAACAATGCAGCTTTACGGCATTGCAATTACTATTTTCCCGAAATGAGCGCCACTTTGCATAAGCTCATAAGCTTTGCGTGCGTCATCAAAAGCGATGACTTCATCAATTACAGGATGAATTTTATTTTGAACCAAAGCAGCGTTCAACTTTGAGAACATAACTTGTGGCCCAACATAAATCCCCTGCAAACGTACAGATTTCCGCATAATGGAAGTCGGGTCAATTTTTCCGCCTGTCAAAACACCAACCAGTGAAATTGTACCGCCAACGCGTACGGCTTCCACTGATTTCGCCAATGTTCCAGCGCCACCAACCTCAACAACTACGTCGACGCCACGGCCTCCCGTTAGCTCTTGAACCTTAAGCTCCCAATCGGGTGTGGTCTGATAGTTAATCACTTCACTTGCGCCCATTTCAGAAACACGGGCTAATTTTTCATCGCTACTGGACGTTACGATTGCACGAATACCACAGGCTTTTGCAAGTTGAAGCGAGAAAACGGACACACCGCCTGTTCCCAATAGCAGCGCGGTGCTTCCAGCGGTGGCATTGCCTTGTTCGATCAGGCAATTCCAAGCCGTCAGGGCGGCGCAGGGAAGCGTCGATGCTTCTTCAAAAGATAAATGTCCCGGCATTGGCAAGAGACCATTTTCCTTAAAGACAACATATTCAGCCAAGACACCATCGATGGGCCCGCCAAGGGCACTTGCCATTGTTTTTGGGGTAATAGGGCCGCTAACCCAATCTTGGAAAAAACATCCAACCACGCGATCACCGGATTTGTAAGAAGTGACATCCGCCCCCACTTCTTCCACAATTCCAGCACCATCCGAATTTGGAATTCGTTCTTCGGTTATTCCTCTTGCTGCAGCGTGATTTATTGTAAGGAAGTCCCTGTAATTAATTGAGCTGGCTTTCATCCGTACCAATATCTCGCCGGGACCGGGCTTTGGAACGTCCCGATCTCTCAGTTGTAGCGCATCCAACCCTTGACCCTCAGCAATCACGTAGGCTTTCATTTTACTCTCCAGATTATGATCCCATTGACCTATGGGAATTTGCTTCTTTAGGAAGTGTTATAACACTTTTCCTTTTTCCGCCTATACGCCGAATAAAATTTGAGCTTTTTTACTGGGACAATGCGGTAATATGACTATCATAGTGAACTGCCAAGGCGGTCAGCACTGTTCACTTAAAAATGTATCCAAAAGAAGAAAAGAATGATTGATCAAGTCATCAGTGATTTTAATATCATGCATATCTCTGTTATTTGTGCTGCATTTCTAGGGGGCGGATTTGTAAAAGGGGTCTCCTCCTTTGGCCTTCCAACGGTTTCAATCCCCTTCATTTTAATAATTGCCCCACTGCCAACAGCAATCTCGATTTTGGCGGTCCCGCTTATCATCAGCAATTTAGTTCAGATGATTTATGCAGGAGATATTATCGGCTCTATCAAACGGCATTGGACACTTTTGCTTCCTCTCCTAATTAGCCTGCCCATCGGGGTTTATTTTTTGGCACTGGTCGACACCCAAATATTAACAGCTCTGTTGGGGATTATTTTGGTTGCGATAACCTCCCTTGAACTCCGGGGGATATCTTTCACTTTTCTTAAAAGTAAAGAGAAACTATGGGCCCCCATAATTGGGGCCTCCACAGGCATAATTGGCGGTATGACATCCCTGTTCGGTATTATCCCAATCTTCTTCTTTGTCTCACTTGGATTACCAAAAGAACGATTTGTCTCAGTCGTCAGCGTCCTGCTTTTTTCAGGAAGCCTTGTCCTTGCAACAAGCTTGCAAAGATCCGCTTTTTTAGGACCGCTAGAAGCCATCTACGGACTAATTGGCCTTATTCCGATCTTTATCGGTGTGAAAATAGGAACTCAAATTAGAAAAAAGGTCGATCAGCTTTTTTTCAGAAAAATCATTCTTTGCCTAATTTTTCTGGTTGGGGTTTCAATGATTATTCGAAACGCAGAGATATTTTTATAATTAAAAAAATCGTTTTACGGGCTATTGAAGGAAATGAATCTTGGGCTAATTTCTTTTATCAACTTCTTCAATATCGCTTCTTCATAGTTGTAGTAGTCATTTGCTTTTATGACAAAGGCTCCCGGTCCGCCAATTATCCGCTGTTCGAAGTACTTATCCAGTGATCGGAACTCGTTTAATATAGCAAGCCCATTTATAATGATCCCACTTGCCACTGCATATTTGGCAGCTGCATCAGGCGCATTGCCACTATTGTCTTGCCCATCACTTGAAATATCGATCACTTGTCGCGCGCCAATATACTTATTTTCAGCAAGTGATTTTTGAGAAAACGTAATTATACCTCCCAAAGAAGTTCCGCCATCTGCCGCCATTCTTGGCTGTTTCAGAAGATCCGCTGAGAGTTCTAAAATATCGCCATCAGACGATATTTTCCGCCAAGGGATTACGGGAATTTGTACATCCCACTTTGACCACTGAATAACCGTTACCGCAATTGTCCCAACTAGACCTGAGTTAATAAGGTCGCGGACCTTAGGGGAACGAAAAGCATTCGCCAACCCCTTCATCTGCAATTTATATTCCACATTATCAACGCTATAGGAACAATCCACAGCCAGCACGAGTTCCAGATCCACTAGCTCTGACGCTGCGACATTCGAATGGAAGTTGGCCATTAAAATAAAGAGGGCAAAAACAACAGAAATTTTCCGCCCATATGCCATCACGATAGCTGTCTTATTTTCGGTGGCGACTTTACAGACACTGGCAAGGTAAAGCTAAACCTTGCCCCACCATGGGCACTATTTTCAGCCCAAATCTCTCCCCCCAAAAACGAGATAATCTCTCGGCTAATTGCCAACCCAAGCCCTGTCCCTTGCGGCTTTTCAGCACTGCCGATTTGAGATTGGTGGAAACGATCAAATATCTTCTCTTCAAGAGAGGAAGGGATACCCTCTCCGTTATCCTCAACCGTCACACACACGCTCTCTTTATCGATTGACGCCCGGACCTTAATTTCCCCATTATTCTCATCACAAAATTTAATGGCGTTAGAGACAAGATTGATCATCACTTGAATAAGCTGATCACGATCCGCTTGAATGAGTGGCAGTTCATCGGCCAAATCCAGTTTTAATTTAATATTCTGTTCTTTAAGCAGGAGGTTAAGGGCCGCCAAAGCCTCTTTGATAGTGGAGGGTACATCCACCTCCTCCAACAGCCATTCCATACGACCTGCTTCCATTTTGGCAAGATCCAAAAGCTGTTCAATTAGACGGGTCAGTCGTTCACTTTCATTTACGATAATCCCTAAAAACTGCTTGCGCTCCTCAGGCGATACATTCGGGTTGTCTTGAAGAATTTCTCCAAATGCCCGTAGGCTGGTAAGTGGGGTCCTGAATTCGTGGCTGATCATAGACAGAAAATCATCTTTCATTGAATCCAGCTCTTTCAAGCGGTCATTCGCCAATTGAAGTTGCATCGTCGCTTGCTCCAATTCCGTTGATTTTTCTTCAAGGCGGTGGCTGTATTCAATCACTTGACTGGTTTCATCCAAAATACGATAGACCTCATCCAAGCCAACAATTTCTCCTTTTACGATGGAACCGATCATCACACGGGCGGTTGCAGAGCCAATAGAGCCTGCCAGTAATTTTTCGGCATAATCAAGAAGAGCAGCGTCGACTGCTTTGTTTTTCTTGATCACCACTCCTTTTTCGCGGGAATAAGTCTCAAATGCCTGCGTCATCCTTTTCACACCGACAAACCGACCAACAAGCTGCTGAAGGTCCGATGTTGTAACTGAACCGCGCCAATAACGAGAATCATTTGCATCTTCAGAATAGGCAAAGACATCGACAAATAACTTGGCTTGTATGCGCTCAATCGCTGTTTGCTTGGAAAGCAGTGATACCAACCAATAGGCACCTACATTTGCGCCGATGCTCCAAAATAATGCGTGAGTGAGACGATCATATCCTTCAAGCCCGAAAAGGGCATAAGGCTTCAACCACCAAAGATCAAAGGGGCCTTGGTCAATAAAACTAATTGGCAACCATCCTGACTGAGCAAAAGACGGAAGCAGCAAGGTGTAAATCCAAACAATGAAGCCAAATAGCAGCCCTGAAAGTGCCCCCCCGAATGTAGCATTTTTCCAAAATATCCCACCAATTATGGCGGGCACAAATTGAGCTGCAGCCGCAAAAGATACTAGACCTATTGTGACCAGCGCATAACTTTCGCTAGCAAATTGATAATACCCGTATCCAAGCACAAGAATCAAAAATATGCTGGTTCTTCGAATTGTGAGAAGAAGTCCTGTTAGGTCATCATTCTTACTGACATTCAGAACTCTCCAGCGTAACAAAAGGGGCATAACCAGATCATTACAAACCATTGTACTCAGAGCAATTGCCGCAACGATGACCATTGATGTTGCGGCTGAAAGTCCTCCCAAAAAAGCAAATAAGGCGATAAACTCATGGCCATAATAAAGAGGAACTGTCAGCACAAACATATCGGCGTCTGCAGCTGTTCCGGCAAACGCCAACCGCCCGCCGATTGCTATTGGCAACACAAATATATTGATGACCAGAAGATATGCAGGAAATAGCCACGTAGCTTTCCTTAGGTAATCTTCTTCAACATTTTCAACGGCGGTAATATAAAATTGCCGGGGAAGACAAATAATGGCTGCCATTGAGAGCAACGTCATTGTCATCCAAAGACTATATCCTGACCCACGACTAACGGTGAATAGGCCTTCAAGTTCTGGATCGACAGAAGCCCGTTGGAATATGTCCGTAAAACCGTTAAACACGCCATAAGTGACAAACCCACCAACAGTCAGAAACGCGAGTAATTTTACGACAGATTCAAAGGCAATTGCAGCCACGAGCCCTTCATGATGTTCACTGGCATCTATATGACGTGTCCCAAACAAAATCGCGAACAATGCCAATGCGATAGCAACGATTAAAGTACTATCGATAAAAAATATAGGTTCAATCGGTGTCGCGGGGAGAAGCCCGCCAGAAGATGTAATTAAAATACGAAAACTGGTGGCAATCGATTTTAGCTGCAAGGAAATATAGGGAGTCGTTCCCACTACGGCAATAATAGTCACAAGGCCACCCAGAGCCGACCGTTTCCCGTAACGCGATGCAATAAAGTCAGCAATAGAAGTGATACGATGCTGCTTGCAAATTCGGATAATTTTGATCCAAACAAATGACCATAGAACAAAGACCAAAGTCGGCCCTATATATATAGGGA
Organism: Sneathiella sp.; assembly: GCA_016764355.1. GTDB lineage: Bacteria > Pseudomonadota > Alphaproteobacteria > Sneathiellales > Sneathiellaceae > Sneathiella. The sequence continues at coordinate 4,949 of JAESSA010000024.1, read as the reverse complement.
GGAAATCCAATCCGGTGGTTGCCGCCCGGCCCACACTTCCATAAAACGTCCAGGAAGTACAAAAAACAGCAATGGACAATGTGTATATATAAGGGTTTCGGGAAAGAATTCTTTTTATACCTGCCCGTGAGTCGACATAATGCGCAATCGCGAACAGAAGCCCTAGATATAAGAAAGAGACACTGAGTACGAGGCCGCTACTCATTACCCCGCCCCCTCTCATTCACGTCCATCACAGCAGTAGTATTCGGAGCCTCATCCGTGGCCAAATCCGGCACTTGCCGACGACGTGCGCCAATTGCAATAAATCCAATCATGACGGCCCAAAAACCAAACAAATACAAAAAGCTGAGTGGAAAACCGCCGATTAATACAGGTTTATCGAAGAGAAACAAAATTGGTGGAAATACACCGACCAAAAAGGCGCAAAAAGCTAGAATTGACCATTCTTTTTTCCGACCAGTTCGTTTCATCGATATCCTTTCCAGTTACCCATTAAGGCGGCTCAAGAAGATGAAGATTGGGGAGTGTCTATTTTCATGAGTTTTCTCACTAATTCCCTAAGCACCCTTGTTGAAAAAGGTTTTGTAATAAATTCATCAGCCCCAAGTTTCATAGCCTTTTCGCGCTCGGCTTCCCGGCTCTTTGCTGACAACATTATAATTTTTACGTTGGAACAGGATGGTTTGGAGCGAATTTCTTCGCAAACAGCGAACCCATCTCTTTTTGGCAACATGATATCAAGCAATATCAAATCCGGCACATATTCTTCTACGGCCCTAATGGCTTGGTCGCCATCAGATGCAACGCGAACCGTAAAACCAACTTGTCTCAAAATAAACTGTAGAGACAAGACGATATTTGGCTCGTCTTCCACAACAAGTACAGTGTTTGACATGAGTCGCGGAGCCTCCCAGGCACGACAGCGTGTTCAAAATCCGTTGAACTGTTTTATATTACAATTTCAACCGGTCTTTATTCAGACCGCATTCGCTTTAATACTTAAACTTTAACGCATAAAAGCGGTCTATGTCATGTTTCAATCCGCATCCCCCTTAGACGCAGACCAGAGCATGACATTTTTATCTTTAACGGTTCATACGATTAGCAATCAAATCCTCAATGACAGCCGGATCCGCAAGTGTTGATGTATCTCCTAAACTTCCAAAATCGTCTTCCGCTACTTTTCTTAAGATGCGTCTCATAATTTTACCGGAACGAGTTTTCGGCAAACCCGGCGCCCATTGAATAAGGTCTGGCGCCGCAATCGGTCCAATCTCTTTCCGAACCCACTTGATAAGCTCTTTTCGTAACTCTTCCGTTGGAGTTTCATTCTGGTTCAATGTGACATACGCGTAGATGCCCTGCCCCTTAATATCATGAGGATATCCAACCACAGCGGCCTCGGACACCTTGCTATGGGCCACAAGAGCGCTTTCCACTTCCGCTGTGCCCATCCGATGACCGGATACGTTAATCACGTCATCAACCCGACCCGTAATCCAGTAATATCCGTCTTTGTCCCGCCGCGCCCCATCACCTGTGAAATACCGACCAGGAAAAGTGGCAAAATAAGTTTGATAAAACCGCTCATGATCTCCGTAAACGGAACGCATCTGACCGGGCCAACTATCACGAATACAAAGAACCCCTGCACACTCGCCCTTAAGTTCCACCCCATCATTATCAACCAACATAGGATCGACACCAAAGAAAGCGCGCGTTGCGGAACCCGGTTTTAAACCTGTTGCCCCCGGCAAGGGCGTAATCATAATACCACCGGTCTCCGTTTGCCACCAAGTATCAACGATCGCACAGCGACTATCCCCAACAACTTCATGGTACCAGCGCCAAGCTTCAGGGTTGATGGGCTCTCCCACAGATCCCAATAACCGAATAGAAGATCGGGATGTTGATTTCACCGGGTCATCGCCGAATTGCATCAAAGCACGGATAGCCGTAGGGGCTGTATAGAAAATATTGACCTGATGTTTATCGCAAATTTCCCAAAATCTGGAAACAGTCGGATAATTGGGCACCCCTTCAAACATTAATGTAGTCGCGCCATTGGCAAGGGGGCCATACAAGATATAACTATGGCCTGTTACCCAACCCACATCAGCCGTGCACCAATAGATATCCCCGTCATGATAATCGAAAACATATTGATGGGTCATGGACGCATAAACCAAATATCCGCCTGTCGTATGCAACACCCCTTTAGGCTGACCGGTCGATCCGGAAGTGTAGAGGATGAAAAGTGGATCTTCTGCACTCATTTCTTCTGGCGGACAATCTTCCGATGCCTTCGCCATAGCCTCTTCATACCAGACATCCCGGCCTTCAACCCAATTGACCGGATTGCCCGTGCGCTTTACCACAATGCACGTTGTGCAATCAGGACAGTCTTTCAGCGCCGCATCCGTGTTTACTTTTAACGGAATAGTGCGACCACCGCGAACACCCTCGTCAGCCGTAATGATGCAATTGGACTCGCAATCCCGAATACGCCCACCCAAAGCATCGGGAGAGAAGCCGCCAAAGACAACAGAATGAACGGCACCAATTCTGGCACATGCCTGCATAGCGATCGCAGCTTCCACGATCATAGGCATATAAATAGTGACACGGTCGCCTTTTTTGACCCCCTGTGCTTTGAGTACATTTGAGAACTTACAGACTTCAACATAGAGTTGCCTATAAGTCAGTGTTTTATCATCAGTTGGCTCATCTCCCTCCCAGATAATGGCAGGTTGATCTCCCCTTTTTTCCAAATGACGATCGAGACAATTGGCACTGACATTCAGCGTACCATCATGGAACCAGCGAATATGAAGGTCTTCTTTCGCGAATGAGACGTCTTTAACTTGAGTGTAAGGCTTAATCCAATCAACGCGCTTTCCATGTTCCCCCCAGAAAGTATCTGGATCTTCGATCGAAGCCTTATACATTGCCTCATAACCTGCGTTATCTATCCACGCTGATTTAGCCAATTCATCTGAAACTGGATATAATTCTTTCAAGGTCATGTCAGTGTTTTCCCTTATTTGTTGCCGTTATGTATACCGCAACAACGCCGTTTATCTATTTTGCTATGTTCCATTCCAAACAATTCAAATCTGTTTGTCAAACATTGCAAAGCAATAAAGCAATTTTTATGTCTTTTTTTCAATTTTCAGTGGAAAAACACGGTCATATAGCAAGATATTCGTGCCTGAGTTCCTTATCCTCTAATACTTCTTTTGCTGATCCACGAAAGACGATTTCCCCCATATCCAGAATCAATGCTTTATCTGCAAGTTGGAGGGCTGCCACAGCATTCTGCTCAACAATGATTGTCGTAATCCCAAGAGATCGGACTTCCATAAGAATACTTTCTATTTCTTTGACGATCACCGGAGCAAGCCCTTCATAAGGCTCATCCAGCAAGAGTATTTTTATATCACGGGCCAAGGCTCTAGCCACGGCAAGCATCTGCTGTTCTCCCCCAGACATGGTTATAGCATCCTGATTACGACGTTCCCCAAGTCTTGGGAAATGATCATAAATTCGCTCTAATTCCCATCCTTTAGGTTCTGCAACTTGCGCTAATATAAGATTCTCTTCGACTGTCAGTCCGCCAATGATGCGCCGATCTTCAGGAACCAGCTGAACGCCGGCCTGGGCCGCTTGAAAACTTTTCAAGGGATGAAGCGCCAGACCATCCAAATAGATCTCTCCCTGAGAAAGTTTTGGATCATCCATTCTGGCAAGCGCCCGTAAGGTCGATGTTTTCCCCGCACCATATCGGCCGAGCAACGCAACAATTTCTCCTTCTTCAACATCGAAGGATACCCCTTGAACAATATAGGATTCCCCGTAGTAAGCGTGTATATCTTGAACACTAAAAAACGACTTTTCTTGTGCCATTAAGAGGCCCCTCCAAGATATGCTTCTTTTACTTTTGGATCTTCCCGGACAGCTTCAGGTAACCCACTCGCGATAATTTTCCCCCGCGCAAGAACACTCACCTTATCGGCAAGGCTGAACACCACATGCATGTCATGTTCGATAATAATTTTGGTCATGCCACGACTTTTAATCTTCTTCAGCAATTCAATGGTGCTATTTGTGTCATGGCGAGACATGCCCGCGGTTGGCTCATCAAGCAAGAGAAGACGGGGTTTTAAGATCAGACACATTCCAAGCTCCAATCTGCGTTTATCCCCCCGCGAAAGGCTTCCCGCCTCAAGCTTCATTTGCTCTTTCAAACCTACATCTTCCAAAATATGTTCGGCTTCCGCCCTGATTTCAGATTGAGACGACAACTTAAGGTGCGCATTGAATTTGAACGATCCATCCCGTCTTGAAAAAGCAGGCAACATGACATTTTCCAACAGGTTCATGTCAGGAAATATTTCAGGCGTTTGAAATACCCGCGCAACGCCAATTTGGGCAATTTCATGAGGTTTCATGCCAGTCAATTCTTGACCATCAAATGTCACGCTCCCTGAATCCGGCTTCAAACGACCGACACACACATTTAGCAACGTAGATTTCCCTGCACCATTGGGCCCGATGATCGCATGCGTTGTCCCTTCTTCCACCGCCAAATTCACATCTGACAAGGCTCGAAGGCCCCCAAAACTTTTCTGAACGTTATCCAGATGAAGAACCAAATTACTCATTACTCTTACCCCCTATCACCTGGTTGATCTTGCGGCGTTACCCTGTCCCTTAATTGCGGGTCCGATTTACGAAGCAATCCAGCCATTTTTTTGATCCCTTCCATAAGTCCCCCCGGCAGGAATATAATGACAACCACAAACAATAACCCAAGCGTCAAATGCCATCCGCCGCCCACAAACAGACCCAAAATAGGCACCAGTATTTCAATAGCCGCGTCAGGTAGGAAGGAGAGCATCTCTGTTAAAACATTGTCATTAAACGCTGAGAATATATTTTCGAAA
>JAESSA010000023.1 GCA_016764355.1 Sneathiella sp. | reverse complement strand
CGCATCAACAAATCCAATTTCGCTTGATTGGGCCAAAGCGCCTAATTCCCGCGCGACTTCCGCAGACGCCGTCGTATGATCGACAAAAATTGTGCCGTCTGACATCCCGGCAAAAGCCCCATCATCGCCGAGCACGACACTCCGTAGATCATCATCATTACCAACACAAGTGAAGACAAATTCAGCACCGGACGCAGCATCCTTAGGCGTTTTTGCAAATTGCCCGCCAAATTCCACAGCCCACTTTTCAGCTTTTGCGGTTGTTCGATTATAGACAGTGACGTCATATCCTGCTTTTTGAAGATATCCTGCCATAGGATATCCCATAACGCCCAGTCCGATAAAAGCTGCTTTTGTGCTCATAATTGTCCATCCTCACATATTAATTTTACCCTCTTTTACCGTCTCTATTCCGTTCAAGGAAGGTTAAATTGTTCGCAGCGACACTTTATACGGTTCCAAGAGCAAGGTTGAACTCCGTCTTCTTTATGCTAACAATAGCTTAAACTACTCGGGGAAAATACATGAAGTGGCTGATCAAGGGCGTCTTGTTAATTGTTACTGTCGCGGCGATTTTAATGGGCGGCGGATATGTATATCTGCGCGGATCACTCCCCCAAACTGATGGTACGATTACTCTTAAAGGCTTATCCAAGCCCGTAGACATCACCCGAGACGCCTCTGGAATCCCACATATCGAAGCTCAAAACCTAAGTGACGCCTTCTTTGCCCTTGGATTTGTTCATGCGCAAGACAGGCTGTGGCAAATGGAGATGAACCGTCGCATCGGTGCTGGCCGCTTGTCAGAGATTATGGGTGCACCGACCCTTGGTACAGATAAATTCCTTCGAACTTTGGGGGTTTATGACTCGGCTCAAAAATCCCTCAAAAGGTTAAACGCGGAAACAGTTCATAATTTGGAAACTTATGCTGCTGGCGTGAATGCTTATCTAAGCCAGAAAAGTGGCCCTCTTCCTCCTGAATTCCTAATACTTGGCGTTACCCCAGAACCATGGAAGCCTGCGGATTCTGTGGTCTGGACGAAAATGATGTCTTGGGACCTCAGTAAAAACTGGGCACAAGAACTAGAGCGCATGCAGCTGATGCAAATCATGTCACCAGAGCGGGTTGCTGAAATTCTCCCGCCCTATCCCGGGGAGACTCCCTCTCCCTTACCAGACTATTCAATGCAATATCAAACAGCTGGAATTGACGTTCAAAAAATATTGGCCATGGCACCGGAACCTCTTCCAGAAGGGGCTGGATCCAATAACTGGGTGGTCTCTGGGGACAAAACAAAATCCGGCAAACCTCTCCTTGCCAATGATCCACATCTAGGGCTGTCCGCCCCGGCTCTATGGTATTTCGCCCACATAAAAACACCTGACATGGATGTTATTGGGGCAACATTGCCGGGGGTTCCCGCTGTTGTGCTAGGCCGAAATGATACCATAGCCTGGGGCTTCACCAACACGGGACCTGACGTTCAGGATTTATATATTGAGAAGATCAATCCTGATAATCCGGGCCAATATAAAACCCCCTATGGATGGGCGAATTTTGACATTCGAGAAGAAGTCATTACCATTAAAGATGCAGAATCTGTAACCCTGAACGTTCGGACAACTCGGCATGGCCCAGTGATTTCCGATGCCCACACTCGGACAAATGATCTGACGCCAGAAAACCATGTCATGGCTTTTGCATGGACAACGTTATTGCCCCAAGACAAATCCCCCGAAGCATCGGTCAATATGATGAAGGCTAAAAATTGGGATCAATTTAAAGAGGCAATCAAACCCTTCACCAGCCCAGAGCAAAATATGGTGTATGCCGATATTAACGGAAATATTGGCTATTATGCCCCCGGCCTTGTTCCTATTCGGAAGCCCGAAAATACAGCCATGGGCCGCCTGCCTGTACCCGGTTGGATCAAGGATAATGACTGGATCGGCTTTATTCCTTTTGATGAACTCCCTCAGGCATATAACCCCAAGTCAAAAATGCATCACACGGCCAATGAAAAAATTGTGCCTGACGACTATCCTCATTTTCTGTCAGTAGATTGGAGCCCTCCTTACAGATCGAACCGAATTAAAGAACGTCTTTTGCAAGAAGAGAAGCATAGCGTCGAAACTTTTATGGATATTCAGTCCGATGTCTTCTCCACTATGGCAATAGAGTTTCTTGAGATTCTGCTAACAACAAAACCCCTTGATGATTTATCCCGCCAATCACTCATTGCACTCTCCACTTGGGACGGCAAGATGGCCAAAAACAGTGCCCAACCCTTAATTTTTAATGGGTGGATGAGAGAGCTGAATCGGGCGATTTACGCAGATGATCTGGGTGATATTTTTCCGAATTATTGGCGACTACGTCCCTTATTTCTGAAAAATGTTCTGTTAAACAAAAACAAACAAGCGCTCTGGTGCGACGACAAAACCACCGATTTGGTTGAAAATTGCAGTGAAATTCTCCAAAATTCCTTAAAAATAGCACTTGATGATTTGGTAGAGCGATACGGATCAGATATGGCAACTTGGAATTGGGGGGAAGCCCATTTCGCCCATAGTGATCACCTTCCCTTCACTAAGATCACAGGCTTAAAAAACCTGTTTGATATTAAAGTGCCGTCAATGGGTGATACGTTTACTGTCAATGTGGGTAGAAACCGCCTCAAGGACGAAACAGAACCTTTTGCCAATACCCATGCAGCATCCCTGCGGGCGATCTACGACTTATCTGACATGAACAACTCCCGCTATATCCACTCGACCGGGCAATCTGGAAACATTTTGTCCCCCTTCTATGACGATATGGCGGAAGACTGGGCGAAAATGAAATATCTTAAAATGACAACCGAGAAAGAAGAATATTCGAAAAATGCCTTTGGTATATTAACCCTCACCCCACCGTGAAGCATCCCATTTTGGTATGTCGCCGAGATCGTTGAGCTGGTGGATTTTCGGCACAGACTGAAATCTAGCCTATTATTTCTATTTGCTACGCCAAGTATTCCTATAAAATCGGAAAATCACCTTTGTGGAAAAGAAGGGCACTTTGCGAGCTGTCGGATGTTACGTTTGTCACCCGGCAGATAAAGATCAAATGATCTCCCGCTTCGTGCGTTGCGTAAGTTTCGCATTCAAAAACAGCTAAACTGCCTTCAAAAACAGGGCAGCCATTTTCACCGATCGAATGCGAGACACCATTGAAGCGATCTTCAAGGGGAGAGGCAAATCGATCACATAAATGGCGTTGGGACTCACTTAATATGTTAATGGCAAATTTACCCGAATCCTGAAATTCCTGACAATGATTGCCTGTATGACCAAGGCTAAACAAGACAAGAGGTGGATCCAGGGAAACAGAGCCAAAAGAATTAACGGTAATGCCCAAAGGCTCCACATTATTCTTCATTGAAGTCACAACCGTGATACCCGTTGCAAAGCATCCTAGGGCATCTCTATATTTACGGGCATCAAATGTCATTATTTTCGCAATTCATAATATTTTTACGCAATGATTAAGATCAAGCACTTCGAACTTTTCCATAACTTAAAGGGAAAACCATTCTTTTTCTATAGCCTTAGGGAATTTTCTGCACATTGATATTCGATCACATTGATCAAAAATTTCATGCTACAAAGAGCAACTGTTTCAATAAAAATAAAATTTTATTTAAAACTTCGCTAAATTGAACACCGTTTATTAACCAAATTCGGGAAAACTCCGAATCTAATAGAAATTAGAACAAAAACAAAGGTTTCTGCTGGAATGTTTTGGATTATTGGAGTTGTAGTTACATTCGGATGCGTTGCTGGTGGTTATGCGCCTCATGGTGATTTTGGCGTCCTCTTTCAGCCGCTGGAATTTCTGATTATTTTGGGAGCTGGTGCCGGAGCCTTCCTTCAGGGTAACCCCAAATGGGTTATTTTTGGTGTCTTGGGAAACCTAGGCAAGCTGTTGAAGGGCGCTCCCTACAATAAAAAGAGCTATACAGAATTGCTGACCCTAATGTATGCGGTCTTCAAACTTGCCAAAACAAAAGGCATGATTGCTTTGGAGCCTCATATCGAGAATCCTAAGGATAGTGCACTCTTTCAAAATTTTCCTAGCTTTACCAGCAATCACCACGCTATGGATTTCCTGTGTGACTATTTACGGTTGATGACAATGGGAACAGAAAACCCTCATGAAGTCGAAGCCTTGATGGATCAGGATTTGGAAACCCATCACAATGAGCATCATGCCATTGCTGGGGCAGTAAATTCGATTGGTGACGCCCTACCAGCATTTGGAATTGTAGCTGCGGTGTTGGGCGTGATTGTGACAATGGGCTCGATCGCTGAGCCGCCGGAAGTTCTTGGTGGTCTGATTGCTGCCGCTTTGGTTGGAACTTTTTTTGGTATTTTTGTTGCTTACGGGCTGTTTTCGCCAATGGGGACGAACTTACAGCAATATTTTGATGCCGATGCAAAATACTATGATTGTATGAAACAAGGTATGCTTGCTCATTTACAAGGATATGCACCCGCTGTATCCGTAGAATTTGCCCGTAAAACATTGTACAGCCATGAGCGACCTTCGTTCATTGAAATCGAAGAAGCGTGTGATGCGGCACCGACAGTATAATCCTTTAGCGAAACAGACTGATTAATGTAATGGCTGATGAAGTAGCACCGATAATTATTAAGAAGGTAAAGAAGGTTGTCGGGGGCCATCACGGCGGCGCGTGGAAAGTTGCTTATGCCGATTTCGTTACGGCGATGATGGCATTCTTCCTTCTTTTGTGGTTATTGAACGTTACAGATTCTGTACAAAAACAAGGTATTTCAGATTATTTTGCACCAACGGTTGCAAGTACCAGTAGTGAAACCGGCTCAGGCGGGATTCTTGGCGGTACAAGTATGCAAACCGAAGGCGCTATGAAATCCAATACAGGCGTCCCCTCTGTCACGTCCAGTATTTCGCCCCCAGAAGAAGGGAAGAAGGATGATGCGGATGGTGACGGACAAAGTGAAATAGATGAAGAAGAATTTTTAGCAAGGTTAGCTGCAATTGAAGAGGCAAGCTTTGAGGATGCTAAAGATCAACTCAAACAAGCGATTGCTGCCGATCCCGAACTTGAAGGCCTTGCTGACAATATCATCATAGATATGATACCAGAAGGATTACGCATTCAAATTGTCGACCAGTATGACGAGAGCATGTTCAAAAGTGGCAGCTCAACTATTACGCCGCGGGTTAAGCGGCTCATTGGTAAAATAGCTAAAGCCATTGAAAACTTGCCAAATAGCCTTTCAATTAGTGGCCACACAGACAGCTCGGGGTTCGCGGGAAACAGTTATACCAATTGGGAACTTTCGTCGGACAGAGCCAACGCAAGTAGGCGTGCCCTCATTGAAACTGGCTTGGATCTAGAACGTATACAGCGCGTTTCTGGCAAGGCCGATCAGGATCCCATGATTGAAGATGATCCATCGAACCCCGGCAATAGACGCATCAGTATCGTTTTAATAAGAGAAACGCCGGTGTTGCCGAAAAACTTGAAGTAACGTCAAATTTCCCAAATCAAAAGCTTTGTTTTACGACCGTCTTTCACGGAAACGGTTCTACTTGGCGGAACATCTGGCACAGTGAAACTATTGCTGATAAACAAGCTACCGGGTTTCATCTCCCTCTTTGCTTTCGCATATAATTCTGCCATGGGAATCGGCGATAGAAAGCAATAAACAACATCGAATTCTGATAGATCAAGCCGCCAAAAATTCTTGAAACGAAAATGAGTATTGGATCCATTCCCAATTTTCGCCAAAATCCACGATAGAAGAAACGGTAACATAGCCCCTTCAAATCCGAAAAATTGTTGATCCGGACGGTGTTTGGCTAGCAGGCGCATGGTCCCACCAAGGCCGCTTCCCAAATCCACAACTTTTAATCCCGCCTGTTTTGGAAGGCGTTTTGATAACTCCAGCGCTGTTTTCTCGTTCGTCAGGTATAAGGGAACGCGATCTACAGCCACATTCCAAAAGACGGTTATCATGACAACGAGTATTACCGGAAGGACCCAAAAGGGGATGGACAAGACAAGCGCTAAGACAAGTAAAGGCGGTGCAATAAATTGGATAATCACCCACCAGCGGGGAAATTTCAGAAGATAAATAACTCCGGAGGCAATTGCCCCTTGCACCACCATCAGCCAAAAAAGCGGGATTACGTATCCCAAATTTTTTAGAGCAATCGGTTGGACTAAAGTAAGCAAAATGTATGCCGCCAATTGTATAAGAATGGCAACCAATATTGGGGGAACAGAGCGAGTTTTCTTCATTTGGATCCATGCGTTACTTGAAATTCAGCAAAACCACTACCATCTATAAGCCTGACCATACACACTTATTTATTGACCCTGTTCAAAAATTTGGAGCTCCAAAGCTGTGACTAAATCCAGTGACCCGCTTTTCAATCTGTCTTCCATGGAAAATGTAAAAATACAGTCGGAGAATTTCAATGGGATCCGAATGAAAAGGATATTGGCCTATATTGTCGATGTGGTTTGTATTTTCTTCCTTGGCATCGCAGCAGCAACAGTTGCCGCAATTTTGGGGATCGTAAGCTTTGGCTTACTGACCCCTCTTTTGGCATTTGCTCTTGCCCTTGTTCCATTAGCATATCACACGATCACTATTGGAAGTCATTGGAATGCAACGGTTGGGATGCGTCTTTTCGATCTGGAAGTTAGACTGAAATCGTCGCAGCATCCAGACTATATGGCAGCCCTGCTTCATGCCGCCATTTTCTATTTAACAATGGCAATCACTTCATCCCTGATATTACTTGTTTCCGTCTTCAATTCTCGAGGCCGGCTTTTGCATGACTATTTGATCGATTGCACGGTTTATTCAAAGACAGCGCCCTAAAGTGCATCTTTAATTTTATTCCACAGCAATGCCAAACGAAGAAGAGGGACTTGTACCAATTTACTTTGGGGTAAATTCTTATTTCGGATTCGGCTAAACACATCCAACCGTCCCATTTCCCCCTCTATCGCATCTGCCAGGATATCACTGACAACAGCCGATAAAAGAACGCCTTGCCCTGAATATCCGTGGGCATAATAGATGTTGGAATCAATGCGTCCAACATCTGGTAATCGACTGCTTGTGACGGCAAAACGCCCGCTCCACATATAGTCGATTTTGACATCTTCCAGCATTGGGAACGTCTTCAACATATTACTGCGGATACTGTTGTTTTGAAGGCTCTGTTTTTTCCATGACAAATCCTGCCCGCCATAAACTAATCGGGTGTCCGGTGTCATTTTAAAATAATCCAGATCGAAATAGGTATCGGCAACACAAGCTTTTGTCGCCATAATTTGCGCGGCACGCTCCTCCCCTAACGGCTCCGTCGCCAAAATGCTGCTTTCAACGGGTATAATATGTTTTGTGGGCTCAATTTTAAATTCCTGCAGATAAGCATTACCAGCGAGGACCAGCGAATTGACAGCCACATGGCCTGACGCTGTTCGAATACCAATTTTTGCGCCCCGCTCAATCTCCAGTGCCGCTGTATTTTCAAAAATCAAAGCCCCGGCATTCGCGGCAGCGTCAGCAAGACCTAAGGTGTAATTTAAAGGATGAAGATGCCCGCCTTCCACATCGAGTAAAGCGCCAACATACCGCTCCCCCGCAACTAGGCTTCGAAATTCATCTCGATCAATCCACTGGTATCCCGAATAACTAAATGTCTCCTCACAAAAATTTTGTTCTTCTCGCAGCCATTTCAAATGGGACTTCTTTGGCGCTGCATAGAGCTCCCCTTGACCAAGATCACACTTAATATTAAACCGGTTAATTCTAGTATAAAGGATTTTTTTAGCGGTCTCTGAAAACTCCCATAGCTTAGCGACATCACTTTCCCCCACAACTTGTTTGGCGTCCATCATCCCAGCAGCATATCCAGAAGCTATCTGGCCGCCATTTCGGCCGGAAGCGCCGAAGCCTACGGTTTTCGCTTCCAAAACAACGACAGAAAAACCCTTTAGTACCAATTCCAAAGCCACCCCAAGCCCTGTAAATCCCGCCCCAACGACACACACATCTGCAGTCATTGAGCCTGTAAGGGATAAATAACCCGGCCGATCATTAGCAGTTGCTTCATAGTAATTTTTTGAATTAGTCAAGAAAACCAACACACATAAAAATAAAGGATATCTTTCTATAGGCCCTTGCAAGACATGCTACAATCTTCATTATAGGCAATTGACTTAATGGCCGATTTGTTACTTATCTCCCCTTCGGCAGATGATTACATAATTAACAAAAGCGTGAATCTTTAAATACTATGATTGAATCACAACTTCATATGTGGCTGGTCTTCGGTTTTATTGCCGTCGCGATGTATGCGTTTGCAAGCGAAAAGATTGAGCTGGAGATATCTGCAATCGCCGTCATAACGGGACTTTTGCTTCTGTTCAATTTTTATCCACTGCTAGATCAGAATGGCAACAAAATTCTCTCCTCCAGAGATTTACTGGTCGGGTTGGCGGACCCCGCTTTAATCACTGTGCTCGCCTTACTTGTTGTCGGGCAAGGCATTGTCAGAACAGGCGCACTGGAAAAGCCCATCCGTATCTTGATAACGCTGCGGCGGCATCATCCAGTCTTGGCAATTGCAGTGGTATTATCCACAGTTCTGATCATCAGCGCTTTTATGAATAACACGCCAGTCGTTGTTATATTCATTCCGTTAATGACCGCCCTTGCGGAACGATTACACAGATCCACATCAACCCTTATGATACCTTTAAGTTACCCCTCCATCCTCGGGGGGATGACAACGCTCATTGGGTCATCAACGAATCTTTTAGTATCCGCTGCTGCAGTTCAAGCAGGAATGCCAGCTATCAATTTTTTTGATTTCACTGTGCCCGGATTAGTTCTTGCGGCAACTGGTTTAGTATATGCACTTGTTGTAATTCCTAAATTCCTGCCAGACAGGGAAGCCGTTGGCGACGGCACGACGACGCTATCGGGTAAACAGTTTATTGTTCAAATGGAAATTTCACCGGAAAGCCCTCTGGTGGGAGAGAAAGCCATTGCCGGTCAGTTTCCAAGTTTGAAGAATATTACCATTCGCTTCATTCAACGGGACGAGAAAATGATTCTCCCCCCTTTTGATGATCTGGAGCTACGCCCGAGTGATTCAGTTGTGTTTGCTGGAACCCGAAAGTCACTGACAGATTCCTTCTCGGACAACCCTCAAATCCTTCGCGATTTTTTGGAAATTGAGGAAAAGACCGACTCTGATGAAACACAAATTCATGCTGTTCACGATCAAACATTAGCAGAAGTGGTCGTTGCACCAGCCTCAAGGATGATTGGTCGCGCCCTCCACCAAATCAGCTTTCAATACCGGACAGGCTGCGTTGTGTTGGGCATTCAACGCCGATCCAGAATGATCCGCACAAGCCGTATGACCGACATCCGGTTGGAGGCAGGCGACGTTCTACTTTTATTTGGTAAGCGAAAGAGCATTTTAAGGCTTCGCAAAAATCCGGACGTTCTCCTTCTTGAATGGTCAACCCGCGAATTGCCTGCTCTTGCCCTATCATGGCGCGCTCGACTGATTTTTGGAGCTGTTGTCGTGTCTGCAGCAACTGGGCTTGTTCCAATTGTGATTGCCGCAGTTGCCGGTGGCGCGGCAATGATTGCCTCTGGCTGCCTTAACATTCATCAGGCGAGCAGATCTATTGACAGGCGCATTCTCCTCCTCATTTGGGCGGCTCTGGGCCTTGGAACGGCTATGCAGGCAACTGGTGGCGCGACTTTCATTGCCGAACAAGCCGTCGCCCTGTTAGAAGGAGCTGGGCCAGCGTTCATTTTATCCATGTTCTTCTTACTCGTCGCTTTTTTCACGAATGTATTGAGTAATAGTGCGACGGCAGTTTTATTTACGCCCGTTGCCATTAGCATTGCGACAAAAATAGACGTCGACCCAATGATCTTCGTATTTGCCGTAATCTTTGCGGCCAATTGTTCTTTCGCAACCCCAATGGGATACCAAACGAATCTATTGGTCATGGGACCGGGGCACTATAAATTCATGGACTATTTTAAAGCGGGAGCCCCCTTAGTTATACTCCTGTGGATCGTATTCTCCATTTTTGCCCCCCTTTATTATGGATTAGTGTGAGTTTGTTAGTATTTTTTTCTGTAAAATTTGCTAATATTTCGAAACGCGTTACCCTAATTGGTATGTTAAGTTTTACGAAGGCCGCTGAATGAAACGAGTGGAAATACCGTCTCGGTTCTTCTTCTCGACGCCTCCCTCTCCCTGCCCCTATCTTGCAGACAAAATGGAGCGGAAGATTGTTACCCTGCTCGCAGGAGAAGATCCGGATCATCTACATAATGCTTTGAGCCTTGCAGGTTTCCGGCGCAGCCAAGATCTGGCCTACCGGCCGGCTTGCGACGGGTGTTCGGCCTGTATTCCTTTACGCGTTAATGTCGCGGACTTCCTAACAACAAAATCTTTTCGCCGAATATGGTCTCGCAATAACGACTTGATGGTGACTGAAAAACCAGCACTTGCCACCGAAGAGCATTTCAAATTATTTCATTGTTATTTAGATTCCCGCCACAAAGACGGCGGTATGGTGGACATGACCTTTAACGACTACCGGGCGATGATAGAAGACAGCCCTGTTCGCTCGCAACTAGTTGAATTCAGGAAAAAAGATGGAACGCTTTATGCTGTTTGCCTGACGGACCTCATGGATGATGGCCTGTCGCTGGTCTATAGCTTCTTTGATCCGGAAGAAAACAAAAGAAGCCCCGGTAACTTTTTGATTCTTTGGCATATATATCAAGCGAGAAAAATGTCATTGCCCCATGTGTATCTTGGATACTGGATCGAAGAGAGCAAAAAAATGGACTACAAAAAGAAATTTCGCCCTGCCGAAATTCTTACGAAAGAAGGGTGGGAACCTCTTTCTTTCCCTGAAAATCCAAAACTGCCTAAAATTTAACCACAAATTCTCCTTTTTTCTGAACAAGTGGGCATACTACTTGTTGCCTTTATCTGTATATTTTTTATACTCTGATCCGCTAAGGTGCCCTTAATACTTCAATGGCACTGATAAACGCAGGTACTTTTTTAACAGGGAGTACCAAAATTAGTATAACAGGGGAGATTATGTAAATGGATCGTCGTTCCGTACTAACCGGCGCTGCTGGTTTAGCTGTAGGTGCAGCAACTTTTGCTTCACCAGCAATCGCTAAAGGCAAAAAAGAACTTAAAATGGTCACAACATGGCCAAAGAACTTTCCAGGACTTGGCACAGGTGCACAGCGTTTTGCTGATCGTGTAACTGCTTCAAGTGGTGGAGATCTTACTATTAAGCTTTACGCAGCTGGCGAATTGGTACCACCATTCGAAAGCTTTGACGCCGTATCTTCGGGTACTGCAGACCTTTACCATGCCGCCGATTATTACTGGAAAGGTAAATCTGCAGCCTACAACTTCTTCACTGCCGTGCCTTTTGGTCTGACAGCGAATGAAATGGATGCATGGATTCACCACGCTGGCGGACAAGAACTTTGGGATGAATTGGGTAGCCAATTTGGACTTAAGCATCTTCTCGGCGGCAACACAGGTGTTCAGTGGGGCGGTTGGTTCAAAAAAGAAATCAACTCTCTGGAAGACATGAAAGGCCTGAAAATGCGTATGCCAGGTCTTGGCGGTGACGTATTGAACGAGATTGGCGCAAATGCCTTGGCTCTTCCAGGCGGCGAAATCTATCCGGCCCTGCAATCAGGCGCGATCGACGCTTCTGAATGGGTTGGTCCTTGGAACGACTTAGCGTTTGGTTTCTACAAAGTTGCCAAAAACTATTATTATCCAGGTTTCCATGAGCCAGGCTCATCACTCGGCATTGGCATGAACTCTAAAGTTTGGGAAGGCCTTTCAAAGCCTCATCAAGCTCTTGTTCAAAATGCTGCGCTTGCTGAAAACAACTACATGTATGCAGAATTTAATGCGCGTAACGGTGACGCCCTTAAAACTCTGGTAACTAAGCATGGTGTTGTTGTTCGTAAGACTTCAGATGACATTCTGAATGCTCTTGGTGCGGCTTCTGGTCAGTTAATGGCAGATGTTGCTAATACTGACAAGATCACACGCAAAGTGTATGACAGCTTCATCAAATTCCGTAAAAACGCTATTTCAATGGCGAAATATTCGGACGAAGCTTATTCAAAAGCACGTCGTCTACCGTTTAAATACGGCGGCTAAACCAGTCGATTTCTTAAAAACAAGGCCTGTACCTTACTTTGGTACAGGCTTTTTTCTTATATCGGTACAAGCATTTTTCATTTAAATGTACCGATCCGATAGTGTTCCTGATTACAGCTATCGGAAAATATTATTTTATTAGTGTTTAATATACGAGGAGTGGTTCTCTTGAATGGTCTTGCCTCAGTGGCTCGCACGATTGACAGAATGAGTGAATTTGTTGGAAGAAATGTTGCCTGGCTAGCGTTAGTCATGGTTCTTATACAATTTGCTGTTGTTCTCGCGCGCTACGTTTTTGGTGTTGGTTCTATTGCAGTGCAGGAATCCATCATATATAGCCACGCTGTGCTATTTCTTCTTGGCTCGTCTTTTACTCTTTTACATGGCGGCCATGTGCGCGTTGATATTTTCTACGCCGATGCGACCCCGCGCAGTAAAGCGGTGATCGACCTACTGGGATCAGTATTCCTCTTAATTCCAGTATGTATCGCAATCTTTGTACTTAGCTGGACTTATGTGTCCAGTTCTTGGGCAATCCTAGAAGTATCTCGCGAAAGTTCTGGCATTGAATATGTCTATGCTCTGAAGACAGTTATTCTTCTTTTTTGCGGTATGATGATCTTGCAAGGATGCTCTACAATTATCCACTCCATCCTGTTCTTGACTGGTAACGAAGCTGCGCCTCAAGAAGAAAAACACGAGGTAATATAGAACAATGGAACTCGTAGAAATTTTCGCCTTGGGCATGTTTGGCTTAGCCGTTCTTGCTCTAATGGCTGGCTTCCCGGTGGCTTTTACGCTTTCAGGCGTCGCTCTTTTTGTGGCAGGCGTAGGCTGGGCTATCGGTATATTTGACATCAGCATTTTAGGTGCTATGCCGTCGCGGGTATTTGGAAACGCTATGTGGAATGAAATCCTCATTGCGGTTCCCCTATTCGTCTTTATGGGAGTCATGCTCGAGCGATCAAAAGTTGCCGAAGAGTTGCTTCAAACCATGGGCATGCTCTTTGGTCAAATGCGCGGCGGTCTTGGCATCTCCGTCTTTATCGTTGGTGCACTCCTTGCAGCCTCTACCGGGATTGTTGGGGCAACTGTTGTAACCATGGGCATGATGGCACTCCCAACCATGTTGAAGAACGGATATGATCCCAAATTGGCGGCGGGTGCTATTTGTGCCTCAGGAACATTGGGTCAAATTATTCCCCCCTCAATTGTTCTCGTTATTTTGGGTGAACAAATCTCAAACGCCTATGTCGATGCGCAGCGGGTAATCGGCAATTGGTCTCCAGAGCCAGTCTCCGTTGGCGACCTCTTCGCAGGGGCTCTTTTGCCAGGCTTGATGCTTGTTGGCATGTATATGCTCTATCAAATTATTATAGCCTACGTTAGACCAGAAAGTTCTCCTGTCGTTCCCCGTGATGATTATGAAGAAATCAATGGTAGCTTTGTCCTTAAAGTTCTTCATGCACTTCTACCTCCTATCCTTTTGATCCTCGCTGTTCTGGGCTCCATTTTAATGGGCTTTGCAACACCAACGGAAGCAGCGGCTGTGGGCGGAATGGGTGCCATTTTACTCTCAGGCCTGCGACTGGATGAAAAACACGGTAAATTGATCTATGGTGCGGGCATCAGTATTTTCCTGATGCTGATCCTTGCGAATATCTTCGACCTTCGCCTAGGACAGACAGTCTATAGCAGCGGCACAATTTTCGGCCTTATCCTCGCATTTGCATTATTAGCCGTTGTATTGACCGGTCTTGCAATTAGTCTTAAACGGGTTTATCGCGCGGGCATCTTGAAGGACGTCTGTAAATCAACCATGGAAATATCCTCCATGGTATTTGTCATTCTGATTGGTGCAGCACTCTTTAGCCTTGTCTTCCGCGGCCTTGGTGGCGATGACATGGTGCACGAATTTCTGTCATCAATGCCTGGTGGTAAATTCGGTGCGATTCTGACAGTGATGCTGGTTATTTTCTTCCTTGGTTTCTTCCTGGATTTCATCGAAATCACTTTCGTTGTGGTTCCGATTGTAGCTCCTATCATTTTGCAAATGGACGTAAATCCTGTTTGGCTTGGTATTATGATTGCGATGAACCTGCAAACATCGTTCCTGACACCACCGTTTGGCTTTGCCCTCTTCTATCTTCGAGGGGTTGCGCCACCAGAGGTGACAACAGCGATGATATACAAAGGCGTTATCCCGTTTGTGTTAATTCAGCTGTTTGCACTGGTCCTATTGTCAATTTTTCCGGAAATTGTCACATGGCTTCCAAGTGTCATCTTCGGCTCTAATTACTAAAGACCGAGTGATAAACAAAAAAAGGCCGCTGGTTTTTCCAGCGGCCTTTTTATTTGTTCATGAAGACGAAATTTTAAGAAGCTAGCACACGCTGCTTTTTCTTCAACTTACGGAAATCGAATATTCCCTCCAATGTACGAGGGTCTACTCCCGGCTCAAAGATTTGTGCCTTTTGAATTTTCTGCGTTCCAGTTGTTGGCAGGCTATCCAAGAATAGTACCCATCCCGGTGGTTTGTAATAGGCCATTCTCGCGTATCCAAATTCAAACAGGCTGCTTGCAAGCGCTTCTGAGGGCTGAATACCCGGCATTAAAACAATGCAGGCCATCACCTCTTCTTCGCGCACTTCATCTTTGACCGCGATCACGGCAACTTGGGCAACTGCCTCATGGGATTGCAATGTGGCTTCCACTTCAGCAGCGGCAATATTCTCTCCTGATCGGCGGATAATATTCTTTTTCCGGTCAACGAAGAAAAGCATATCGGTCTCATCTTGAATGACGGTATCCCCCGTATGAAACCAGCCGCCTTCCCACGCTTCCGCAGTCTCTTCTTCATTTTTTAGATAGCCTGCAAAAAAACCACGCCTAGGATCATCACCGCTACACCGTATCAATAACTCACCGGGCTCGCCCCGTGGCAACTCTCGACCATCCCCATCGACAATCTTCGCTTCCAGATCCTTAATGGGACGTCCAAAGGCACGGGTGTTGATTTGACGAGGTTCAGAATTCACCGCTAAAATCCGACCTGTCTCAGTCATCCCCCAGACTTCATGCAAGGGAAACCCATAGCGTTTTTCAAACACGCCATGTAATTCAGGTTCTACCCCAGCACCAATACCAAAACGTACAGTGTGGGATGTTTCAAGGTCAGATTTTGGCTGATTGAGTAACATAGGAGGGACAACCCCCAGGTAATGAATGATCGTCGCACGACTGTCCCCAACTTCCTGCCACCAACTGCGTGGATGGAAACGATCTGGGATAATCAAGCAGCCCCCAGTCACCAACATACAGCCTAAAGAGACTATAGCAGCGTTCATATGGAAAAGAGGCAAGGGATTGTAAAGGCGCTCTTGGCCCTCACGAATATCAATCAAGCCACCCAGTTCTGCGTACCAATAGGCTGCGGTAAGGTGGTAATCATTAGTCAGAACACAACCTTTAGGCCGTCCTGTTGTACCAGACGTATACAGAAGGCTCGCCTCAGTCCGCCGATTTGGGGTTTCCGAGCTAGCTGGCTTTCCAGCTGGCGGTAAGGTATCCAGTAACTTATCGACACTAATAACAGATAAGGACTTTTCCCGTGCCTTTGCGACCGCTTCCATATCTTGCAAACGGTCTTCAAGGGTAACAACTAGATCTGCGTCCGAATGCTCATCTGATAGAGAACTTCGTCATGCCGATAATCGGGATTGATGGGAACGCAGGAAACCCCCAGCCCGTTCAAGGCAATCAAATGCAAAACATATTCAGGGCGATTTTCAAGCAGGAAGCCGATACGATGACCATATCCATAGCCTGCGTTTTCATATGCAGATTTTAGTTTTTCAATGGCTTCATCGCAATCTGAATAGGTGAATTCGACTCCATCAGGATAATAATTTCGTTTAGCCAGCGGCGGAACACATAAAAAGCCATTACTCGCATACTTTTTCGCTGAAGCCTTAAAAGCTTCGTACAAAGTGTTCACAGAATTTCCCTCTGTTTAGCTAAATTTATTATTTCTATTAAATCCGCGTGGCGCTAATCGGCCCGCATTACCCCTTCGGGTATACCACCCTGCCAAATCCGGCTCTGTTCTCGTCCGCTCCCCTGATTTCCACGTCAAACCCTCTTCTTTTACAAAGGTCTTGATATCAGAAAGCCCGCCATCTTTATAGCGCTGCAAGGTCACGCCGCGTCCTCGGCTCATCTCGGAAAGCTCAGAGAGCTCAAAACAGTTAACCTTTCGGTTCTCTCCAATGACAGCAACAGAATCTCCTGATACTTCAATACAGAAAGCTGCAACCACGCCACCGGATACATTCAATGTCTGCTTTCCATTACGAGTCTGGGCGATAACACTGTTTTCGTCCACGATAAAGCCCCGACCATCAGAAGAGGCGACGATCAATTTTCGATCAGGCTTATGGACAAACAAAGAGACGATATCCTGATCATTGCCAAGATCAATCATCAGCCTAATAGGCTCTCCATGCCCTCGTCCCCGTGGAAGTCCGTCACAACCAAGCGTATAGAAACGCCCATTAGTGCCGAGTAAGACAAGGCGATCTGTGGTCTCTGCTTGTATCCAGAAGCGAGCCCCATCCCCGTCTTTATATTTCTCATCCCCCGTTTGATCCACATGCCCTTTCAAGGCCCGAACCCATCCTTTTTCAGAACAGATCACTGTGATTGGTTCTTTTTCAATCATTGCCTCAAGTGAGATTTCAGGAAGCTCCGTCGCCTCGCCAATTGTGGTCCGGCGGTTGGTAACTTCAGGAATTTTTTTGAAGATCTTTTTAAGCTCACGCAATTCAGAAGAAATGGCGTTGCGTTGCAAATCTTCGCTTGCAAGCAATGCTTCAAGGCCTTGTTTTTCTTCCGTCAGTTTAGTGTGTTCAGTTCTAAGTTCCATTTCTTCCAAACGGCGCAAAGAACGAAGGCGCATATTCAAAACGGCTTCAGCTTGAACGTCCGTGAGCGTGAAAGTACTCATCAAGGATTGTTTCGGGTGATCTTCTTCACGGATAATGCGGATCACTTCATCCAAATTCAAGAAAACGATCAGGTAACCGTTCAGCACTTCAAGTCGATGTTCAATCTTCCCAAGACGGTAACGTGAACGACGTCCCAGCACGACAAATCGGTGATCCAAAAACGCTTGTAAAACTGCGCCAAGCCCCATGACACCAGGGGTTTGTGTTGCATCCAACACGTTCATGTTTAAAGGAAAACGATTTTCTAAGTCTGTTAAACGAAAAAGACCCTGCATAAGCATAGCCGGATCAATGTTCTTACTTTTTGGCTCGAGTACCAGACGAATATCTTCCGCAGACTCGTCCCGAACGTCCGCTAGAAAGGGAAGTCTTTTAGCCTGAATAAGCTCGGCAATCCGCTCAATCAGCTTACCTTTTTGAACATGGTACGGAATTTCTGTGACTACGATTTGATAGGTACCGCGCCCCGTATCCTCAGTCTCCCATTTTGCCCGTTGGCGGAAACCACCCCGTCCGGTCAAATAGGCTTCGCGGATGCTTTCCGGCTTTTCAACCAGCTCCCCGCCCGTTGGAAAATCAGGCCCAGGAATAAATTCCATAAGTTTATCAATGCCCGCACTGGGGTATTTCACCAAATGCAGCAAGGCGTTACAAATCTCTGTGGCATTATGTGGCGGAATAGAGGTCGCCATACCAACCGCTATACCGGTAGAACCATTCGCCAGTAAGTTTGGAAAAGCTGCAGGAAGAACAACCGGTTCTTCCTCTTCCCCATCATAGGTTGCGCGAAAATCTACCGTATCCTGATCAAGGTCCCGCATGAGCAATTCGGCAAAAACCGTCATCCGGGCTTCTGTATACCGCATAGCTGCGGCATTATCCCCGTCGATATTTCCAAAATTCCCCTGACCGTCAACCAGTTGGTATCGTTGGGAAAAATCTTGGGCCAGCCTTACCAGAGCATCATAAACCGATTGGTCACCATGGGGATGGTATTTACCGATCACGTCCCCCACAACACGCGCGCATTTCTTGAAACCTGAACCAGGATCAAGTTTTAGCAAGCGCATGGCAAATAAAAGCCGTCGATGTACAGGCTTCAAGCCATCGCGCACATCAGGCAAAGACCGGGACATGATTGTTGACATCGCATAGGCGAGATAACGCTCGCTTATGGCGTCCTTCAGCGAAGTCGGTAGAACCTCACCGGGTTTAATCGGAGATAGATCACTCATACTTTCCTGTATACCACCAGATCACCGGCAATGGACAGATTTTTACAATCGCGGCAAGATTTTTATCTCTGCACTTAAAGAGCATGATCTTTTTTTAAGGATGTGATCAAACGTTCTCTCGCAGGGAGTGCTTCTTCAGTATAATGAGCAAGTAGAAATTTGTGGATAAAGTACCCGGATAATTGCATTCCATCCAACACTTGATCCTTCAAGGGAGCCGCAGCCTTCGGATCCCCTTGAGTGTTCTGCAAAAAGGCTGGGAGCTTAAGCATTCTGTCCCGATAAGCCCACCCCGCAGATTTGGATACAGCACGGCCCGATTTTGGGGATACATATACCAAATCAGTTTTAGATCCTGTTGCCGCGCATTCTCCCAAATCTAACCCATAACCCATTTCTGCCAACACCCCCAGTTCCCACCGCACATACAAAGGACCCCAAATTGCAATGTCGCCGGATAAGGATTTGATCAAGAGTATTGTTGCCTCAAATAAGGCAGGGTGCGGCTCTCTTTCTGGCAGAATTTTCATCAGTAGAGCTAACGCCGCACTGCTGGCAGAAAGGCCTAAGGGGTCAGCGAAGAGAGAGGCACCAATTGCGCTTTTGGCCTCAATAGTAAAATTGCCCAAATGTTCGCTTAAACGTCCCCGCCAATTTAATCCAATCTCGTTTCCCGGCTGTAATAATCCGCGCAAGCGTTTGGAAGTGCCGCCGCGAACCATACCAGCATAGCGGCCATGCTCGCGCGAAAAACTATGTAGAATCACACTATTTTCGCCATATTTTTGGGCTGAAAGGACTAAGCCATCGTCTATCCACTGCATCATAGACCCATAACAGATGGGCCATACAAATAGCAACGCTCCTCCTTAATTTTTAGCGTCACAATCTGCCATGGCTGCACGTCTTATCCCAGAATTGAAGGGAAGATATATGCCAATAGATGTCGATATTTCACTAATCAATACCATAGAAGGGCAAGAGCTCTGCTATGACATTCTGGAAACTGACGGGATTTCCTGGGCCTCCCCGCCCCCAGCGATCCTGTTGCCATTTTGCTATAAAACATGCCAATGTACAGGGCCGTCGTCTGGGTACCAAATCGCCCTGAAATACGGGGGGCTCATCTGCAGAATTGATGTCACCTCCTGGGGGATCACCTACAGCAAATCAACACCAACAAAAAACGACCTGGAATTGGCATTAATCAAAAAGACACCAACATACCAACTGGAAGTGATTTTCCTTTAAAGGCCAATTAGAGTCCGCAGCCTAGAAGAATTGCCATTGATCTTAACATTAAGTTTTGATGGCTTTGCGAAGGGCAAGTGCCAGCTTGGAAATATTGTAGGGTTTTCCCAGTAATTGTTCGTTCAATTCTATCAAGTATTTGTCGTCGCTTTGACTGAGGGCTTCTACTTTCTTTGTAAAGCCACTTGTCAAAAGAATCTTCAATGCTGGCCAATTTTCGTGAGCCATGGAAGCCAGTTGATATCCGTCAACACCTCCCGGCATGACAACATCGCTAAACAAGAGGTCAATATCCCGATTGTTTCCAAGAATTACAATTGCCTGATCTGCATTTTCTGCGACAATTGTCGAGTAGCCGAGCATTTTCAGGTAAGAAGCGGTGACATCTCGCAGCCCCTCCTCATCATCGACAATCAAGATGGTTTCATTCCCTTTAGGCAGATCCGCGATTTTACTGTCGTTGATACTGGTATCAGCATCGCTATTCTCCGATCTGGGCAGGAAAAGGTGAACTGTTGTTCCTTTCCCCAGTTCAGAATAAATATTGAGGTGACCATTGGATCTTTGAACAAACCCATAGACCATGCTTAATCCAAGGCCGGTGCCCTTGCCTTGCTCCTTGGTTGTGAAAAAAGGTTCAAGTACCTTGTCCTTGATATCAGCGGTCATTCCCACGCCTGTATCACTGACCGAAATCATGACATATTCACCGGCATGTATCTCTGGATGTAGCCGTATGTTTCCTTCATCAAAAACCTTGTTCGCTGTCTCGATAGACAGCGTTCCTCCGTCCGGCATCGCATCTCGTGCATTGAGCGAAAGATTGAGGAGTGCGTCTTCAAGATCGCCCGGGTCAACTGCAGCAGACCAAAGATCTTCATCAATATGTGTTTCAACATTAATCGAAGCCGTGAGAGATCTGGCTATCAGTTCTTCGATGTTTTTGATGAACGTGTTGATGGGGGTTACTCTGACTTCACCGGCTTGCTTGCTGGAAAATCCAAGAAGCTTTCTTGTGATGTCCGTTCCGCGCATGACGCCATTTTGAGCTTTTTTTACCCGCTCCAAGGCACTCTCATTATCAAAAACAATATCCTCCAGAAGTTCCAGATTGCCTTGAACGATGCCTAATATATTGTTGAAATCATGGGCAATTCCGCCGGTCAACTGGCCAACGGCCTTCATTTTTTGTGCGCGGCGAACTTGCTCTTCCAGATGCCTGTTATAGGTGACATCCCGCCCGGCTCCGAGATACCCTACGAAAGTTCCCTTATCATCAAATCTGGGGCTGCCACTCAGGCTGATATGTCGACTATTGCCGTCGGGCTTCGTCCAAACGACCTCAACAACCCGGTAATGAAGATGATCATTAATTTCCTGCAAATGCTGTTGCCACTCAGGAGACAAATTATCTTGTGATCGCACGAGGATTTCTTGCCAAGTGTTTCCGATAATGTCTTCCTTCAGAATGCCTAACACGTCCTCAAAATTACCACTGAGCTGTGTAAACTGCAGATTGGCATCTGTTTCCCACAGCCAATCAACAGCATTTTCAGCAAATTCCCGGAAGAGTTCCCTGCTTTTTTCAAGCTCTGCCGTTCGTTCCTTGACTAGTCCTTTAAGGTGATCTCTATAAAGCTCAAGTTCTCGATCTTTTTCCTTCCGTTCAGTGATATCGACGGCAACCGCATGTAATCGCGCCTGACCATCCATATGAATGATATCACCCGAATAAAGCACCGTTTTTATGGTACCGTCGTTGCAATGAAATGGTATTTCCATATCTCTAACGAACCCATTCCGCGAAAGGTTCTCGACGAATCTATTTCTATCAGAAACATTCACCCAAAGATTCAAATCGATGGCTCTCTTGCCGATGACTTCGTCTCGCGTGTAACCGTATCCTTTTAGCCAGGCATCATTTACGTGTAGGAGTTCTGACGTCTTCAGATTTGAGACAGTCGTCAGGGCAGGGCTTGTGTTGAACAATGTCTGCAACCAGATTTCAGATTGCCGCAGCTTATCTTCATTTTCTTTCCGCTCGGTAATATCCATGGAGACAGTGAAACAGCACCTCTTGTCGTTGAAGATGATTATCTCTCCATAAGAGATAAAGGTCCGTGCCGGTGCGTGTTCGGATCCGATTTGAATTTCGATATTCTCGATAAAGCCCTTCTGTCTCAAATCGTCGACAAATTTCTGACGATCATACGGTTTTACCCAAATGCCCAACTGCGAAGCATCTTTACCGATCACGTCTTCTCGAGTGCGGTGATGGAATTTTAGCCAGGTGTCATTGACTGCGTAATAGGTTGAATCTTCCAGATCAGAAATGGACAATAAATCTGGACTTGCATTGAAAATTTGAGAAAAATTGCTCTCCAAGTCCGATAGCTCTCGGTGGGATTTCAGGCGTCGTGAGAGGTCGCGGGAACTCAGAAGGACGACGGTTCCCTCAATTTGAGACGTTGCAATAACACTTGTCTCAACCGTGACCCAGTGTCCTTCCTTGTGACGCAAACGATATTGGACTTTAAATTGTTTGGCGTCTTCGGAAACGCCGTCTCGTAATTGAGCGACAATTGCCAGATCATCCGGATGAATAATATCCTGAGACAATTTTCCAATGCGTTCGTGAGGTTTATATCCTAGTGTTTTTTCGATGGAGGGGCTGACGAAAATAACGCGCCCTTCTTTATTCAATCCAGCGATGATGTCTTGGGAATTCTCAATGAGATACTCTAGAAGAAGGTTTTTCTGACCTGCATTCCCAAGTTGCTGCCGGAGCAACCGGTTTTCTTCCTGAAGCGCTGCATTGATCGATTTATCCCTGACCTTAGCCATATGATCTCAATTCAACTTTCGGGAACAGAACTATTATAGTCCGACATTTCCCAGATAACGTTCATTTCGTCACCAATCATAAGAGAGTTTAGCTATAGAGGGAATAAAATTAACTTGGCGCTTACCCGATAGCCGAGATTTGGTGATTTGGCCGCCGGGTATTCCATCAATGCATCAACATATTGTTTCTTATAGCAAAATCTTCTTCTCATGGCATTTATTAACTAATTTATATGTGAATTAGGGGTTAAATATGAGGCTAAAAAAAGTGTCGATTTAATTGATTACAATCAATGCTTCAGTTGCGAACAGACGCTATATTCCATGAAATTTAGTTGGTAGCATTGTATCAGGCAAAATTATGAAAACTGGCTCAAAATCACTTTTATTAAAATACAAAGATGCGATCGCGATCTTTTCATTCCCAATTATAATGCTTGTTTGGGCTGTAACTTCCTACCAATAAGCAATGGAAATTAGGATACATTGCACAAAAAAGAGGACTGATTTTTCAGTCCTCTTTTTTGTTATAATCTCGACTTAGGTATTTTAGACACGAACTTTTTGTAAAAAGTTGTTCACTTCCTGCAACACTTGATCCGCATCTTCAACAAGCATGGTGGTCGCGGCCATAACCTCATCTGACGCCTCACGGGATTTTGAGACAAAACCGTCTATTTCAGACACTTGGCCCTTAACGCTAATTGTCCCTTCAAACGCGCTACCCGTACTATTAGATATTTCGTTTGTGGCAGCCGCTTGTTCCTCTACAGCTGCAGCAACCGAAGAAGTCGTCTCGCTTATTTCATTGATGATCTTCAAAATTCCATTAATTTCGCCGGCGGCAAGCTCTGTCACTTCTTGAATACCAGATACTTGCGCTGAAATATCCTCTGTAGCCCGTGCTGTTTGTGTGGCAAGATTT
>JAESSA010000022.1 GCA_016764355.1 Sneathiella sp. | reverse complement strand
TTAATTTTGGGTGCTGGTGTTGTTCTTTGGGTTGGGATTAGCCGAGGATTTAGACCGCTCCTAAAACTTGAAGAAGCACTTAACAGACGGACACAATCGGATTTGAGGCCGATTTTACATGAAGTGCCGCAGGAAGTTCGTCATCTTGTTGGGGCGATTAACAGCCTTATGCTAAGGCTAGGCAATAGTATTGAAGCCATGCAACGATTTACGTCAAACGCCGCGCATCAGTTGCGAACACCGCTTGCCGGCATACAAACACAAGCCGATTTAGCCTTGACGGAAGAAGATCCAGAAGAGCTAAAAAAGAGGCTGGATCATTTGCGCGAGAGTACTTATCAATCCACCCATTTAATACAGCAGCTATTAAGTCTCGCCAGAGCAACGCCAGTTGACGGTGATCTTGAATTTAACGAAATTAATTTGGCAGACATTTGCCGTGAAGTAACCGCTGATCTTGTGCCCAAAGCAATTAGCCATAATATGGATCTAGGCTGTGAGAGCGATGAGGCAGAGCTACCTATCAAAGGACAGCAAGGACTTCTTGAAGAAGCCCTTAGAAATCTGATTAATAATGCACTGACATATTGCGAAAAAGATGCCCAAATTACTGTCCGCTTTTATAGAAAACGTGAGCAGGCTGTTGTGGAAGTTGACGATAATGGGCCCGGCATTCCGGTAAATGAACAGGTGAAAATTTTTGAAAGATTTTATCGTATTCCCGGAGGGGGCGAGGAGGGATGCGGTCTAGGACTTCCAATCGTTAAGGAAATTATTTCTCGGCATTCCGGGAATATTACAATAATAAACGAAAACTCGAAAAAAGGGACTTTGTTCAGAATTCAAATTCCGATGATTAGAAATATATAAAAGTGTTTTAAATCCGTTCCCATTGTGCATCTTGTAATACATATCGTGCATAACGAAAATCCTGGATAGTGAGTACTCTCTCAGCGTCCCAATTTACCAAAATAAAATAGCTAAGGGGGCCGGAGGGGTCTGTTCTATCAAAAACCAAAATGGCAGGCCTTCCTTCAACACACCCTGGCGTCATAATCCAATCTTCTGCTTTCTGGTAATTGCCAAAATAGCTACTGACTTCTTCTTTCCCGTTTAGACTTACTCTAGATACCAACTGTAAGCGGACTTCTTCAGACAGCATATCGCGTAGTCGGTCAAAATCTTGGTCGTTGAAATATTTAGCGTATAAGGAAAGTAGTTCTTTTTGGTGCTCGTCCAATGGGACTTCTTGTGCGGCCTCATCTTGATCAATTTCTTTAAGAACATTGCGCCCACGATGCAAAGCAGATTTCACGGATTCAACTGAGCTATCCGTCAACACTGATACTTCTGCTGCTGAATAACCAAGAACATCACGAAGAATGACTGTGCTACGCTGCTTCGGGGTCAATTGCAGAAATGGCCGTAATGTGTCCTTTACGGTGCTTTGCCTTGGAAACTCATCAATAGAGGATGTCTCAAGACTGATTTCATTTTTCATTGCCATTTCTTTCCTTGTCGATCGGAAATAGTTCAAGGCCGTATTGTGTGCAATGCGAAATAACCAAGCACGCGGTTGTTTTACAACGATACCATTGGTTAATGAGCGTGAGGCTTTAAGAAGGGTTTCTTGTAAAATGTCCTCTCCATCAACAACAGATCCCATCATCCGTGCGCAATAACGGTGCAACTCTGGCCGAAGAGTTGGCAGGGCTGCCTCAAGCCGAGCCAAATCAAAGTTCTTTTTTTCATTCGTCAACATGTTATGCGAGAGTTTCCATATCTGTCCCCGTAATGGCATAGGCGCCGCAATTGTCGCCGGCATCGTCTGATAAGAGCTTTATAATATGTTCACTTATAAGGTCAGGTGTCAAAGGCTGATCCCACTGCTTCATGAACTTCTCTTGCGGTATGGAATTTGCTGTTGCATAGGCTAAAGATGCGTCGTTGCCGATGTCTGTTCCAGCAATTAATTGTTTGGGGTAAATTGTATAGAAGTTTAACCCAAGTTCGCGAAGGTCTGCCTCTCGCTTTCCGTAATTCGAGATATAATGCTGCATTCTCTTGGCACCTGCATAGCCGCCTGATAAAGGGGATCCAAAAAGTGCCGCACCGCTTGAAAAACTGACGATTGCACTCCCTGTTTCCATGGGTTGCAATAGCGCTGCCTTTGTAAAATCAAATGCTATCTTGGTATCTGTATTCCATGTGGCGCTAAATTCCTGCCAACTCATGTCTGCTATAGACTGCATTTTTGGAAGATACCCACCCACCAATATTAGAAGATCGGGCGATATTTCTGAAATCAGCATCTTAGCTATTCCATCTTCTGTCGCGTCTTGGGCGATAATATCAATGGAGGGGGCTTCAGATTTTAAGGTGTCTAAATCTCTTTTGTTCCGTGCAACCGTGGTGGTTTTGATCCCCATATTCGAAAACTTCACAGATAAATCGCGACCAACGCCGCGGCTCCCGCCAATGATAAGTGCAGTTTTGTATTTTAATGCCATTATTGAAATTCCTTTTGGTTCAGTTATCATCTGTTTTAAAGACACCTGGTGCAGCCAAAAGGGTTCGCGGAAGGACAAAAATAATTATTAGGCCAAGGAAAAACGGTGTGTGCCTAATGGGTTACCCCATAACAATGGCGAGCTTTCTTGCTGAATAAAGGGCGTGATATATGTGGCTTTGGGTTTTAGCCGTCGTATCGATCGCGATAACTGCTTCATTTTCAACATAATGAGCTAATTGCGCTGGAACTGCGAAGCCCAATGAAAGAGTGTCAAGTTCATCATATTGGAACTCAATTGATTTGCCTGAAAAATTGATAGTGACATTTTGACTATCGGTTTGGATTTTCTTAATGCGCCCAATCTGACCGGCCATTAGTCCTTTTTCATAGTCATTTTCTTGCATTATCACCTTATCATTAGCGCGGTAACGCCAACCGAAACGATCTACATAGATATTATCTTTGGGCGGGTTTAAGGATTGTTGAAAGCGCTGATTTAGCTGGTTTGACCCTAACACCCCACCAGCCGCAGGACATATAACCGTGATGTCATCGATGGCATCGAATTCAAAACGGCTTGGAAGGCGGTTTTGGATGATTTCAATGGTTTTGGCGATTGTCTCATCATTGGACTTGGCTTTGATTTTGAAAAAATCAGTTGGTGTTGTACTTGCGGATCCCGTCGGTAAAGCATCGCTATTGGTTAAAGCGTGAAGTGTTGATAATCGAGCGCTTTGAGCTAAGTCTTCTGGTAATTCGGTCAAAGAGAAGGTTGGGATTTTCTCCGATGCACACAGTTTTTCAATAAGGTCTTTTGTCGGAAAATTAGCATGTTTTGGAAGATCGGATGTTAGGATAAGGGCTGCGTCTTTAGGCAGGGCATGCAGAAGTGCAAGCATCAAAGGTGGCTCGATAGAATGAGCATTTTTTATAATCAGCAAGCCGCAATCAAAAGGCTTTTTAGAGCTATACTTAAATTTACCAGTTTTTGTTTTCCAATCGAGTAAATTAAGTGCGCTATCTGCATCCCCTTCAATCTGCTCATTTAAGAGTGCTGCTTCTTTCGCTGTCGGAGTTGCGAGGAGGGGCTTAATACCCTTCGCCTTCAAAACTCGAAGAAGCACGTTGATGCATATAGAACAATCCACGCCGGGGGAGATTTTGAGCATTAACATTTTAGACCGCAAAGCAGTCTCTACCGCACTTCGTTGTTCGGCGGATAATTGCTGGGAAATTTGCCCTTCAGCCCATGATATCGCTTTATCTGACTGTATCTCAGGCCACGGTGTCTCGCCGCCTACAAAAGATTTCAGCTTCGACGTAATGCCTTTAGTGACTATTTGTAGGGCGCTTTTCCCGATATGCTCTTTGCTGTTAATTTTAACGATATAGAGGTTCTTGGCCTCAATCTCTGCGTTTAATGCATCCTCTAATTGTTCTATGGATACGCTTAACCGTGATGCAAGTCCGCTTAAAAGGGCCTCTTTTTCTCTAGGATCAAAAGACTGGTTCGTGGCGTGATAAAGGGCTGCTTGAAGACGGGTTGGCGTATCTTGCAAAAGTCCAATATTTTTAGCTATACGGTCACAATTTTCAAATCCGAACCACTTCACATCCCGAATAATGCGATAAGGGTCGTTTGAGATAATTGAAAGCGTTTCTTCGCCATATGTCTTTTGCAAGCGCAAAGCGTAGTTCGAGGCAACACCGTGGGATTGTAGAGTTTTCCCAATTTCGGTCGTCGCTTTTTTGTCCAGCGCAGCCTGAACAATTTTGGGCCCTATGCCTTTTACATCAGATAACCGCTCGGGGGTCTCATCTATAATCTTAAAGACTTCTGCACCAAAGGCTGTCATCAAGGTTTTCGCCGCCGCCGGTCCAATGCCTTTAATGATCCCACTTCCTAGCCGCTTTTCAATGGCGATAAGCGGATTGCCTCCTAAATGTTCATCCAGAAAATCTTTGCAGGCTTGAAAATCTGATGAAAAACCTTTTGGAAGTTTGACTTTTTTCTTTTCTGCGATTGATTTAGCCGTCGCGACCATTTTGTCAGTAGGCTTCCCTGATCCAAACTTGGTGGCACCTTTTGGGGCGGCGATCCCGGTCGAAATTTTGGGCGCTTTAGATGCATTGTCGCGAATAATCCCGATTAACCGAGACGTGGCATCGCCAATTTCATCCCAAACTTGACGCGCCGTTTGCTCGCCCATAAGCACATCGTCCAGTTTCATTTCCCAAAGTGCCGTTACACCGGGATCTACAAGCTCTGGCGCAATGGATTTAAAAGTTTTGTATAGAGTGAGCGCTGATGGGGTGGGGACGATGTTTTTACCGCTTTGGGTCAGAAAATTCTGACGTTTGAGGCCTGAAATTACAGTAGCGCGGGTTGCCGGTGTCCCAATGCCTTTCGCTTCTTTTAGGCGTTCCTGAATATCTTTATCTTCCACAAAACGCCAAGCATTCTGCATGGCATCAATGAGTGATCCTTCGTTAAACCGGGGCGGGGCCTTGGTCTTTTTTGTGTCCATTTCAACAGGATCAAGACGTGCTATCTGTCCATCCTGAACTGGAGGAAGTTCTCCCGCATGGTCTTCTTTCTTTTCCATCTCATCGGTGAAAACGACTTTCCAACCGAGCTCTTTTGGAATGTTGCCGGTGATTTTAAAGGGAAGGTTTTTTCCATCTGGTCCCGGCACATCCATGGCAACTGTCGTGGATTCATAGACATAATCGGGCATTAAAATGGCCAGATATGAGCTTGCAACCAAATCAAACATTTTGGCTTCATCACTGGACAAACGCGGGTAGATGCTATGGATACGGTCCATAGTATTTTTGTTTGGAACGATCGCGTGATGAGATACGCCTTTTAAGCCCGCATCAGAGAAATGACCGCTTTTTCCTTTCCGGATTTCCGGTTTTCCAATTTGAAGGGATTCATATTGGGGAAGGTTTTTAAGTCCTGCAATAATGTCCGGCACATCATCAATTTGGTTTTCGGACAGGTAGCGAGATTCAGCACGGGGATATGTCTGGATTTTTTTGCCATCACCATCATAAAGCTCTTGTGCGACATCCAATGTTTTCGTCGCTGACCAGCCCCATTTTCGACTGCAGATCTTTTGCAGTTCCGGCAGATCAAGGAGTTTGGGAGGCTTGGTCTTTTTGATTTTCTTTTGGGCTGATAGGGGGCCTTCATAACCTTCTGCGGCGGCACGAATGATTTCAGCATCGGCCTCTTTCAGAATACGTTCTTTGGGAGCATGTCGAAGCAGAAGCGTGCCTACATCTGTGTTGGCCGTTGCAACGAGATGATAATAATCTAAGGGTGTAAAATTCTGGATTTCTAATTCGCGAATACAGACGATTGCCATCGTGGGTGTTTTTACCCGGCCAATGCCAATGGCGCCATATTCACCAGGTTGCTTTAGAGCGACAGTCGCAGCCCGCGTGAGGGACAAATTATAGACCTGATCCGCTTGCTGGCGAACCATAGCGGCCTGTCCTAAGTTGTTGTATATATTGTTAGGTTCTAAATTGGCGAAGGCTTCTCGCAAAGTTTTCTCATCTTGGGCCGTAAACATGGCCCGTTCAACCGGGCCCTTAAATTCATAGTGACGAAGCAGCTCTTCCCCAATCAATTGACCTTCACGATCGCAATCGGTTGCGATAATTACTTTTGTTGCTTTTTTAATGGCATTTTCGATGGCTTTTAGCTTAGCCATCGCGGATGGGGATGCATCAGGTGCTGGGCAGGTGGGGTAGAAATCATCTGGTTTCAACAGATCAAAAGACCACTTACCCCATTGTTCATTGACACTCTGAGGTTCTTTTAAACTTAGCAAATGACCTTCCGCCGGAAAGATTTGGCCATATTCGTTGCCAATCGCGGCAGCCAGATCTTTCTTCTGCGATGTTTTTTCCGTGATGATAATCGTCGTCACGCACTGTCCTTCAACCTAAATATCTCGAAACACATTTATCTCCCTATTTGAAAAGGGGAGCAGAGATATTTACACTAAAAAATAGATGTCCGAAACCCAAATGGTGCGGAAAAGACCTGCTACCTAATTTGTAAGTTTAAGATTTTGGATTGGACTCTCGCAGAAGTGTGGCGCGATAGGTGTAATGGCCGGCGGGATGGAAATTGACCCCCGTCAGGATAAGTCGTTTGTTGCTGCCAAAATATCGCCGAATGGCTCGCATTCCGACAGTTCCTCTTGGAATTTGAAAAGCATCAGCTGCTTCATCAGGGATCAGTGCCGCGTCAATTTCCTGTTCAATTTCTACAACTTTTTCTCCATACCCTTCTTCAATTAGCGTATGGATCATGCGATTAGGAAAACGGCCTATCATATCAATAATATGCTGATGAGATTCTCTTACATACAGATCAACCCAACTTGTCACAAAGTCCGTTTTTTTAGATTTTCGAATAACTGTTAAGCGCCAAAACGGTTGTTGTGGGGCACATCCAACTAATTGCGCTAAGTCCCGGCTTACAGTTATATGTTTGGACTCGCGATAATTTATTTGGGTGTGGGCATCATGTTGTAAAAGATCTGCCAAAGAGCCAAATTTTTGGATGTAACCATCTTCATTTCCTTTTGACAGGACAGCCGTTCCGGAACCATGTCTGGTGGACGCCATTCCCCATTCTTTAAGCAAGGATACGGATTTTCTGACCGTTTGGCGGCTTACCTGAAACTCATCCATAAAGAAGGTTTCTGTGGGGAGCGTTGATCCGATACTATAAGTATCATCTGTAATTCGCTTTGAGATTGCCTTTGCAATTTGCAGGTATTTAGGACTGTTTTTTCTTCTTATCATCACATGCAAATTTCACAATCAAAGCGGAAGCGGGAAGAATCCCTACCTCCTTTAAGTATAATTACAAAGGGCTTGCGGTAAAGATCATAGTTGTATGATTTGACATTATTCCGCCTTCAGTATGGGCAAGACCAATATCATGTTTGGATATTTGACGATCTCCTTGAGTGCCGCGAACTTGACGAATACATTCAATAACACTCAATAAACCGCCAGCCGCCCCCGCATGACAATGGCTTAGCATGCTTCCATGTGTGTTAATGGGGAATTTGCCGTCAATACCTGCCTTTCCATCAGACCACATAGTCCAGCCTTGCCCTTTTTCAGCAAAGCCCAATTCTTCTGCCAGAATGGCAGGGGTTACAGTGAAGCAGTCATATAGCTCTGCAAAATCAATTTGTGACGGGGTTATACCCGCCATATAGAATGCTTTTTGGGCGGCTTTATGCGCACCGGAGCGGACGATATCCGGGGCTACAGTTAGATGTTCATGGGTAAATTTTTCACCGATCCCTGAAAGATAAACAGGGGGTTCAATAAGGTCATTTTCCATTTCACGTTTAGACACGATAACCGCTCCGGCACCATCTGAGATTAAGCAGCAATCCAATAGATGGAGAGGCTCTACTATGGGACGGGAATTCAGAACGTCTTCGATAGTAATGAGATCCTTTTTGTGGGCATTGGGGGTCCGAGCGGCATTGGCCCGTGATTGTATGGCTATTGGGGCCAGGTGGCTTCTGTCTAGACCATTCTCATGCAGATATCGTTTTGCGACCATGCCATAAAAAGCCGGTACAGAGATACCATCGCCTTCATAAAGGGGATGGCTAAAGGCTGATAACATTTGAGTTGCCGCTGCCGACCCCATGGCGGACGCACGGTTTTCTCCTGCAACGATAAGGAT
The DNA here is from genome assembly GCA_016764355.1 of Sneathiella sp. Lineage (GTDB taxonomy): Bacteria > Pseudomonadota > Alphaproteobacteria > Sneathiellales > Sneathiellaceae > Sneathiella. The sequence goes on along the minus strand of JAESSA010000022.1, from coordinate 16,058 downwards.
ATTTTTGGCGACACCACTTGCAATCGCCATTGCTGCAGCATTTATCATCATGCCTGCGGTTCCGCCTCCGGCAGTCATAGTAACGCCATAGTCAAGCTCTAAGCCAAGATGTTCAGCAAGTGCGCCATAAAAGACAAAAAATGGTTCTGTCGAACAATAAGATGTTAAAAGGCCGTCTATATCCTTTACCTTCAACCCAGCATTTGCAATAGCGTTTAAAGCCGCATCTGAACAAAGGTCCAAGCCAGATTTATCTTTAACTCGCCCAATTTCAGACTCGCCCACACCAGAGATAACAACCTTATTTACATATGTATCTCTCATGCTAATACACTCCGAAATACAGGCATTCCGGGTTTGCCAGAAGAGTCTTTTGGAATTTCAATTTTTATAAGGTCACCGATCTGTACTTCAAGGGCAGTGTCTCCGGTGATTGTTCCGGTCATACGAGGACCTTCTTTCAAGTCAACCATTGCAACAATATATGGAACGGCGTCCTTAAAGGCGGCTGAAGGGGCGTGGCGAACAATCGTGTAGCTCGCGACCGTCCCATTTCCTGATGCTGGGATCCAGGAAAAGCTGTCTGCCCCGCATGCGGGGCAAACTGGTCTTGGATAATGCCAAATATGAGCGCATGGATTGCAGGATTGTAGCAGTACAGCGCCTGTTTCAAGGTTGCTGTAATAGTGTTTAGATAGTCCTGTTGATTTGGGTATGAGTCGGTACATGTATTTTACCTTTTTTGACTATAAACTACACAATCCCCTCAACAATCGTCAAGGATGGCATATTTACTTATAAGTAATTAGTGGCTAGTGTTTTCGAAGGTGAGCGACCTTTACGCCTGATTGAAACTGCTTAGTACTTGTACCAAGGCTTGTTAATTATCCGTTTTAAACAAGATGTCCTGAATTTTTTGAGGTACTGGCGACATGCTCCGATTTAATACAATTAGTTTCTTGATTCTTCCTTTGTTGCTTTTGTCGGCCTGCGAAGAACAAGCGATAATTAAAGACTCCGTAGTTCGGCCCGTTAGATCTACAGTAGTTGGGGATGTCGCAATATTACAGCAGCGGACGTTTGCAGGACGTGCGAAAGCATCTGTGGAACTTGATCTCGCTTTTAATGTGTCGGGGCCCCTGATCTCTCGTCCGGTGATTGTTGGTCAGGAAATTAAGGCAGGTACCTTGGTCGCCCAAATTGATCCTGACCGGTTTAAGGCTGATCTTGATCAAGCTTCAGCTCAATTGGCGAGATCTATTGCAACAGCAACAAATGCAAAACTGTCGTTAGAACGCGATAAAGTTTTGTTTAAGAAGGGCCATATTGCAAAAGCCAAACTTGATAGAACTTTGGCTAAAGCTGATGAAGCTAACGCTGATATAGAATCATCTAGGGCAAATAGGAATCGTGTCAAAATTGAATTAGATTATACTCGGCTAAAGGCTCCTATTGATGGAATAGTTGTCCAAACTTATGTGGAAAATTTCGAAAACGTACAGGCCAAACAACCGATCATGCGCATTGTCGATAATTCGCTCATTGAAATGATTGTTAACATTCCAGAAGACCTCATTTCCTTAACGCCACAGGTGAAGGGGATTTTCGTCGTGTTTGATGCCTTTAGAGACATCAAAATTCCAGCAAAAATTTCAAAAATTGGTACAGAAGCCACTGAAAACACAAGAACATATCCTGTGACGTTGATTATGATGCAACCTGCGAATGCTAAAATCCTACCGGGCATGGCGGGAACGGCTTCCGCGTCCAATGAGGGTATTGCTAATCAGTCAACGGATATTGAAATTCCTATAACGGCGATGGCTACCATCCCAGGGGAAGAGCGAAGTTATGTTTGGCGCATCGATAAAGGCAGTATGACTGTCAAGCGTGTCATGGTGGAAGTTGGCGCTTTAACAGATCATGGAGTGATTATTACCAAAGGCCTTGATAAGGGAGATCGGGTGGTTATAGCCGGTGTCAATTATTTGAAAGAAGGACAAAAAGTAGCCTTGATGAAAGAGCAGGTGTCAAAATGAACCTTGCTAAAATAGCCATTGAAAATGCAAAAATCACTTACTTCATAACGTTGTTGATCATTGTTGGAGGCATTGGCGCTTTCTCTAATTTAGGGCAATTAGAAGATCCAGAATTTACGATCAAAACAGCGGTTATCGCGACTACCTATCCAGGGGCTTCTGCCAAAGAAGTGGAACTGGAGGTGACCGATAGGATCGAGTTGGCCATTCAGGAAATGGCCCAGATAGACTATCTGGAATCATTCTCGCGTGCTGGATATTCTCAAATCAGTGTTAATATAAAACCCACTTTTACCGCGGAAGCTATTCCGCAAGTGTGGGATGAACTCAGACGAAAAATAAGAGAAATAGAGAATTCACTGCCACCCGGTGCTGGACGGCCCATAATTGGTGATGATTTTGGTGATGTTTTTGGGTTTCAATTGGCTGTTATTGGGGATGGTTTTAACTATAACGAGCTTCAGGAATATACGAAAGAGATCAAGAAACACATTTCTGTTGTAGAAGGTGTTGCCCGCGTTGACTTGTGGGGGGAGCAACAAAAAGCAGTTTATCTGGATATATCGAAAGCTCAACTGACGCAACTTGGGATCAGTATCCAAACACTTGCAGCCGCAGTCCAGAATCTAGGGCTGGTTACAGATGCGGGGAGCGTAAATTTAACGTCAGAGCGCATGCGTATTGTGCCAACAGGCGAATTACAAACTATTGAAGATATTGGCAATATTGTTATTACGCCCTCAGCTATTGATTTATTGCAAAATAAAGATGGCGCGGCGATTGCCTCGGGCAAAGCAACTATCCGGATACGGGATATTGCCACAGTCAGGCGCGGATTTGTTGAACCTACAAGCACCATGATGCGTTATAATGGTCGGCAAGCTATTGGCGTTAGTATCACCAATGTATCTGGCAGTAATGTTGTCGATATCGGAAAACGAATTGATGCACGGCTTGAGGAATTAATTGCGGGCTTGCCTGTGGGGCTTGAAGTGAGCAAAATTCATTGGCAATCACAAATCGTAGATGACGCAGTAAAAGGGTTTCTAATCAATTTTGCTCAGGCGCTTCTTATCGTTATCGTTGTTTTGACAATTGGTATGGGTTGGCGCATGAGTTTGCTCATCGGAACGGCATTGGTTGTGACAATAATGGCCAGTTTCATTCTTATGGCAATGCTTAAAATTGATTTGCAACGCATGTCTCTTGGTGCGCTCATTATTGCGCTAGGAATGATGGTTGATAATGCGATTGTGGTCGCAGATGGTTTTGTGGTTAAGCTTAAACAGGGTATGAATAAAAAAGCAGCGGCTATTGATGCTGCGCAAATCCCTAGTATGCCGCTACTTGGTGCTACATTTATTGCTGTTTTGGCTTTCTATCCTATTTTTGCTTCTGAAGAAGATGCCGGAGAATATTGTGCAACCTTGTTTGTGGTTGTCGCAATTTCCTTGCTTTCTAGTTGGGTTGTCTCCGTTACCATCACGCCACTACAGTGTATGGGAATGATCAAGGCACCAGAGAATGCGTCGTCCGACGAAGATTTGTATTCGGGGAGATTTTATAGGGTTTTTCGCGCATTTCTACTGAAAATGATGAAGCTGAAGTATTTGGTTGTGGTGGCAATGCTCGGTGCTTTGGTTGTCTCCGGTATTGGTTTTACTCAAGTGAAACAACTTTTCTTTCCCAATAGCTCTATGACGAAGTTCATGGTCGATTATTGGGCCCCTGAAGGAACACGGATTGAGACTGTCATTGCAGACCTTCGCCAAGCTGAAGATAAAATTCTTGGCGACGAGCATGTTGTGAACGTGGCTAGTTATATAGGAAGCGGTCCGCCGCGGTTTTATTTACCGGTTGAACCTGAACCACTTTACAAGTCTTATGCGCAACTTATTGTAAATGTTGATGATTTTAAGCTAATTCCAGATTACGCGAAGAAATTGGATAACTGGTTCAGGGATAACTACCCTCAAGCAAAAGTGTCTATCAGATCCTTTGGGGTTGGCCCCAGTGATACTTGGAAATTTGAATTGCGCCTGTCCGGGCCTGCGGACGCGAAAGCGGATGATCTGCGCAGAATATCTCGTCAATATGAAACCATCATTGAAAACAGCCCTTATGCAGCAACGGTTCGTACAAACTGGCGGGAAATGGTGCAAGAAATCGTGCCTGAGTTTAATCAGGATAAAGGAGGATGGGTCAATATCTCGCGCGCAGACCTAGCCAACTCTACAAAACTTGCGTTCGATGGCCAGTCCTTGGGTTTGTTTCGAGAGAAAGACGAGTTAATTCCCATTATTATTAGGCCCATTGAAAAAGACCGGAAAAACTTAGGCGGGTTGGACGTTTTGCCGGTAACTTCTTCGCAGTCCATAAATACGGCTCCTTTGTCGCAAGTCACAGATGGTATAAAATTGCGTTGGGAAAACCCATTGCGGTGGCGGCGCGATCGGTTGAGTACAATTACTATTCAAAGTAATCCAATCCAAGGTGTAACCCTGCCGACATTCCGGGCTGATGTTCTTGCGGATATTGAGGCGGTGGAGCTTCCACCGGGATATAAAATTGTTTGGGGCGGTGAACATGAATCCTCTGCAGACTCCCAAGCATCGCTAATTCCCGGCATCATTCCCGCCGTCACCCTTATGGTCTTGGTGATTGTCATGTTGTTCAATTCCTATAGACCATCGATTATCATCTTTCTTGTGCTTCCCTTTTCTTTCATCGGAATGACCATTGGATTGATCGTGTTTGACACACCCTTTGGCTTCCTAGCTTTGCTCGGGGCGATGAGTTTGTCTGGCATGATGATTAAAAATGCAATTGTGTTGTTAGATCAGGCGGTTATCGAGTTCGATTCTGGTAAAGATAGACATACTGCGATTGTCGATGCGGCCTTATCTAGGCTGAGTCCCGTGTTTCTGGCCGCAGCAACAACTGTTCTAGGTGTTGTTCCTTTGTTGCAAGATACATTCTGGGTTGGCTTGGCCGTGACAATTATGGCTGGTTTGACTTTTGGAACGTTCCTTACAATGGTGCTGGTTCCTGTTTTCTACTCGATTGTGTACAAACCGGTCCGGAAAATTGATGAACACGTTGGTAGTGAGGCGGCTCCAGTTACATCTTGAATGTCTAAAAAAATAGCGCATTCCTAGATTATTTGATTGAAAAACACGACCTTAAAAATAAGGCCGTGTTTTTCTATTCAGCAATCGGCTTTGCTAATTTGTCCATTAGATCCTTAATTTTCTGATAGAAAAATTGAGCTTGTCGGTATAAAACAGTTTACGCACTTAAAACCAATAACAAGATCCCATTAAGAGGAAAGTAAAGTGAACGATATAGAACCTCTAAAAGGCCTGAAAATAGCTGACTTTAGTCAAGGCGTTGCAGGCCCTTATTCCGCTATGATGCTCGCACAAGCCGGGGCCGATGTAACCAAAGTTGAACCTTTGGATGGTGACTGGTGTCGGACCCTTGGAACAGCCTACGGGGATTTCTGCGCCCATGCCGTTGCTGTAAACCTTGGCAAAAAATCAATTTCATTGAATCTTAAAAGCCCTGAAGGCCTGAAAATTGCCAAGCAGATAGCGGCTGAAGCCGATGTCATGATTGAATCATTTCGCCCAGGTGTTATGGCCAAATTCGGTTTGGACTACAAATCAGTTTCTTCGACAAATAAACGCGTTATTTATCTATCTGTGTCCGGTTATGGGCAAGAGGGACCGTACAACGATCGCCCCGTGACTGATGGCGCTATTCAGGGTTTCTCCGGTTGGATGTCAATGACGCGGGATGAAAACGGTACGCCGATGAAAACGGGCATGGTTGCCATTGATTTCATGACCGGCATTTTTTCTTATCAAACAATTCTCAAAGCCCTTATCTCTCGCGGCATTAATGGCAAGGGTGGGTATTATGATAGTAGCCTGATGCAAACTGCGGCGGCCTTCCAAACAGCTAAAATATTGGAGCATCACCTCGAAGGTGGTAAGGCTACAGTTCTCTATGTCCCAGCAGGTACAATGAAAACGGCAGATGGACATATTGGTATCGCCGTGATGAGGGAACGTCACTACGCATCCCTGTGTAAAGTAATTGGGCGCGAAGACCTTATTGAACATGAAGACTTTAATACCCGTGAAAAACGGGTTGATAAAGAACAGGAATTGATGGCAATTTTGAGAGCCGAATTCTTGAAGAAATCAACAGCAACCTGGTCAGAAGAGTTAAATGCTGAAGGGGTTATTCACAGCCCGGTTAATTCTTATAGTGATTATCTGGAGAATGAGCAAACCAAAGCAGTTGATAGCTTCCGCTGGATTGATCATGAAGGGGTCGGTAAAATACCGCTTCCTCGTATTCCCGGTTTCGCGCCTTTTGAGAACGGTCACCGGTTAGCGCATAGTCCAAAGATCGGTGAAAATTCTGGTGAAATATTGACTGCAATGGGCTATTCTACTGAGGAAATTTCAACCTTTGAAGCCAGCGGTGCTGTTCTGCAAAAATAAGAGATGAGTTATTCCGGACAATCAATGGTTTGTCCGGAATAACAATATTGTCGGTATCGGGATTTACTGGACCGATCCAAAACCACCGCCACCTGGTGTGTTAATGACGACTGTATCACCGGGTGATAAATTAACCTCGTCATTTCCTTTTAGTTGCAGTTTTGAACCGTCTTTGCGAATGACGTAATTATCACCGCGAGAGCCTGCTTCACCGCCGTCTAATCCATAAGGATCTGTGTTTCGGTGCAGAGACAGGAAAGTTGCTGTCATTGACTCGTTGAATGTCATTCGGCGGGTCGCCCCGTTACCACCAGAGAATTTACCCGCACCACCAGAATTCTGGCGAATAGAAAATTCATCCACACGAACAGGGAAACGCCATTCCAGAACTTCAGGATCAGTCATGCGTGTGTTGGTCATATGACTGTGAACAGCGCTGGTTCCGGGATGATCTGGGCCAGCCCCTGTTCCGCCGCAAATGGTTTCATAATTTTGAAGCGTATCATTCCCATAAAGGAAATTGTTCATGGTTCCTTGAGAGGATGCAAGAACTCCAAAGGCACCAAATAAGCAATCTGTTACACATTGGGACACTTCTGTATTCCCTGCAATAACGGCTGCTGGATAAACGGGCTTCAACATGCTCGCCTCTGGTACGATAACGTTAAGGGGCTTCATACATCCTTCGTTAAGGGGGATGTCACTTTCAACCAAACAGCGGAAAGCGTAGAGAACGGCCGCCATACTGATGGCAAGGGGTGCATTGTAATTGCCACTATCTTGGGGGGAGGTCCCGCTGAAATCAATGACGGCGCTGCGATCTTTGCGATCAACCGTAATCTTGACTTGAATTTTTGCACCGGTATCCAAATGGTAGGTGAAAGCACCGTCTTTCAATACATCGAGAACACGGCGGACGCATTCTTCTGCATTATCTTGAACGTGCTGCATATAGGCCGCGACAACTTCGATACTAAAATGAGAGACCATTTTTCGGAGTTCACGTATGCCGGTTTCATTGGCGGCAATTTGCGCCGTGAGGTCGGCAATATTCTGGTCAATGTTTCGGCAAGGATAGATCCCTGACGCTAACATTTTACGGGTTTCGCTCTCTCTGAATTTGCCTTTGGAGGCCAGCAGGAAGTTGTCGATTAAAACACCTTCATCTTCAATATGCGTACTGTCAGGTGGGGACGAGCCCGGTGTTCTACCACCAATATCTGCATGATGACCGCGAGATCCCACATAGAATAAAATAGTCTCTCCCTTTTCATCAAAAACGGGAGAGATAACGGTTACATCGGGAAGATGAGTGCCGCCATTATAGGGATCGTTCAAGGCAAATACGTCTCCGGGAGCCATCGTCCCTTCATTTGCTAATATAATGGACTTAATGCTCTCTCCCATTGATCCCAAATGCACCGGGACATGAGGCGCGTTGGCAACGAGATTTCCGTGACGGTCAAAGACAGCACAGGAGAAATCCAACCGTTCTTTAATATTCACAGACTGGGATGTATTTGCAAGGGTCGCGCCCATCTGTTCAGCGATAGACATAAACAGATTATTGAACACCTCCAGCATTACTGGATCGGCTTTTGTACCAATAGCTTCAGTTAGCGGCCGCGCTTCAACACGGTCCAAGATCAGATGCAGGCGGCTATTCAGTGTCGCTTGCCAGCCTTGTTCAATAACAATTGTTCCTGTTTTCTCAATCAGAATGGCGGGACCCATAATCTTTTGATTTGGCACCATGCTATCGCGATCGTACAAAGGAGAAGATTGACGTGTCCCATGAGTATAGAGAGAGACTTCATCCACAGCCAAGAGAGCAGGGGGATTTTCCTCTGCTTTTTGGATAGGATCTTGAACTTCATCGGTAAGGCCGATGGCTTCAACTGATAAGGCCTCGATGATCAAACGGCGATCTTGAGCAATAAAACCAAATCGTTGCAGATGGGCTGTCTCAAAATCCTGCTTCATAACATCGGGGGATGCCAGATCCACGAGCATAGCAGCATCTGTGCCTTCATACTTCAAATGTACTTTTCGGGCACCGGTAATACTGGCAGCTTCTATACCTTGATCTTCGACTTCCTTCGATGCTTGCTCGAAAAGAGGTTTTGCGGCCTCTTCACAGAGTATTTTAGCATTTTCGTCGAAAACTTCTTCAATTTGAACTTCTCGCATGGACCGAATATCAGCAAGGCCCATTCCATAAGCGGACAAGACGCCGGAGAAGGGGTGAAGGAAGACGCGGGTCATGCCCAGGGCATCTGCGACGAGGCAGGCATGTTGACCGCCAGCACCACCAAAGCAGTTCAGCGTATATTCCGTAACATCGTAGCCCCGTTGAACCGATATTTCCTTAATGGCATTGGCCATATTTTCCACGGCAATTCTAAGAAAACCCTCAGCGATTTCTTCAGGGCTTTGAAGCAGGGCACCGGTTGCTTTAGAGATTTCCGTAGCAAGTTTCGAGAAATGTTCCTTAACAACTTTTGCATCAAGGGGCTCATCCGCATGGGGACCAAATACTTTCGGAAAATGTTTTGGTTGAATTTTTCCCAGCATGACATTGCAATCGGTAAGGGCAAGAGGACCGCCGCGACGGTAGCTGGCTGGGCCAGGATTAGCACCGGCAGATTCAGGTCCAACTTTATAACTCGTTCCATCAAAGGTGAGCAATGAACCGCCGCCCGCTGCTACCGTATGAATATGCATCATTGGTGCACGCATACGAACGCCTGCAACTACGGTCTCGAAACTCCGCTCATATTCTCCATCAAAATGGGTGACGTCGGTTGATGTCCCGCCCATATCAAAACCGATAAGTTTCGTATAACCACTCATGGCGGCAGTTCTGGTCATGCCAACAACACCGCCAGCAGGTCCAGACAAGATAGCGTCTTTCCCTTGGAAAAGTTTTGCATCCGTGAGACCACCATTGGACTGCATGAACATCAGCCGCGTGCCGTTGTCGGCTGCCGTGCCTAAGGCGTCTGATACTTGTTTTACATAGCGACGTAAAATGGGCGACAGATAGGCATCAACAACAGTCGTGTCTCCGCGGCTTACCAATTTCATCAACGGGCTTGTTTCATGACTTGTCGAAATCTGAGTGAAACCAATTTGTTCCGCGATTTCAGCAATCGTTTGTTCATTCTTTGTATAGCGGTACCCGTGGATCAAGGCGATGGCAACAGCCCGTATTCCAGTATCAAAGGCCGCTTGTAGGTCGTTGCGAACTTCTTCGGGGTTCATTTCTGTAATAACCGTGCCGTGGGCGTCAACACGTTCTGTCACTTCTATGACGGTTTCATATAAAAGCTCTGGTAGTTCAATATGGCGGGCAAACAGCTTTGGACGGCTTTGGTAGCCAATTCGTAAGCAATCACCAAAACCTTTTGTTGTGACAAACAAAGTTCTGTCGCCTGCTCGCTCCAGCAGGGCATTAGTTGCAACTGTTGTGCCCATTTTTACATATTCAATGGTGTGTTCGGGAATAGAGGCATCAGCAGAAAGGCCCAACAGATCCCGTATGCCTTGAACAGCAGCATCTTTGTATTGTTCTGGGTTTTCAGATAGTAGCTTATGGGATTGGAGAGATCCGTCCGGCTTTTTGGCGACTATGTCTGTAAAGGTCCCGCCACGATCTACCCAGAATTGCCACATATTATCCTCCATAATTTGCTGATTTACAATGACGTTATTAGAACGTTGACAAAACGTCAACGTTTTTATATTGTTTTATCGTTAAATACTATTTATACAGGGAAAAATACTATGAATGTACTTAAGGGAATGGCGGTTTTAGGGGCTTTTGGCGCTATGATTTCCGCGCCTATCGGCGTATTAGCAGACACTTGGGATATGCCTACGCCTTATCCAGACAAGACTTTTCACACTGTAAATATTTCTCAGTTTGCAAAAGATGTTGATGCGGCGACCAACGGGGCGCTGAAAATCAAATTGCATACGGGTGGTTCTTTATTCAAGCACCCAGAAATCAGTAAGGCTGTTCGCGGCGGCCAAGTTCCTGCCGGTGAATTTTTCTTATCGTTACTGACAAATGAACAGGCTGCCTTTGGCGCTGACTCGCAACCCTTCTTAGCAACTAATTATGAAGATGCGAAACGCTTATGGGATGCACAGCGTCCAGTGATAACTAAACTCCTTGATAAGCAAGGGTTGATGCCGTTATTTGCGGTTCCTTGGCCACCACAAGGTTTGTATACGAAAAAAGAAATTAAAACAGTTGATGATTTGAAGGGCTTGAAATTCCGCGCTTATAATTCAACATTGGAAAAATTTGCCAATTTGACGGGTGCTGCTCCAACTCAAGTTGAAGTCCCAGACATTCCGCAAGCATTTACAACTGGTCGGGTTGAAGCGATGATTACGTCCCCATCCACTGGCGCAAATTCAAAAGCTTGGGATTATGTTTCTCATTACACAAATATCCAAGCTTGGGTTCCAAAGAACATCGTTGTTGTAAACAAGCGTGCTTTTAGAAAATTGGATAAGTCAGTTCAAGAAGCTGTTTTGGAGACAGCGGCCAAGGCTGAGCTTCGCGGTTGGAAAATGAGCCAGGCTGAAACGGCTGCCAAAGTGAAAATATTAGAGCAAAACGGTATGATAATTGTTAAGCCATCTGCTGAACTGATGGCAGGTTTGAAAGGCATTGGCGAAGAAATGCTTCATGATTGGAAGCAAGCTGCTGGGGATGCAGGTAAAGAAATTCTCGATGCTTATAACAAATAAATAAAGCTTAGGTGAGGCGGCTTTCGTGCCGCCTTTTCTATATGTATTGGTGACGTGGGAAGGTCAAATGATGCGTAGTATTTTGAATTGGTTATATAAAGGGAGCGGTTGGGCTGCTGCCATTTTTATTCTTTTAATTTGCGTTGTTGTCATAGTGCAGGTGGTTCTTAACCTGATTGACAAAATATATGGTGCATTTTTTGGAACTGCAATTGGTCTGACAATTCCTTCCTATGCGGATTTTACGGGGTTTTTCCTGGCTGCGGCTTCTTTTCTGGCGCTGGCCTATACTTTGCGAGAAGGTGGGCATATCCGCGTAAGTTTACTTCTTCAGTTGCTCCCAAAGAAAATACAGCATTTCGCTGAAATCTGGTGCCTCGGTCTTGCGGGCTGCATGTCTTCATTCTTTACCTATTATACTGGACGTTTGGTCTTTGAATCGTGGACTTATAATGATTTGTCCGCGGGCATGATTGCTGTGCCGATTTGGATACCACAATCTTCCATCCTTGTGGGACTTGGCATCTTGAGCATTGCTCTAATAGATGAACTCCTTTGTGTTCTAATGGGCGGGACAGCGTCCTATGAAGGGAAGGGTGAAAACCTGCTGAGTAAAGCTGACGGTGAGAATTCAACTATGAGTGGTCAAGGAGAAGTGTCATGACTGAAATCACACTGACTGCTCTGTTATTACTTGTATTATTCTTTCTGTTGGGAACCGGCGTTTGGGTTGCATTTTCACTGTTAGCCGTGGGCATGTTCGGCATGTTTATCTTTACGGATGCCCCAGTTGGTGATGTGCTTGCAACTACTGCTTGGGGGGCGAGTAACTCTTGGGCGCTGGCGGCTTTACCGCTCTTTATTTGGATGGGAGAGATATTGTTTCGCTCTCGTCTTTCAGAAGATATGTTTACAGGACTGTCCCCGTGGATGAACAGGCTGCCCGGACGTCTGCTTCATGTGAATATTATTGGATGTGGAATTTTTGCAGCCGTATCGGGATCTTCTGCGGCAACGGCTGCAACAATCGGCAAACTCTCAATTCCTGAATTATCCAAACGTAATTATCCTGAAAAAATGATAATGGGTACCCTAGCAGGATCTGCAACATTGGGATTGCTCATTCCTCCCTCTATCATTTTAATTGTCTATGGCGTTGCCACTGAACAATCTATCGCCCGCTTGTTTATGGCAGGCGTGGTTCCCGGATTGATGTTGGTGTCTCTATTCGTTGGGTATGTTGTCATTTGGTCCATGGTCAATAGTGATAAATTACCTGAGGAATCCATGAGCTATTCATTCATGGAGAAGCTCCACGCATCGAGACGCCTTATTCCTGTTGTTTTGTTGATTGTCGGTGTTATGGGATCGATTTACAGCGGAATAGCGTCGCCAACTGACGCGGCTGCAGTCGGCGTTTTCCTGGCACTGATCCTATCATGGTATACAGGGTCCCTAAATAAAGAAACTTTTTGGGGCGGATTGATGGGGGCTACTAAAACGTCCTGTATGATAGCATTTATTCTGGCTGGGGCTGCTTTTCTAACAGTTGCAATGGGATTTACTGGAATACCAAAATTGTTAGCAACGTGGATTGGGAGTATGGACCTCTCCATTTATGAGCTGCTTTTTGCATTGACCATTTTCTTTGTGATTTTAGGCTGTTTTCTGGACGGAATTTCTGTGGTGGTTTTAACGACATCAGTCATAATGCCCATGGTGGAGCAAGCTGGCATTGATCCTCTCTGGTTTGGCATTTATATCGTTGTGGTCGTTGAAATGTCGCAAATAACGCCGCCTGTAGGTTTCAATCTATTTGTACTGCAATCTTTGACCGGTCGAAATATTTTGAATGTTGCTGTTGCGGCCTTGCCCTTTTTTCTGCTTATGTTTGTGGCTCTAGGGGCTATTATTGTCGTGCCGGAAATCGTTACGTTTCTGCCTAATAATATGTAAGGAGTATGTGAGTATGGATGAAAAAATAACAGATAACGAACAACCTCATATTGTCTCATCAGAACATCTGGCTTCTGAAAAGGGCTGGCAGATGAGCGAGTTGGAATACGGCATGGTAATGGCCTATAATGCTTTTAGTCGCTGGATGGTACGTTGTATGACGGTCGTCGGGTATAGTGATTTTAACGGTATTGATATTCTCGTTCTTCATAACGTTAATCACAAATCGCGCGCCAAACGGTTGGTGGATGTCGCTTTTATGCTCAATGTGGAAGATAATCATGTTGTGAATTACTCTCTTAAAAAACTGATGAAAGCGGATCTTGTCAGTAGTGAGAAGAGGGGTAAGGAGATGTTCTATAAAACAACAGAAGAAGGGCAGAAAATCTGTATTGAATATAGAAAAATTAGGGAACTTTGTCTGGTTGACGCTGCCAATTCAACGGATCGTAATTTTTCAGAAATTAGTAAATCTGCAACCATTCTGAGAAGTGTTTCCGGATTATATGATCAGGCCGCACGGGCTGCCGCATCTCTTTAATTTAAAAAACTGTTTGGGAAGCCGAGGCCATCCGTTAGGCTGTGTTTTTAAACGTTTTCTAATGGTTGGGCTTTATGTCAGTTGGGGACGACAAAAAACGGCCGAGTAGACGCTATCGGTGGATAGTTGCATTGTTTTTGATCGGCTTTGCCTCTTTGTTTAACTTCCGCCTCTTGCTGTTGGAAGTGATTGGAGAGAAAGTACTGCAATCAATCGGATTTGAAGAGGCCAACCTGCATGTTACGGAAGTTGGCTTAACTGAAATCCAAATTAGCCAAATTGTTTTGGACGATAAACTTATCGTGGAGAATTTATCGACTGGATATAGTTTTCAGTCGTTAATCCGCGGGACCGTTGATTGGATTTCGTTAAGTGGTTTAGTTGTCGATGCTTCCGCATCTGATACAGGGGCGCTTGCCACAGTTATCTCCCTTGTAAAAAACCAAAAAAATACAGAAAATGACTTCGTCACCGGCCCAAGTATAAAATTGGCCAACGGATCAATATTTGGAAACTACCCCAGTGGAAATTTTAAGTCGAAAATTACTCTTAGCTTTTCACCTGGCGGAGACGTGCAGGGTGAAGCCTCCTTCGAAGGTGCGATTAGCAGTGACGCGGGACAGATAATAGCCGAAGGCGTTGTTCTTTCTTTTGAGGCGGCGACGCATACGGAAACAGCCAAAATAGATTTACAAAGCGGCGTACTTCGTCATGGGGTTAGCGAGCCGCAATGGTCCCCTGTCACTCTATCCGGTAATTCTTCCTTCAAAGACGGAATTGTTAAGTTTCTGTTTGGTGCAGGATTAGGGGCGGAAATCCCTTTAGTGCGCGTAGAAGGGCACTATTCACCTAAGTTGGACATAGGGGATTTAGTTTTAGATATTCAGGATGTTGCCTTTAGCCGGGAGGGTTTGCAGCCGTCAGATTTATCTCGTCATTTAAGCGCAATTCCAAAACTTGATGCCATTTTTTCGGATCATTCACAAATCAAATGGAACAAGGGAAAAATAGTCAGTGAAAGCGAAATTAGCTTACAGGAAGTGAGCTTTGAACACGAAAGTATTTCCTATGATGTTTCAAAAACTAAACTAAAGCTGAATGCTGTCTATAATTTGAAAACGTCAGAGCAGCGCGGAAAACTCGTCATTTATGACATGCTTGCAACCCTTTCCATGAACAACAATAAATACGAGTTGAATGATGTTGAGGCTGAATTGAACGTGGATAATCTTGGGGAGGTTTTAAAGCTTGAGAATGTCTCGGCTTCCTTCAGCCACTTATCTGATGAGCCAAATTTCAGACCGCTATATGTGCAGGCCCGCGGAGAGAAAATAGACGGCGATTTTGTCTTTGAGGGGGAGGTGACGGATATAGACAAACGCATGAAGTTGCCATTTAACGGGCGCTATAAAGGAGCTGATAAATCGGCCTTCATTCGAGGTAAATTGCATCACGATAAGTTTGAACGCGGGGGGTTTCAGCCGAAGCATTTTTCGAATTACTTCGATGGTCTTGAAAACGAAATTACCGGATCGTCTGTTCTGGCTGGGATACTTGCTTGGCAACCGGAGCAAGGGTTGAGCATTCCCTTTTTGAGCGTCAATCTGACGGAGTTTGGCTATGCAGGCAAAAACGTACAAGTTGAAGACGCTCACCTTCAAGCGAAAGCGCAAAATGTAAAGCTGGGGCATCCTTTAAAGTTGGTTTTATCGAACGGGGCAGCGACCGTACAAATGGATGATCGAAAGGCCACACTGAGGGGCGCGATGGCAGAGGTCTTACTCGCCGAAGATTGGCAAAGCGCCGAAATTACTTTGTCGAAAACCAAGCTGAAGCCCGGACCGGGGTTTTTGATCAAGCCGGAGGTTGAAGTATCTGGCTCATCGCGTGTGACGAAGAAATCTTTGAGTTTTAAGGGACAGGTAAAAACAGATTTACTTGGCTCTTTTCTTGAATGGGAAGGATTGCATGATTTTGGGCTTAATACCGGCTCGGCTTCATTGAGGTTTTCCGAATTTGAATTTGAAGAAGGCGGACTGCAACCTTCAGATATCATTGGCAAAATTGATGGTAGTTTTGTTTTTAAAGGTGGTTTTGTCCCAGAATTAGATTTTGAATGGACGACTGCTGGTCTTAAAAGTTCCGGTAAACTAGCGTTTCGGGGCTTGGGTGTGAAAACCGATGAATTCGACCTTGTCGGAATTACAGGGGAGGTCATCGCTGACCAGCTGCAGCCTTTAGTAA
>JAESSA010000021.1 GCA_016764355.1 Sneathiella sp. | reverse complement strand
GCTAGAGTCGTCCCTAAAAGTACTCTTTTCATTCGCTCTCTCCCTGTTTTTGCCCAGACTTTACTGAGCCAGTTAGTCGCACTATCTTGTGCGTTCAATCCTGTTATTCTAAAAACTGTATGGTAGATTTAGCAAATTGTATACAATAAAAGATTTTACGAATACCAAATTGATGCTAATGTCAGCTTAAGCAGTGCAAACAGGAGGATAGCGTGAACCTATCTCGCGCAAGTGAATTGGTACCAGTATTAGAACAAGATATAGTTACGGGCGTATTGAAGCCCGGACAAAAACTTGATGAAGCAATGCTTGCGAAACGGTTCCATGTCTCCAGAACCCCCGTGAGGGAAGCTCTGGGCAAGCTTGCCGCAAGCGGGCTTGTTGAAATCCGCCCAAGACGCGGTGCCATTGTTGCAACGATTAGCCTTCGTGAACTCATGAATATGTTTGAAATGATGGCAAATCTGGAAGGCATCTGCGCGCGATATGCGGCCAGACGCATAACACCAGAAGAAAAACTCGAATTAGCAGCTGCGCAAGAAGCCTGCGCGGCCCTCGCAACCTCGGAACAATACGACGATTATTATGATAAAAACATGCTGCTGCATAATTTGATCTATAAGACTAGCCATAACGATTTTCTCGAGAAACAGACACAGGATTTACGCCTCCGATTATCCCCTTATAGGCGTTTGCAAATACGAATTCCCGGTCGTTTGAAATCCTCTTCTGACGAGCATGGAAAACTGGTCGATGCCATTCTCAAAGGGGACGCTAAGTTGGCTGAAAAATTAACAAGAGACCACGTCGCTATTCAAGGGGAGCGCTTTACGGATGTTCTTGCCACCCTCCCCTCAAATTATGTGCAAGCATCTGCATAACAAAAAGTAAGACAATTAAATTATGGAAAATAATAACCTATACGCTCTCTTTGATACAAAATTCACGGCACGCGGCGATCAAACAGCTTTCGAACTGCCATCTGGTAAATCCTACAGTTTTTCGGAGATTTCAGCGGCTAGTGGTCGCTTCGCCAATTTTCTGACAGAAACTGGCGCAAAACCCGGAGATCGCGTTGCGGTTCAGGTACACAAAACAGTAGAAGCTGTCATTCTGTATCTCGCCTGCCTTCGTGCGGGCCTCGTCTATTTGCCTTTAAACACAGCATATAAGTCAGCGGAAATTGAATATTTCCTAACGGACGCAAGCCCTTCCATTTTGGTTTGCGATCCAAAGGATGAACAACCTTTGTCAGCAATAGCAAGTGAAGCCGGTGTTGATACAATTCTCACCCTTGATAAAGCTGGTTTGGGAAGCCTTATTGAAAAGGCCGAGAGCTATCCGGAATATTTTGAGACGGTTTCTCGTGCATCAGATGATCTGGCCGCCATTCTTTATACTTCAGGGACCACCGGCCGGTCAAAAGGGGCGATGCTGACTCACAACAATCTTTCCAGCAACGCCAAAACTCTTGTTAAAGGATGGGCGTTCGAACAGAAGGATGTATTGCTTCATGCCCTTCCTATTTTTCACGTACACGGGCTATTTGTAGCCCTTCATTGTGCGTTTCTGTCTGGAAACAAGGTCATTTTTCTTGATAAATTTGACGCAGATACAGTTATCGAACAACTTCCCAAGGCCAGCGTTTTCATGGGTGTCCCCACATTCTATACCCGTTTGCTCGATAGCGAAAAACTGAACAAGCAATCGTGTAAGAATATGCGTCTCTTCACCGCTGGCTCAGCGCCGCTACTTGAAGAGACCTTTAATGACTTCACCAGAAAAACCGGTCACGTCATTTTGGAAAGATACGGAATGTCAGAAGCGGGAATGATTACATCAAACCCCTATGCCGGTGATCGAATTGCAGGATCTGTTGGCTTTCCCCTTGATAATGACGTTCGCGTTGTTGGCGAAGATGGGAAAGTGGTTGCGGATGGAGAGATTGGTATCCTTGAAATTAAAGGCCCCAATGTCTTTAAGGGATATTGGCAAATGCCTGAAAAAACAGCATCAGAATTCCGCGACGATGGCTATTTTATTACCGGCGATATGATCAGAAAAGATGACCGAGGATATTACCGGATTGTCGGCAGATCCAAAGATTTAATCATTTCCGGCGGCTATAACGTTTATCCAAAAGAAATTGAAAGCTATCTGGATGAGATGCCGGGGATTTTGGAAAGTGCCGTTGTAGGACGCCCCCACCCTGATTTTGGCGAAGCCGTTGTGGCATTTGTTATAACAGATGGGACCGAGAGGATTGTTGAAGCGGATGTTGTTGATTTTGTGAAAAACAAACTCGCTAATTTCAAAGTTCCAAAGCAAGTGTTCTTTTTAAGCGAACTTCCCAGAAATACCATGGGAAAAGTGCAGAAGAACGAGCTTCGCAACCTCGCAGAAGGTAGAAGCTAACCAAGACGCCTTAATGAATGTCGAACGATCAGGCGGTGGAAGGGTGCGATAACCCACATATAAACATCACCAAACCGCCTTTTTGTTTGCACAATCGAGATCATATATGCTGTTTTGTGATCTCCCACCTCTTCTATGAATAATGAAAAGCTGGCATCCAAATGATTATCGTTTGCTGTCACAACAATTTCATTTTCAGTTAGATTTGTTATTTTAAAGAAGCCGACATAATCGCCGACACTTAAATCACTTGGCACCTTTTGGACTGATGTATTTATAGATGAAGTTGCTTTAAGACCGAAAAAACCAACAACCCAGTTGCGAACAGACATCAGCGCCTTTACCCATTTAGGAGCAGGTTGCATCATTTTAGTGAAAAGCGTCACCGGGGCGTCATTATTTGTAAGAGCAATTTTTTGAGAAAAACAATCCTGATAACTAGCCTGCCCATAACCCGGAGCTAGCAGGCTCAGTTTTGGCACTTTTGAAGCATCCGCCATAGCTTTTCCTAAATTGATAATATCTACCAGCAGCGCCCTTAAGCGTCTTGCCGTTTTAGATACGCATTAACCTTTGCACGATTTCCACAGGTAGACATAGAACACCAACGCCGCCGGCCATTTCGAGATGAATTAACAAAATATAAATCGCAATTATCACTGGCACATTGGCGTATTTTGGTCACCTGATCAGATACAAGAAATTCCGCAATATCTTTTAAAATTGGATAGAGAAGTTGTTCAGGCCCCTGCTCCGCGGCTTCCGTCTTTAGCTCAACGCCATCATCGACGGGTACTATTTTCAGATAAGTCCTAAAGCCTTCCAGATGGTCATTAAGATCACTTACAAAGGATGGGTCCATTGGCCAACCACTCGCGGCTTGATCTAGGCTGGCAATAAATCTAGCGCGCATTTCCCGCAGCAAGTTCATGGTTTCAACGCATCGGTCGGGATTTTGAAAAAGATACATGTGGTAGCTAGAGGCTTCTTCCTCGTGAAGGTGTCCCATGGATTTGAGAAAGGAGAGCAATTCTTCTAATTTCTCTAGGCCTTCACCTTCTTTACCAAAACGACGTGACGAATTTGCAAAATCTACCGCAGTACGACCTCCCACGGTGTAAAAGCCTTCTGCATTAACAACACCTGCTTTTGCAAGAGCATTCAATTTCGCCACTTTAATCTCCGTTTACGCAACTTATATCACCGGCGCTGAGCTCACAACTCCGATTCATTACACGCAATCTGCCGTAAAATTCATACTATAACTACTAGAAAATTCAATATAATTCTTGTAAATACATAAAAACCAGTTAAATTTAATTATACAGTTAATTAAATTTAGCTACGGAATTAAGACTCTCCCTTATCAAACACCTCTAGCAGTTTGTTTTTTCTAATAAAACAAAAAAAACCTTCGACCGTTAAGATCGAAGGCTTCACTTAATTTATGCTGGCAGCCTTACTGCTTAGGTTCCCAATATTTCATGGCTTCCATCTTCATTTGGCGTTTTTCCTCACCAGAAGCCTTCCAATTATATCCGAAAGAAGCCCCTTCCCATGAACCATACATTGGGTTAGCAATTGTGATCCACTTGCTGCTCCAATTATCACTATATTTGGCCAATATAGCGTTACGGTCTGCAAGAGTTGCTTTTTTGGCATCAACAAAATCACCAAGATTATCCCCTAAAAGAAGGAGTATCCGGAAATCCTTTGCCACATGAGCCCGGCGCGTACTTTTCTCACGCCCCCATTCCTTTGTCTCACCGCGGAGTAAAACCGTATCAATTTTGTCATTCACGTAATAACCAAGGTTAGCCAGGTTTTTTCTGGTGCCCACTTCGCCTGGTGCTTTCCGGTTTGAAACGTAAAACACCTCTACGCCTTTTGACTTAGCATAATCAATGAATGCTTTTGATCCGGGAATTGGCTTTGAGATAGCTGCATCTACGTATGGGCCCCATGTTTTAGAGCTATAATTCGTATTTGCCTTAATTAACCAGGCTTCATATTCAGAATTATCCAGAACCGTTTCGTCTACATCCAAAATAACGGCTGTTGGTTTATTCTGGTAATTGTCGCCTTGCTCTAACGCTGCAGTCCAATTTTTATCGGCGATTGCCCGATCAAGCATAACTTCTGCCAGTTTGTAAGAGGCCATAGAAGCCGCCTTAAATTCGACTGAAGTCTGCGTCCACAATGTTGCGTTTAAAAGATCATTCGGCTCAGCTTTTACAGCTGTTGACGCCACGGCAGTTCCCAAAAGGGCAATAGTTGCCACTGTAGATAATGTGTATTTTGTATATTTCATTTCTTACGCTCCCCCAAAATTTCAAATTATTATTCAATTGCGAGTATTCCGTAAAATCGACGGCCACCAGATTCCCAAAATCTTATTTCGCCAGAAACTGACCAGATAGACAACTATAATCTTATTTTATATCAAATTGGCTGAGTTTTCCTCAAAGAAAGCGAACTAATGCAAAGATAAAGATGGCAATGAAGACCGTCTCAGAAACCACCAGAACCACGACGGGCCACCCTACTTGGGCCAGCTCCTTTAAGGACGTCTTCATTCCGAGGCCAGCAATGGCCGTAACAAGGCAAACCCTGGACAAATCAGTTAAGCTGGTCGTCACCATTGTTGGCATAACACCATAACTATTGAGAACAACAAAAAGAATGAACATCACAAGAAACATAGGGGGCAATATACCGCCAGATCCCCCCTTGCCATTTTCTGCGCGGCGCGCCCGATACAAAAGGCTAAACACCAGGACAATAGGAACAAGCATTGTAACACGGAGCAATTTTACGACAGTACTGATATCGCCCGTTTCATCAGAAATACTATATCCGGCACCAACAACTTGCGCTACATCATGAATAGTACCGCCTAGAAAAACCCCCGCATCTACTGTGCTCATTTCAAACTGTTGTGTAATCAATGGGTATATCACCATAGCAACGGTACTTAACGTTGTGACAGCAACAACCGTTACAATCGTATTTTGCTCTGAATCTTTAGTCTTTGGCATCACAGCAGACAAGGCAAGAGCTGCTGATGCCCCACAAATAGCCACAGCACCCCCTGACAGTAGCCCTTGTGATCTTTTTAATCCAAGAAAGCGGGCAGTAATCCAGCCAAACAGAATTGTTAGAATAATCGCAGCGATTACTCCGAAGATTGTAAACTCACCAAGCCCGGCTATCTGGTCAAATGTAATACGAACACCCAGTAATGCCACACCCACCCGTAAAATTGTTTTGGAGGCAAGCTCGATTCCTTTTACGCAGCGCCCTTCTTCTGCCAAAAAATGAAATGCCATGCCCAACAAAAGGGCAAATAACATAACTGGACCGCCATAATGTTCATTTAAAAATGTAGCAGCCATGGCAATGGTTAAGCAGGCTAAAATACCAGGAAAAATTGCCTTTGCCCAACCTAAAACGGCATTAAATCGCAAAGCCTCATCCATATTCATTTGGGGTAATTCTCCGGTTTAATTCCACTAAATAGGCTCAAACTAAAATAATTTTCGTTCTCGTATCACGGTGTATCAGTTCGCCGCGACAGCACTATGCGTTGCAAGAACATTACAATAAATTGTTCCGAAATTTATTTAAAATGACTTTTTAAATATTGGTATTTGTACTAGTCGGCTATTAATACTATTATACTATAACAAATTCATTGCTTTTTTTTGCTAAACTCGTATTAGCAACTTTTTTAGTTTGTTTGATAGGTGATACACGAATGACGGTTGCCAGACGGCTCATACTCTCCATTGTCGGCTTTAGCTTCATCGTCACTCTATTGAGTACCGGTATACAACTCTATATCGATTACAGAGATCATCTTAATGAAATTCAAGCTGGGTTCGATGACATCAGAGAAACCCGTCTACCCAATTTAACGCATAACGTCTGGGTTTTGGATGAAGAACAGATTCTGCTCCATCTAGAGAGTTTGATTAATGCATCAAATATCGAATTTGTCTCAATCTCCGACAATGAGCAGGCACGATGGCGTTCTGGCGTAATTCGCTCGGAGAAAACACTTTCAGCAACCTTCCCCCTCACATTGGCAAGTAACGGCCAGCTTTTTGAATTGGGAAGCTTGACCGTGGTCGCTGGACTTAATCAAATTTACAAAAACCTGCAAGAAAAAGCGGTCATTATTTTGGCAAGTAATGCGGTTGTCATCTTTTTGATTGCTGGTTTCTTCCTAATTGTTTTCCAGTATCAAATCTCCAGACATCTTCTTTCCCTCTCTAATTTTGCGCGAAACATTAAGCTGGAAGGCGACCAACCACCGCTCCAGCTATCCCGTAATCCCAGCCATGAGAGTTCTGATGAGCTAGATGACGTGGTGTCTGCTCTCAATCTTATGAAGAAGAATATTGATTCATCCTTCCTTGCATTGCGTGAGAGTGAACAATTCAATCGAATGCTATTTGAACAATCCCCAATGGGACTTGCCCTCAATCACATCGACGGACAGTTTATCGACGTGAATCCTGCCTATGCCAAAATCATTGATTATTCAGCCGAAGAGCTATCGATCATGTCTTTTTGGGATTTAACCCCCCAAGATCAACAAGAGCAGCAAAGCTTCAAAATTCAGCAACTCAAAGAAAAAAGTGTCACTCTTCCCTTTGAGAGAGAAGTTATTCACAAAGATGGACATCTAGTCTCCGTTCAAATTTCTTACCATCTATTGGAAAGAGAAGGACAGCAGTTCATCGGCACAAGTATGGAGGATATTTCACAACGTAAATCCTCAGAAATTGCTTTGGCGAAAAGTGAAGAACAGCTCCGTCAATCTGAGAAAATGAGAGCAGTTGGTGAACTAACAGGGGGCGTTGCCCATGATTTCAACAACCTTCTTGCGGTCGTTCTTGGAAATGCTGAGCTTCTTGAAGAAAAATTACCCCCTAACGCGGCTGAACAGCAATATCTTAACACCTTGATTTCAGCCGCAACCAGAGGGGCGGAACTGACACGCCGACTTTTAGCTTTTTCTCGCAAGCAGATGCTTAACCCTACGGTTACCGATGTAACCGAGCTCGTTGACAATATGGCAGACATGTTAAAGCGTGTGTTAGGAGAAGATATTGAAGTGACAACTGAATATGAGGAACATTTATGGAAGTGTGAAATTGATCAAGGGCAGTTGGAAAATGCAATTTTGAACCTTGCAATTAATTCGCGCGATGCACTTCTTACGACGAATGATCGTTCAAGTCGTATCGTTGTTGAAATATCAAATGCCGTTGTTGATGAAGACGACCCAAGCAATCAAGACGATGCCGTACCCGGTAATTATGTCATGCTCTCAGTATCCGATAATGGATGTGGAATGTCCCGGGAAATTCTTGACCGTGTATTTGAACCCTTTTTCACAACGAAGCCAATTGGTGAAGGTACGGGCCTTGGTCTCAGCATGATTTACGGATTCGTTAAACAATCAGGTGGGCATATCAGCTTGTATAGTGAAGAAGGAATTGGAACGAGCGTCAAAATGTTTCTTCCGCGTGCTATAAACGAAGAGAAAGTGAAAGTAATTGAAATGGACGAGCAAAAACCCGCAACTGGAAACGAGACTATTCTTGTCCTGGAAGACGACCCGGATGTGAGGGAACTTACAGTCCTGCAATTGAAAAGTCTTGGATATAATGTTGTACAAGCCCATGATGGCAAGTCAGCATTAGAGGTTATAAGAAACGTAGAAAAAATTGACCTGCTTTTATCTGATGTTGTTCTACCCGGTGGCCTCCGAGGACCTGAAGTTGCCAAAAAAGCACGAGATGAAAAACCAAACTTGAGTGTTTTGTTTATGTCAGGTTATACCCAAAACGCATTGGATTCACATCCTGAAATTGGAGAGACCTCCCTTCTTCTAAACAAACCCTTTAGAAAGAAGGAACTTGCCGCAAAAATTAGAGAGGCTATAGATATTTAGCCTCTCAATCACTATTTTGTCGAAAAGGCAGGATCACCAATTTTCTGCTATTAACGGTGTCATGCAACCGGCTTTTAGTAAAATTTCTTCCAACGGGGCTCTATTTTCAATTGATGCGAAGCGTGTTTTAAGCGCTTGAAAAGAACGACCTACATATTTGACACTATCCTGTGTAAAATCTGATCCGTTTAACGTAACAGTGAATTCAGTGAGCCCTTTAACTAGGGCTGCTGTATTCGCTGTAGCCCACGGCAAATACAGTTCACTTACCTGTGTTTTCAAAACTGGGATTAAAGTATCGGACACATCACCCCATCCCTCCCAATCACCTTCAATGTGGGGATGCAACATGTGCTGCACCCACTTCATCACATTGGGATATCGCTCCATGATTTTCAAAGAAGTTGGCTGTTGGGTGCATCCATATAGCTGTCCAAATAAACCAAAATCTGCAAACGCAGGTCTCCCCCCAAAAAGATACGACCGGTTAGACAAATGAGTTTCGAGCAGATCCAATAATTGATCGAGCGAATTTTCTATTATTTCTTTATTCTGTTTTGAAGACCCAACAAAACCTAGTCGCGATACCATTCTCTTCCTGATTTGAGCCGCTTGCGTCTCCTTCTCCGCTTTCGTCGCTATAGGGTTCATGTTTCCAGCCAAAGCGTTAGCCACATGAATTTGATCCACATCCCTCCACCAGCGATAATGAAACATTGGCTTATTGACCCACTCATCCGCATATTCTTCTAGCATCATCGACACAAATGCGGCCTCTTGCGAGGGAGGGTATAGGGAGTTCTCGGGAAACTTCTTCTCCATTTTCTCCATAATAGGCGTACTATCTTGCAGGGTTGAGCCATCCGCCCCAATGACTAGAGGAACAAGCGGAAGTTTTGCATATTCCATAAAATGGGACATATTTTCCTTTGTTCTTGGCCGCCACTCATGGGCGATTTGTTTGAACCTAAAGTAGGCGCGAACCTTCACAGAAAATGGTGAATATTCAGAACCATAAATAATATAGGCACCTTGTTCCATATCCACAGCTTTTCACCTTATACTTTGTTTATGACGGAAATACTCTTACGAGTTTATGTTCCAAATAGTACGCTTAAATAGCGGCATGTCCAAAAAAAACAGATTTAGTGCACTTGCTTGATATAAAACAAGATAACTATAAAATTGGGAGTTACCACACGATGACAATTTCAGACTTTTTCTCAGCCACTTACCAAGAAGCGCGTACTAAATTCATAAATGCCTGTGAGAAACGGTCGCTAACCGTGCAAAGTCATTTAAACGACAGAGCAAAAGGCGCGATGGGAGAAGATCTATATATGGATGTTGCCCGCATAGGCCCAAAGAACGCCAAAAATATCTTGATCATTAGCTCCGCGACTCATGGCGGAGAAGGATTTTGTGGTTCAGGATTACAAGTTGGAATGCTTCGGGAAAATTTCTTTATCGATTTACCCAATGATACAGCTATTTTATTGATCCACGCCATTAACCCCTATGGTTTCTCTCATATTCGTCGGGTCAACGAAGACAATATTGATCTTAATAGAAACTTCCGAGACTTCTCAAAAGAACTGCCGGATAATCCTGCATACCGAGAGGTCCATGACTGGATCGTCCCAAAGGATTGGAATGGCCCAGCCCATGCTGAGGCAGACAAAGCTATTGAAAACTATATCAATGAGAGAGGGATGCCCACTTATCAAGCGGCTGTAACCAGAGGCCAGCATATTAAGAACGATGGCATATTCTACGGGGGTATTGAGGCTTCCTGGACCAATCTTACTTTAAGAAAAGTTATCAAAGAACATGCGTCTGAGACACTTAACCTTGCGACATTGGATATTCATACAGGCCTTGGCCCCTATGGCTATGGCGAGTTAATTTATGTAGGTAATGATGCCGGCATTCCCAGAGCCATGGAATGGTATGACGGCGAAGTTACTTCCCCCGCTGCGGGAACATCCTCCTCTGCCGTTGTTGAAGGTACAATAGACGGTGGCATTTGCGAGATGGCTCCTAAAGCCACCCATACATGCGTTGCCATTGAATATGGGACCGTTCCCCTTCGCGACGTATTGCAATCTCTCCGTGCAGATAACTGGTTATATATTCATGGTGATGTAAAAAGCGAACTTGGACAACAAATCAAGAAGGACGTGCGGAACGCCTTTTATTGTGATGCGGACGACTGGAAGCAAATGATTTGGGACAGAGGAACATCTGTGACATTGAAGGCTTTAAAAGGATTATCGGAAGCTTAACAGCAAGCGTAGACTTTACCCCGAGAAACAAAATTGGGACAAAAAAAAGGGGCCGAAGCCCCTTTTTACGTTTTCTCTCATCTTCTTTAAGATTTAGGAAGCCTCAACATCAAGCCCTTCATGGGAAAGAAAATCCAGCTTTGGCATCAAAGAAAGAAGCTCCTGCGTATAAGACGCTTGAGGGTCCGTAAACAAAGCTTCCGTCTCTGCGACTTCCACCAGTTTACCCTTTTTCATGACCCCAACCCGGTCACACATTTGACGAATAACCGGTAAATCATGGCTGATAAACAGCATGGTAAGGCCGAGTTCCTCTTGAAGGTCCTTGAGTAAGTTCAATATTTGCGCCTGAATTGACACATCCAATGCAGAAGTTGGCTCATCGCAAATAAGGAATCTTGGACGGGTTGCCAAGGCCCGTGCGATAGAAATCCGTTGTCTTTGACCACCTGAAAATTCATGAGGGAAACGAACCGCAGCTTGGCGTCCAAGCCCAACATGTTCCAAAAGATCCGTAACAATTGTCTCCACTTCCCTATTGGAAGAGGCAAGCTTATGAAAACGAATGGGCTCAGCCACAATATCCATAACCCGCATGCGACCGTTTAAGGAAGAAAATGGGTCCTGGAAAATCATTTGCATCTGTTTACGGAAAACATCCATTTCTCTTTCGGAACCAACTTTTGTCAAATCAGTCTCTCCAAAAAAGACGGACCCCGAAGCCGGTTTATAAAGCCCCGCAATCAACCGCGCGATAGTCGATTTACCACTGCCGCTTTCACCGACGATACCAAAAACCTCTCCTTGCTTGATATCGAATGAAACGCTGTCAACAGCATTGAAAGATTGTCGATTTTTCTTCAGAAAAGCTTGCTTAGTGACAAAAGTCATCACAAGATCTTTAACCGAGATTAAAGGACCTTCAATTTTGCCAAAATCACGCCCTTGTCCAAGCCAATGGGTAGAGATGTCCAGAAGCACCTTACGATCTTCTTCTTTCTCAATATAATCAACCATAGGGAAGCGTCTCAGGCGCACATCGGCTCTTGGTACAGCACTGATCAAGCTTTTTGTATAAGGATGATCGGGATCGCCCAAAATTTTCTGAGTGGTTCCTTCTTCCACCAAATTACCCTGATACATCACGGCAACGCGATCCGTAATATCAGCAATCACGCCCATGTCATGAGTAATGATCAACATGCCAACTTGCTTTTCACGGCAGAGCTTGCGCATCAATTCCAAAATTTGGGCTTGAATTGAAACATCAAGGGCTGTTGTTGGCTCGTCCGCAATAATCACTTCTGGTTCAGCGCAAAGTGCCAGTGCAATAACCACACGTTGGCGCATACCACCCGAGAATTGATGGGGATAATTTTTAATCCGAATTTCCGGATCATCAATACCAACTTGGCGGAGTAAATCAACAGCCCGCTCTTGTGACTTCTTTTTTCCAAGTCTCAAATGAAGCTCGATTGTCTCCACTAACTGCTGCTCAATCGTTTGCAACGGATCCAAAGACGTCAACGGATCCTGGAATATCATCCCAATACGGCGGCCTCGAATTTTACGTTTCTCTTCAGAGGATAAGTCATTTATTTTCTCCCCTTTTAGAAAAACTTCACCGCCTGACATTTCTCCAGGTGGATCAAGAAGGCCAATGACCGCATTTCCGATAGTGGACTTACCTGCACCAGATTCACCCACAACGCCGAGAACCTCACCAGGTCGAACCGTCAGGTTCACACCTTTAACGGCGACCACTGTTCCTCTACGGCTTGGGAATTCAATCTGAAGGTTTTTTATATCTAAAAGTTCCATTTCCATCCCCTTAGCGCAATTTTGGATTAAGTGCATCACGAAGCCAGTCACCCAGCAAATTCACCGCAAGCACAAGAATGACCAAGGCAGCTCCCGGGAAAATCGTAATCCACCATTCACCAGAGAACAAATATTCATTACCGATACGGATAAGTGTTCCAAGGGATGGGGTTGTTGGCGGCACGCCCACACCCAAAAACGACAATGTAGCTTCTGTTATGATTGCAATTGCCAAATGGATAGTTGCAATGACCATTACAGGGCCCATTACGTTTGGCAAAATATGGCGCCTTAATATAGTACCAGGGCGGATACCAATAATTCGGGCTGCTTGTACATATTCCTTGTTTTTCTCAACAAGTGTAGAGCCCCGAACAGTTCTTGCATATTGAACCCAACCAGAGATACCAATAGCAAAGACAAGAACATAAATGGTCACATCATTATGCATCTCTTTAGGGACGAGGCCACGAGCAACACCATCAAGTAATAGGGCAATCAAAATCGCTGGAAAGGACAACTGAATATCAGCGATTCGCATGATGATAGCATCAGTACGCCCTCCGACATAACCACTAATAAGGCCCAAGCTGATACCAACAATCATTGAAAAAATGACCGATGCAAAACCTACAAAAAGTGAAATTCTAGCGCCATACATAATGGTTGAAAGAATGCCGCGACCTTGATCATCTGTACCCAGAAAAAACCGGGAATCTCCTTCTTCCAGCCAAGCTGGGGGCAAACTGGCATCCATTAAATCGATGGCAACCAGATCGAAAGGATCGTTCGGTGCGATAAAGGGCGCGAATAAAGCACCAAAAATTATAACCAGCGTAACGATTGATGAAATGATAGCAACAGGGCTACGCGCAAAGCTATGCCAGATGTCACTATCTAAAATCCGCGCCATGCGGGATTTTTCTACTGTATTTTCCATATAACTTACTCGTTATCAGCCCGAAGTCTTGGATCAACGGCGTAGTAAAGAATATCAACGATCATGTTGATCATGACAAAGAAGAAGGCAATGAGCACCAAGTAGGCTGCCATAATAGGAATATCGACGTCAGCAATTGCCTGAATAAAGAGAAGTCCCATTCCCGGCCACTGAAAGACGCTTTCTGTAATAATTGCAAAGGCAATTAGAGAGCCCAGCTGCAGCCCCGTGATGGTAATCACCGGCACCAGCGTGTTTTTTAAAGCATGTTTGAAATTGACCAGACGATTTGGAAGTCCTCTCGCCTTGGCAAATTTTACGAAGTCAGTCCGTAACACTTCCAGCATTTCAGCCCGAACAAGGCGCATAATCAACGTCAGCTGAAACAATGCGAGTGTAATAGAAGGTAAAATAAGTGACTTCAAACCTGAGGCTGTCAAGAATCCAGTGCTCCAAGAGCCCAATTCGATAACATCTCCGCGACCAAATGTCGGTAGCCAGCGCAAGACAACACCAAAGAACAAGATAAGCATAATACCGGTCAAAAAAGTTGGCAGCGACACACCTATCAACGATGTTGTCATAATCAGTTTAGACAGGAAACTGTGGCGTTTTAGAGCCGTATAAACCCCCAAGGGTATGCCTATCGCCAAAGACAGAATAGCCGCGACAAAGGCGAGTTCCAAAGTAGCGGGCATTCGTTCCGCGATCATTTCACTGACCGGCACCCGATATTTATAGGATAAACCAAAATCCCCTTGAACAGCATTGAGAGAAAAACGGCCAAATTGAACGAGGAAAGGATCGTTTAACCCTAATCTTTCCCGAAGCTCAATTCTCTCCTGCTCTGACGTATCCTGTCCAACCATGTTGTTGATGGGGTCGCCAACAAAACGAAACATTGAAAACGCTATCAGTCCAACCGTGAACATCACGATCACCGACTGCATTAATCGCTTAAATAAAAATGAAACCATGCCAAATATTTTTTTTAAATTAAATAAAAGAAAAAGGGCCTACAACAAGTGTAGGCCCTAAATTTATCGTCTTATTTGTTGACGACTACATAACGGAAATCCAATCCGTTGTCAGCACGCTGGCTTACCGTTACACGGTCGCTAACACCCCATGAAAGAGGCTGCTGATGAAGAGGAAGGTAACCATACTCGTCTTTAACGATCTGGAAAATTTCCTTGATCATAGCATTCCGTTTTGCCTGATCAGTTTCAGAACCAACTTTCTTCGTTAGCTCGTCAACTCTAGGATTACAGTAGTTACCAAGGTTAAAGAGACCTGTTTTGGTTTCTTTGTTCTGGCAAGAAAGCAAGGATGAAAGAACATTCTCACTGTCCATTGTGCCAGGTGTCCAACCAAGGAGGTAGAAACTTGTGTCGAATCCGCCACTTGAAAGTACTTTACCGAAATACTTGGATTTTGGTTGAGCAAGAAGGTCAACCTTCACGCCAACTTTCGCAAGCATTGAGACTGCTGCCTGACAGATTTTTTCGTCATTTACATAACGGTTATTTGGGCAATCCATAGTGACTTCAAAGCCATCTGGATATCCTGCTTCAGTAAGAAGTGCTCTCGATTTAGCAGGATCATATGCGTAAGGAGTATTCAACTCTTCCACAAAACCATTGATTTGTGGAGCAACCATCAAACCAGTTGGTGTTGCCGCACCACGCATAACTTTTTTCTTGATTGCTTCAAGGTTCAACGCATGAGCAAAAGCCTGACGAACACGAATATCCTTGAAAGGGTTTTTGCCTTTAATGTTTGAATATAGAAGCTCATCACGGGACTGGTCCATACCAAGGAAAATTGTCCGTGCTTCTGGACCTGCAAGGGCTTTAACGCCTTCAGCAGCATCCAAACGTTTCCAATCCTGAACTGGAATTGGGTATACAAGATCAAGCTCACCGGAAATCAAAGCAGCAACGCGCGTAGCAGCTTCTTTAATTGGTGTGAATTCAACTTTGGTCACGTTTGATTTGATTTTGCTCCAATAAGCAGTATTCCGATCAAATGTCGTTTTCACGTCCGCTTTGTGGTCGATAACTTTAAAGGGACCTGTGCCGTTCGAATGAAGATTGGCATAGTTACCTGTATTATCGGCAGATGCACTTGTTGCACTTGTCGTATTATTCTTCTCTGACCATTCTTTGTCCATCATATAGATAAAGACGAGGTCACTGGTCAGAATTGGATTAGGCGCAGGGGTTTCGATGATAATTGTGTGATCATCGATAACTTCAATCGCTTTAATCTTAGAAGCCCGAACCTTTTGGTCGGATCCTTCACTTAAAGCACGCTGCCATGAGAAAACCACATCGGCCGCAGTAAAATCATTACCATTGTGGAATTTAACACCTTTACGAAGGTTAAATTTCCATTTTGTAGGTTCAATTGTTTCCCAGGATTCTGCAAGCCCAGGCTGAATACCCAAGTTGTCATCATAGATGGACAAACCTTCATAAATATTGCCCAAAGAAACAAGAAGAAATGTTTCGTTTAATGAATGCGGATCAAGAGAGCTCAAGTTCCCCTGGAACGCATATTTAAATGTTTCTGCTTTTACAGCAGGTGCGGCAACTGCGATTGCAGCGGCGGCAGCGGCAGCCATTAAGCCATGACGCAATTTCATTGATTTCTCCCTATGTACCTTAATAACTTAGTAAATTTTGGTAATCCCATCTAAAAGATTACCGCTTACTCCCAACCTCTCCCGGATTGGGGCATTAGTAGGCGTGACATTAAACGATAGAATTAAGCCTGTCTATGCATACAGTCACAACGCTTATTTCGCCAATTCCACAATCAACTTCCGAATGAATGTCTCTGATAATTGCACTTGTTCCAACTCAATATATTCATTTGGTTGATGAGCAATACCAATAGATCCTGGACCACAGATAACAGTTGAAAACCCTGCGTCTTGAAATTGCCCAGCTTCTGCCGCATAAGAGACAGACAAAGTATCATTCTTACCGGTCAACACTTTACACAACATCTCCGCCTCGCCATTTATCTCAGGCCCAAGTGCGGATGTTGCAGAAACAACTTCTGTCTCGATATTGCATTCCGGCGCGATTTCTCGCATTGCAGGTAGAATTTCAGTCTCGCAATAATGATTGAACCGATCGACAAAAGCTTGCGGATCATCTTCAGATATGTACCGAATATCCCATAAAAATTCGCATTCTCTGGAAATGATATTCATTGCAGTACCACCTTTTATAACACCCACATGAAGTGTGGTGTAACCAGGCGATGGTGCATAAGCATTAATTGGATCTGCTTTAGCCCTATTTTCGGCCATCATATCAGCAATGAAATTTACTAGTCGCGTTGCTGTCATAACAGCACTGACACCATCTTCCACTAAGCTGGAATGTGCTTCACGACCAGTGACTTTAGTCCGGAGCCCCATAATTCCTTTATGAGCAGTAACAATATCCATCATCGTAGGTTCCCCGACAATAACAGCACGAGGCTTCAACCCTTTTGTCACCATTTCCTCAATCATACGCGGAGAACCAAGGCAGCCAATCTCCTCATCATAGGAAAGTGCAAAATGAATGGGTTTTTTAATATCTTTTGCAATCATTTCAGGGACAAGTGCCAGAGCGATTGCATAAAAACTTTTCATATCAGACGTACCGCGCCCAAAAAGCTTCCCGTCTTTTTCAACAACTGTAAACGGATCGGTGTCCCATGGTTGACCATCGACAGGCACCACGTCCGTATGACCGGATAAAACTACTCCACCGTCAATATCAGGGCCAACTGTTGCGAACAAATTGGCCTTAGTACCATCATCATTGAAGATCTTTTGGGATTTAACGCCGTATTCAGCTAAATAGTCAGCAACATAATCAATCAAATCGAGGTTAGAGTTTCTTGAAACAGTATCAAAACTGATCAGTTTCTCGATCATTTCAATCGGTGTTACTTTTTTAGCCAACAGCCTCTCCAATACTTGTTTGATATAAACATTTATCGGCACTGTATAGGGTTACAAAATTGAGTAAAGAAAATTCCGCTTTTCATTCATAGTATACTCAAACATTACTCCCACCTAAACCGCAGAAAACTTATGTTTCTAAAGAAGTATCAGCACAAAAATTCCGGCCATTACAAGGGATATCCCCGCAGCTTCAATTTTGTTGGTTTTTTCTTTAAAATAGAAATATGAAATCAAAAATGTAAACACCAATTCGATTTGTCCGACTGCCCTAACATAAGAAGCATTTTGCATTGCCATGGCCGTAAACCAACCGACGGAGCCTAACATGCTAGTGACCCCAACCCAGACAGCCACTTTCCAGGATTTCAGAACAGCAAGTAATTGGCGCGGCTCGAAAATATTCAAATAAACTGTCATAATCAGAGTTTGAAAAGAAATCACACAAATCAGCGCAACGGCGGCTTGCATAACAACACCTTCCCCGCCTAAGGATAAAGCCGCCGCCCTGTATGCCACCGCTGACACACCAAACAATCCGCCAGACAACAACCCGTAGAGAGCAGATTTCCCAGTCCACCCTAACAAAATGTCTTTCACATTTATTCTTCCGCCAGAGGCAGAGATGAACATTATTCCTGTTAAACTAATGGCTATTGCCAAAATTGCGGATGTGCTGAGACTATCTCCCAGTAAAACCATACCAAAAATCGCAGCTTGGACTGTTTCTGTTTTCGAATAAGTGGTCCCTATCGCAAAATTCCGGAGACTAAACAAAAGGATGAGCAATGCAGTCGCCAGGATTTGAGCTAACCCTCCCACGACTACATAAGTTGCAAATTCCGTATTTAGAGCAGGTATGGAAAAGCCACCAAACTGATTCAGGCCGAACACATAGAGAAAGACAAACGGAAGGCCATAGAGAAAGCGAACGTATGTTGCCCCGCCTGTACTCAAGCGGCCCTTCAAATATTTCTGCAGCGCTGTTCTTACATTCTGAAAGAAAGCAGCACAGATTGTGATCGGGATCCAGACTTCCATAAAACGTCTCTTTCGGGTTTATTCTTTTTTATTTTGGACCGAAAAGAGACAAGTTTTTCAACAACCTGTCAATTGACACTCCTGCATAGCTTCTATGCAGGAGACTTCAATTTAACGTCAATAGTCACATTCTACGTCACCAAGTTCCACATACACGCTTTTCAGTTCAGTA
This sequence comes from Sneathiella sp., assembly GCA_016764355.1. Classification (GTDB taxonomy): domain Bacteria; phylum Pseudomonadota; class Alphaproteobacteria; order Sneathiellales; family Sneathiellaceae; genus Sneathiella. Next base: position 5,777 of record JAESSA010000021.1, on the reverse strand, counting down.
AAATGATCCAGGGTCGCAGCGCAGTTCTCACGCCCGATCCCAGATTGCTTGGATCCACCGAACGGAACACCAGCAGGTGTTAGATTATAATTGTTAATCCAACAACTGCCCGCTTTTAATTTCCGTACAACGCGATGGGCCATCGACAAATTCTGCGTAAAGACACCAGCGGCCAAACCAAAATCAGTATCATTTGCCCGGGCAATGACCTCATCTTCATCTTTAAAACTTAATACTGACATGACAGGGCCAAAAATCTCTTCCCGGCAAATACGCATATCATCCTGACAATTAGAGAAAATGGCTGGAGATAAGTAGTTTCCGCCGTCAAACCCCGGAACATCAATTTTCTCGCCGCCTGTGACAAGATAAGCCCCTTCCTCAATGCCCAATCGAATATACTCTTGAACTTTTTCCATATGAGCTGTGTTGATCATTGCGCCAACTTGCGTTGTCGACTCCATTGGATCACCGATCACCATGGCTTCGGTTCTGACTTTCAACAAGTTGATAAATTCATCATGAAGATCTTCATGGACGAAGACACGTGTTCCGTTAGAGCAGACTTCGCCTTGGCTATAAAAATTGGCATTCATAGCAGCGGACACAGCATTATAAATTTGCGCATCACTAAACACAATTAAAGGGGATTTCCCACCAAGTTCCATTGTCACATGCTTCACACTTGTTGCTGCGTCTTTAAGAACATTTTTTCCCGTTGGCACTGAACCTGTAAAGGATATCTTGGCGATTCCCGGGTGTTTTGCTAACAAATGGCCCGTCTCTCCCATGCCGTGGATGACATTAAAGATACCATCATGCAAACCAGCTTCTTTATAGATTTCAGCAAGTTCCAGCGCGTTGCTTGGTGTCTGTTCAGAGGGTTTGAAAATCATGGCATTGCCCGCGGCAAGTGCTGGTGCTGATTTCCATGTTGCAATTTGCAAAGGATAATTCCAAGCACCAATCCCCGCGCAAACGCCAAGTGGCTCACGAATAGTATAAGCGAAGGCACCATCCCCTAAATCCAGATGCTCCCCTTTAATATCTGCGGCCAAACCACCAAAATATTCCAATGCATCGATCGCGCTATCCACATCAGCATAGGGCGTTTCGGAAATTGGTTTTCCTGTATCCCGAACTTCAATTGCGGCCAGTTCATCCCGGCGCTCTCTCATGATATTGGCAGCACGCAACAAAACGCGTCCCCGTTCAATCCCCGGCATAGCGGCCCACCCTTCGAAGGCTGCTTGGGCTGCTGACACAGCAAGATTAACATCCTGCTCACCGGCTTTATGAACCCGACAGAAAATTTTCCCCGTAGCCGGATTACATTTATCGAAAAGTTCACCTGACTGGGCAGATACATACTCACCGTTAATGTATAAAGGGAGTTCCGGATATTCGGTCATAATTGTCGTCCTTGAGTACTGCCAACCGGGCAGATAAAATCGCTTGCGTTATAGACTGGAACTAGCCGCCGTGGCTACCCCACGCAGGAAAATCATAGGGGAACAAGACGGGGAGGACTGTCGGGACGACGACACTCGCTAGGCAAAGCACGCCACGGCACAAGGGCACTTAAATAGCGCATGAGGGTGCAGTTAAAAATGTGAAATTCAATTTTCTAGAATATTATGGATAATCAAAGGCTGGATACATGCTGTCGATAAGATCAGCCGTTATTGATAGCCCGCTATTATCGAAACTGTATCGTGTTTTGTTATTGTTCATCATTGTTTCCAAAACGACTTTCCGACCCCAAAGTGTATAGATATGCTCCAGAGTTTTTTCAGCATAATTTGCCTCCAACTCCCGACCATCAAATTCATGCCTCATTTGCAAGGTTTGACTACCATGAGCGTTACAGTCTGTTATTTCAATAACCGGAATTGAAGATAAACCAACAGAGGTCGCTAACAAGTTCCTTATAAACTTCCAATTCTCATCGTCAGATATTTTCGAGATAACCCAATCCTGATGCTCGGGCGTTGCCTCAAATAAATCCAGTTTTTCCATAACCTCGCGATCCATGAAACGCCGAATGAAGGAACTATCTCTATCCACTTCACGAATTTCGAACAAAGCCTCTCTTGTATCCAGCTGTTGTTTATCTTCATTGTGGTCCCGCACCCGCCCAATCTCTAGCTCTTCAATGCGATCCCAAAGCGCTAACCCAATATTATAAGGATTGAGGTCACCTGGTATGGGCCGAACAACCTGATTATGCCTAACAATAAACTCCATATGAATATCTGTTGGCAGATCAAGACTATTCATGATCTCCCTGTGCCAATAACATGCCCAACCCTCGTTAATGATCTTAGTTTCCATTTGCGGCTGAAAATATAGGGCCTCTTCATGAACGATAGTCAAAATGTCCTTTTCCCATTCTGCAAGCCGCGCATTATGGTCTCGAATGAACAATAAAATATTGGCATCTGGCTCAAGTGGGATCTTGTATAAATCAGGCCCTTCTTCTTTTATTTTTGTTGCCGTAATTTTTCTCTGCTTTTCCTCTTCCTCACTTTTGGCGATGGCACGATCTATCTGCTCTGATCTATCCAGCCGCTTGATAGCTTGGTTTCGGTGGCATTGAAATGAAAGTGCGTGAGCAGCGTCCAAAATTCGCTCAACCGCATCTTGGCCGATGGAAGGATCTTCGACATATCCGCGGATACGATCCGCATGTGATTTAAATCGTGCAACGACAAGATCAGCCTCAGTATGGCGGAAGGTAAAATTGTTTTTGAAGAAATCATTGTGACCATAGACATGGGCCATTGTCAGAATTTGCAAACAAAGGGAATTGTCCCGCATTAACCCGGCAATACTTGGATTACTGTTAATGACCATTTCATAGGGTATACCCTGAATCCCGTGATCATAAAAAGTCTTGGTTCGTTCAAATGACTTACCAAACGACCAGTGAGGATAATGAGAAGGCATACCATGATAAGTCATCATGCTTAGCATTTGCACATGATCACAGAGCTCGAACTCTTGTGGGAAACAATTAAGGCCAAATTCCTGAACTTTTTCAAAAATTCGGGCTTCCCACATTTGCAAATCTTTTACGTCATAACTCCGACCCATTTAAGTTCTCCATTAACTGGTTGGATCAAATACATCGATTGAACTGTCAGATTTTTGCCGATCCCGTGACAGAAATGCTTTAAATTTCGGCCAAACATCTGACTTGGAAGATATCCCCAGCGTCGTAAAATTTTTCTCAGAAATATCATCAAAATGCTTAAGCATTGGTGTCCCCCAGGAAACGCCCCCAGTAGGCTTAATCTCCCCATACCCAAACAGGTTACAAGCGCCGCAAAGTTCTTTGGCTAAAGCAAGTGTCTTTGGAATATCTTCTTGAAAATTGTCACCATCCGAACAATGAAAAGCATATATATTCCAAAGAGTTGGATCAAACCGATCATGTATTATATCAAGAGCCTTCTGATACCCTGATGAAATCATGGTGCCCCCGGATTCGCCACGATGAAAGAAGTCATCCTCGCTAACCTCTTTCGCCAGTGTATCGTGGGCGATAAATACCAATTCTGTTTGTTGATACTTCAGTCGAACAAACTGATAGAGCAAGAAAAAGAAACACCGTGCCAGATATTTTTTCATCACATTCATGGAACCAGACGTATCCATAATACAAATCACAACAGCATTGGATTCATACCTTATATCCGGTTTATGTCGGTGATATCTAAAATCCCGCTTCTCGAAGGGGAAGCGTTTCCGAACGATCTCTTCCTCAAGCGGAATCCCATCATCTTCAGCGGAATTCTTCTCGTACTTTTCTTTAGCAAATTTACGTTTTATTCGGTTCTTAACGGTCTTTTTTCGATCAAGATGAGCCCGAACACCAACCCGTTTGGTACCGCTTCTTTTATGAGTATATTCGGCCTCGATTGACCGAAGTGGTTTACTCTCCAAATCAGGGAGTTCCAAATCTTCGAACATAATTTCCACAAGTTCTTCTAAGGAAACTTCAGTCTCGTAATAGTCTTCGCCCGGCATATTTCCAGCTTCACCGTCCCCTGCTTGGCTATCTTGTTTAACTTTACCGACTTTCTGACCGGGTTCACTGTTACCATCCCCTTGCGCCACTTTTGGCGTATTTTGTCCGAAAACAAACCGGAATTCCCTGATCCCCCGGATTGGCACTTTCACAATGCTATCGGCACCCCGCCCAATGATAGATTGTTCGGAGATTACGTCGGCAATATTTTCTTTTAGTGCCCTCCTTAATTTTTCACGATGCCGCTGCCGGTCCCCTGAACTACGATCAGATTGAAGACTGTCGGACGGGGAATAGGGACGAAATACTGCACCCATTTCCCGCTCCTTAATCTTTCCAAAGGTGGTTGGACGCATATTTCAAAACGATATCGGCTGAATATTCGTTATATCCTCGATCCAACATGTTTTGAACAAGTGCTCCAAACTTCTCTTGCTGATCTTCATCTCGAGTTCGGGCTTTGGTAATAATACGGCTAATGTCTCGAACAGATTCCATCAATTTCTTTTCAATGGCTTCTTTCAAAGGCTCATAGCTACTGTAATTAACCTTTTTACCGCGTCTCCCGACAGCCCATAAGTATGAGATCACTTCTTGACGAAAACCATCGACAGAGGAGCCAATTATGGCAATTTGTTCTTCAATATTTTTAAGGAAATTTTCGTCAGGTTGCATCTCTTCGCGGGAATTATTGTCCTTCACTGCCGTTTTGTTCACATAAGCTTCCGCATGATCCAAATAGTTTTGGAAGAGGGTTTCTGCCTGTTCTTCATAGGCATATACGAACGCTTTTGTGATTTCTTTTTCCAAAATCTCAAGATAAGCCTTGTGTATGGTGTCTTGCAATAATTCCAAATAATGTTTGCGAACATCGTCCGCGAAATCCATTTCCTTCACTTTACGGATCATCACATCGCGGATCTGGATCGGAGTGATCCCTTCTTCACTATCGGTCAAAGCCGTATCAATGGCCTTCATGATAAATCTTGGAGATATACCGCTCATTCCCTCAAATTTGGCATCTTCCTGAAGCTCGTGAATATCGATCTTCTTAGTACGTCCTTTTTCGAGAACATCTTCACCGTTATAGAGACGCATTTTGGTGATTAAGTCGCATTTAGGCGTCTTTTCCAGGCGGCTCATCACAGCAAACATTGCTGCAACTTCCAATGTGTGCGGGGCGATATGAGATTTAAAACCAGACCGACCGAGCATCTTCTCGTAGATTAAAACCTCTTCAGTCAATCGCAAATTATAAGGAACTTTAACCGTTACAATCCGATCAAGGATCGCTTCATTGGTATGGTCCGCTTTAAATCGCCGCCATTCGGTCTCATTGGAATGGGCCAATATGATGCCGTCCATATATATGGTGCCATGACGTCCTGGGGCCGGAACAAATTTTTCCTGCGTGGCTGTAATGATTGAATGCAGATATTCAGTTTCATTTTTAAAGACTTCGATAAATTCGATAATCCCTCTATTACCTGCGTTAAAGGCTCCATTGAGATCAAGTACCCTTGGGTCTCCTTCTGAATATTGATCCAGTTTTGAAATATCCTCAGAACCGATAAGAACAGATGTATCTTGATTATTTGGGTCCACCGGAGGCACGACAGCAATACCGCGTCGATGCATACGGGAGAAAGTCGTTGTTGCAACTGGGAAATTTTCGTAACGACCTTCAAATTCATGTTCAAGCCGATAACGGCAAACAGGGCACAACTCTCCTTCAATTTTGACA
>JAESSA010000020.1 GCA_016764355.1 Sneathiella sp. | reverse complement strand
ACAATAACAAAGACGATGCTGCCGAGGACAACTGCCATACCCGGGAAAGTCCCAAGTGCCGGTCCAGCGATCACACCTGCAAGACCTGCAAGAGCACAGCCCACACCGAACACGCCCATAAATACGAGAGGAACGTTATGCCCAAGCTTTGCAGTCATATTTGGGTGACTGATTGCAGCTTGGATTATCAATCCAATCCGGGTTCTAGTCAGGATCAGGAGCAGGGCAATGAAAATCCCCAAGGAGATGAAGATCATGAAGGCTTTGTAAGCCGGGAAATTTTGCCCAAAGACTGTGAAGAGAGGAAATTGAAGGATTTCTGGTTCTTGGTAGGCTTTCGTTTCCTTACCCCAAATGAACTGAACAACTTCTTCAATCAAAAATGCGAGCCCGAAGGTAAAAATCAGCTCGGCAACATGGCCCCATCGATGCACATGGCGAAGGCCGTATCGTTCAACAATAGCCCCCAAAAGGCCGACAATGACCGGGGCAACAATCAAACCAACCCAAAATCCCAGATAAAGGCTGATTGTATAGGCTAAATAGGCGCCCAGCATATAAAAACTTGCATGAGCAAAATTCAAAACACCCATCATAGAGAAGATGAGCGTCAACCCGCTTGCCAACATGAAGAGTAGAAGACCCGTCACGATGCCATTAAGCAAGGAGAAAAATATCAATTCAAACATAGGTTGAATCTCTTTTACACGATTAGTGGAGGGAACAGGTCTGCCGCCTGCTTGTTAATTTGAGCCGTCCGATAAATCAGACGGCTCAGTCGCACCCAAAACGATCTTAAGTTTTGCTTGGACGCTTCATGTTACATGTTGTTGGCAATGCAGCGTCAGCAGCTGACACTGATTTTTCAACAAGAAGTCCATATCCTGAATTGTCTGAGTCAAAAGTAATATTTTCGTCAGTGTGAACAGAGATATGAATTGGTTGAAGCATCTGATGATCTTTTGCGCGCATCATGAGTTTCTCACCATGCAAAGATTCAAACTCCATACCTTCTAAAGCAAAAGCAACATCAATTGGCTTGACACTTCCCGCTTTTTCAATCGCTTTAGCAAGCATTTGAATTGTATTCACAATACGGAACTGTGAGATATCTTTATCTGGATTTTTAGCTTTAAAGCCCATGTGGTAAGCTTTATAGGCTTCTGTCCGTGGTGGGTTCAATGGACCTTCATGCACTAAGCGGATTTTATTCTTGCCGCCAGCACCAATGGTTTTAGTAATGCCGTCGTTGGCCGCATAGTAAGTGTAAATCGGAATTTCCAAACCAGTATCACCGATGGCTTTACCAAGGCCAACCATGTCTGCACCCCAGTTACCAGTGATAACCGCATCCGCACCGGAGGCACGAATTTTTGTGGCATATGGTGTGAAGTCTTTCACTTTTCCAATTGGGTGAAGCTCATTGCCTACGATATCAATATCTGGACGTTTTTCACCAAGATATTTTACCGCAGCAGCCGCAACAGCTTTACCAAAAGAGTAATCCTGACCAATCAAGTAAATTTTCTTGATGTTCTGATTAGATTTGATCACATCAGTAAGCGCATTCATTTTAATGTCAGCATTCGCATCAAAACGGAAGTGCCAGAAATTACATTTTGCGTTTGTGAGAACTGGATCAACAGCAGAATAATTTAGGAACAAAGCACGATTGTCTGGATTCCGTTTATTATGCTTTTTAATTGCATCAGTCAGCGCATTGGCAACGCCAGAGCTGTTTCCTTGTGCGATAAAGTGAACACCTTCACCAATGGCACGTTTAAACTGAATGAGACTTTCTTTTGGGCTCATTTTATTGTCATAAGCGACAATTTCAAACATTCTGCCACAAGAACGCCACCTTTTTTGTTCACTAGCTCATCTACTGCATAGCGAAACTGCTGAAGGCCACTTGAACCAGTGGACGCGAACGGCCCTGATAGTGGATCAACAAATGCGATCTTGATTGTCTCTGCTGCTTGCGCAGAGAAGACTGACAATGTAGCGAAAGCAGCACTCGCTAGAATGATGGATTTAACTTTCATTTCTTCCTCCCTTAAGGAATTAGTTTTCCAATATTTCCGCTTGGTCTCTCTTTTTTATTATTTCGACTGCTCAGCGCTTGAGGTTGGTTCTTACCTGTTAAATTATCCCCGTAGCGTTAATGAGCATCAAAATATAAAATTTTCCCTGTTCTTGTGATCCAAGCTACGTTCAGTATAATTTTCATTTTTCGAATAATTCAACCAAAAAGATTCATCCTCCGACTCCATACAGCCTTATTAGATTGATCAAATAAATAGTTTTCACTTAACCTAAAACCATACATAACTCATTGAAAATAAAACATAAACACTACATTAATGCAATAATATACAACTCGATTTTTGGCAGTTTTAGAGCAATTAATTTAATTCAAAATATCTCTTCAAGATTCCGTATTCGTTTCTAATTCGAGTATACAAAAAATCATGCACACCAAAAAATACCTTTGTTTGAGAAGATAAATTGATCAACGGGTCGCAAAGGGATAGATTAATCAATAGCATCAATAGTTATTCTCCCCGGAAATTGCTTGGACACATGAAGAATCATACCAGAAAATTATTTCTGTTTATTATTGGCTGGTTCTTTGTCGGAGTGGCTGTACTCGGCATCGTTTTGCCGGTTCTTCCGACCACCCCGTTTTTGCTTATCTCGCTCTGGGCATTTTCACAGTCATCAGACCGATTTCATGACTGGTTATATAACCACCGCTTATTTGGCCCGCCGCTGCAGGAATGGACGGACCATGGTGTTATTCCATTACGTGCAAAAATAATCGCACTTAGTACGATGTCGCTCAGCGCCATAATAGTTAGCTTTTTTACGAATATTCCGTGGTACGGCTTAATCGGAATGCTATCGCTTATGTCTATTGGGGCGATATTTATACTAACCCGCCCCAGCAGACCAAAAACCAACTAAATAAAGAAATTCAGTCGCCTCTATTTCAGGCGACCGAGTCTTTCGGTTAGTAGATCGAAGAAACCTTCGACATTCAAATCATTGCACACAAATGCATTGGGCTCTTCGTCATTTACGTTCCACCAATCTGCGACGGTTTTCCCCATCGTCAATTCAGATAGAACCTCAATGTCCAAATGAACCTTCCGTCCTGAAAATAGGGTTGGATCAATAAGATAAGCGATGGCGCAGGGATCATGAAGAGGCCCACCTTCAAATCCATATTTGGTCATGTCAAACCGGTTGAAATAGTCCAGCATTCCATCACACACATCACCAACCGGTGAATTCAGGTCTTTCAGGCGCTTCAATCTCTCTTTTGTGACCAATGCTTTATGGGTCACATCAAGCGGCATCATGACAAAATCAATTCCCGCATCCAAAACAACTTTGGCTGCTTGCGGGTCTTCATATATGTTAAATTCTGCAGCTGGTGTTGTATTGCCGTATTCCTTAACGGCCCCCCCCATACACACTATCTGAGCAATTTTAGGAATAATGGCTGGCTCTTTCATGAACGCCAGCGCAATATTTGTCATAGGCCCAATTGGACAAATCGTTATGGTATTATCTTCAACGGCAAGACAGGTATCGATAATGAAATCGACAGCGTGCTGATCTTGTTGTGGCATGGTTGGATCTGGAAGGTTAGCCCCGTCCAGACCTGATTTGCCATGTATCCACTCAGCAGTAACTAATTTCCGCATAAGAGGACGGCTGGCCCCCGCAAATACTTTCACATCCGTACGATTAGCCAACTCACAAATGCGTCGCGCGTTACTTTCAGTCAAAACAAGGGGAACATTTCCCGCAACTGTCGTTATTCCCAGAAGGTCGATTTCTTCACCAGATGCTAATGCCAACAAGATCGCTATCGCATCATCTTGTCCGGGATCGCAGTCAATAATTACAGATTTTTTTTCCATGACCGTAAACTCTATCCGGCCTGCTTTTCTGTCAAGTTTTGTTTGCAGGAATATCCCACTCTAACCTACAAGTTTCGCACCTAGCTAATCAGGGCTGCAGCAGTTTTTCCTGAAAGAATTCGATATAAAATAGTAATTGCCCTCTGAAAATCTTCAAATTTAGGTACAGCCATTAAACAAATGCGGACAAAATGATCATCTAATTGACGGTTCATGGCAAACCTGTCCCCCCCAATAAGAGCAATGCCCTCACTGCGCGCTTGTTCGATCATTGCTGAACTTGCAAGTGATGTTGGAAGCCGGGCCCAAAGGTGAGGCAAGTAAACTCCGGATTCAACGACAGCTTCAGAAAGCCACGGTTTCAATAAATTCTTGGCAAACACAAACCGCTTTTCACATTCCTTTTTATGATCCGCCTCATATTTCTGAATAACTTTTGTATCTAGCAAATAATTCGAAATATCCAACGTGATCGGAGATGTCATCCAATTAACAGCTGTCAGACGGCTGACAAGCCTGGGGATCAAATTCTCTGGTGCCACGAGATAACCAACCCGAAGTCCCGGGCTAAAAACTTTCGAAAAGCTCGTCAAATACAAGCCTGTTTCAGGGCAAAGCTCGCGGTAAGTCGGGACTTCTTTCACTTGTAGTGGTCCGTAAACACCATCTTCCAAAATCAACACATTATGATCTTGTGCAATGCGAATAATCTTCCGCCGCCGTTCAATAGGAACGGTCGTACCTGTGGGATTGTGGTTTGTCGGCACGGTCACAAGCAGCCGGATTTTCCCTCTTTTTACAGCAGCTTCAAAAGCCTCTGGAATCATACCAAGATCATCCATCTCAATTGCGGATATTCGTAACCCCAATTCCTGTGCCGCAGCTTTAATACCCGGATACCCATACGCTTCAGTTGCGATACTGTCTCCTGTATTGGTGAGAGCCGCCATTGCTGAATACAAGCCAGATTGCGCCCCTTGAGTGATCAAAATATTATTTCCGTTCACCTCTCCTATTAAATGCTCCAGCCATTGGGATGCATAATGTCGATCACTGGGCCGGCCTCGGCAGTCAAAGTAACTTCGGTACCCAGATTGCGGGCCATGATTTGACAGCATTTCAAAAGCAGACTTGTAGGACGCACCCAAATCGGGATGATGAAAACTATTCAATGACAGATCAGCAAATATTCCAGGCTCAGACAATGCTTCGTTATCGATAGGCAGGAACATCCCTCGCCCAACGTGCTCATTGTCCTGCTGCGTTCCAAAAACGTATGTTCCCCGTCCAACTTGCCCGTAAGTGACACCGCGCCGTTCAAGCTCTGCATATGCACGCGTAACCGTCCCGACGCTACATTTCTGATCCCACGCCATGTCCCGATGGGTCGGCAATCGATCTCCTGCTTTCAATTCACCGTTGCCAATTTTTCCCATTACAAAATGGACGACATCTTCTGATTTAGCCATGAGGCACCCTTTATTGTATCTAGGACAATGTTATTTTTGACATGCATTGCATGGATACAATATAGATACAAAATAAATTGTATCAAGGAAGTTACCATGCCGATAGAAACAATCCTTCTCGTTTTCATGTTTGCCGTCTCAATGGTCGGGTCGCCAGGCCCTGCCAATATGGCATTAATGGCCGCTGGCGCGGGTTTTGGATATCGGAAATCCGCCCCCTTCTTATTGGGCACGATTTCTGGGTTCTTCCTTGTGGGAATATGGGTGGCAGCGGGGCTTGGTACACTTTTTGTACTTTTCCCACCCCTTAGACTTGCCTTCCTGGTCTTATCTGCCGCCTATATCCTTTACCTTGCTTATCGAATAGCGTTTCAAGATCCAAAAATAAGCACAGCAGATAAAAGGCCCGGGTATTTTGCAGGATGTATCATCCATCCCCTTAATCCAAAGGCTTGGGTCATGTTAATCGCAGCTTTTTCCCAATTTATTGATCCCGAACTGGACTATTTTATTCAATTAACAACCATACTGACTATTTTCACAGCAGTGGGATTAGTTTTAAATTCGGCGTGGGTTTATGCAGGGTCTCTAGTCAACAGACTGGTTAAGTCCACCAACACATTGCGCCGCATCAATCAAGGTCTGGCAGTTTTAATGATTGTTGTTGTTGCTGCCACCCTATTACAATCTGATTTTATAAAATAAGCCTAGACGGCTTCCAAGAGCATTTGAGTTCGTTCTGGTGGGAAAGTAATTGTGCAAGTGGTGCCAACCTCCAGAACGCTTTCAATTGTAAACTCACCACCATGCAAGTCTGTAATTAATTGGACGAGCGTCAAACCCAAACCAGTCCCCTCATTTGTTCGCGCGTAAGTCGTTTGAACTTGCCCGAAACGAGCCAAGACACGGTTGACGTCTTTTTCTGCGATGCCAATGCCAGTATCAATAATTTTCATGCACATACTATGATCTGCCAACAAAAAGACTTTCACAGTAATCTTGCCGCCTGGCTTTGTGAATTTAACTGCGTTGGAAAGCAAGTTTACAAAGATCTGCTTAATTCGTGTTTCATCTGCAAAAAAGTTGGCTAAATCGACGGAGACTTCGTTTACAAGTTGCACTTCTGCTTCACTCGCGCGGACAGAAAGCATTCTGAAACAGGAACTTACTATATTCTGAATGCTGATCTTTCTCTCATACAACGGCAACTGACCGGCTTCAATTTTAGCGACATCTAAAACATCATTAATAACTTGCAACAAATGCCCACCGGCAGAATGAATGTCGTCGGAATATTCTTTATAGTTTGAGTGCCCAAGAGTTCCAAAAGCTTCAGATCGCATGATTTCTGAGAAACCAATGATGGCATTGAGAGGCGTCCGAAGTTCGTGACTCATATTTGCCAAAAATTCGGATTTTGCTCGATTGGCAAGTTCGGCGGCTTCTTTCGCCTCTTTAAGGCTAAGCTCAGCTTTCACTCGGGCATTCATATCGGTGAAAGTGCCCTCATAATACAAAATCCACCCTTCATCATCATAAACTGGATGCGCATTGATAGCACCCCAGACATGGGCTCCATCTTTCCGCTTCCAACGATGGATCTCATCAATTAGGAACTGCCCTTTGGACAAAAGCATAAAGTGGTTGTCGGCAATCTTTGCATTAAAATACACTGATGCCCCAACATCTTGAGCAAGCAAAAGTAATTCCGCACTGTTATTATAACCGAGTAGCTTTGCCAAAGCTGGATTGCAGTCCATAATCTTTCCATTGAGATCAATCTGGAAGATGCCATCTGTCGCATTTTCATAGATACTTCGATGCCTCAACTCGCTTTCTTCAAGCGCTGAGCGGGCTTTCTCTCTATGGTAATAGGTGTAGATCAAGGCAAGTGCCAAAAGGATCACGACCGAGAGCACAATGAACAAACCGCCCCGAAAATTACGAAGCGTCTCCAACTGTGATCCCATATTAGAAATGACAAGAACACTTGCCCTATCATGCAACAACAGCGCATTCGTTCGTATCACATTAAGCCTGTTCGTAAATTCCAGCACTTTGGGTAAGAAATTAGCATTTTTCGAGGAGACAAGTAAAAGGTTCGCGTGATCAATTTCATATTCAATACGATCAATGATCGTATTTAGATTAAATTCAGCATCCGCTTGAACATTCAAACCCTGCCGAACACCTGCTTTAACTTCCCATTTTAGCCGTTTTATAGTATCGAAAGATTCACTAATAAGTTGATATCGTTTTTCAGGTGCCACTGAATCGGATTTTTCCAGATTAAATATAACATCCTCAAGATCGATCAAAAAATGATCAACAAGTTCTATGTGCCGCAAAACTGGCACGGGGAGTGCGCCTTCAACCTCAGTCAAGGTAGATTGCACGTAATAAAACAAACCCCCGACGATCAATATTAGGGTGAATACAAGACCAGAGAAGCCACTTACCCAGTAGTTTTCCTTTTTCATGTTTGGCTTTAGAATTGGCGCCACGTCTCTTTTTAGCAAATCCACTCCGAACTCAATACGATTAATCAAACGACAATAAAGTGTTTAGTAAAAAGTTACAAAAATTTGATTCTTCTCCTGCTTGGCAATAATTTTATCAAACAGAAATTAAGAAATTGTAATTTTTTGGCATACGATTACTGCAATTGAAGTTGTTCCCACATCATCAGCAAAAGAGATTTCGCTGCAAAGCTCAAAATCATGCAGCCCATTAACGACTTTAAGCGCGCAAAGAGGGGCTGACATAACACAAAAACTTTTATGTTTTTCACGTAAAGGTACAAACATCTCGACTCTAGATTCTGTAAACAAATTTATAGATACAGTTGAAAAGAGTGAAATTGGCTGAACAAGTCTTGGCGTAGGCATCAGGCTATTTTACCTAAGCCTTTGCACTCGCCGTTCTTGCGATCCACAAGCCAAGTAGGGGAAATAAAATTAGTTCAGCAAAGAGTGACGGCGCAATCGATGCGCTAAAAATAACGGACGCCTCCATTACGCTAAAGCGCGACAGCCCGCCAACAAAAATCAACATGCAGAGTGCCAGCAGAATTGCCTTAAAGTTTGAGAATGCAAAAGCGCTCGTAAAAAACAACAGCCCAACACCCAGCCAAACTCCGCCCAGAAAACGAACGTGATTATCCTGCGCATTAAACACTGACGTATCGACAACAGCTAAAAAATCTAGAGGTCCCTGCCAGCCTAAGGTTCGAATACCCCCAAGCCCAACATTCAGTCCCAAGAATATGATAGCTATGCCAATGAGTGCCAGAACTACTCGAAGCGTAAGAAAAGTTATTGATGATCGGTGCATTCAAATTTTTCCTTGATAAAATATACGCGTTACAATTAAATGTAATAATCTGCGTGGTCAATGCTATTTTTGACACGAATTCGTGAAGTGAACTAAAAGTATGAGAAAATCAGAATTAAAATCAAAACCACGAGGCCCAAAAGGAAGACCCGTTCTCACTGAAGACCAAAGAGTACAAATGCGTAAGAAGATCGCAGATACAGCGCAAACCCTGTTTTTAAAAGAAGGCTATTTTGCGGTATCCATACGAAGGATTGCAAGTGAAGTTGGGATTTCTCCCATGACGATCTACAAATATTATGACAGTAAGATCCATATATTGAGGCAATTGTGGGCGCTAATCTTCAAGGACGTTTTTGCCAAAATCGCGCGGATTAGTGAAGAAGAAAATGATCCTATTCTTCGACTTAACTCAATCGCCCAGTCATATGTGGGATATTGGCTGAACCACCCAGATCACTACCGCATGGTCTTTATGTCTGAAGGCGTAAGTCAGCCGGAAGTGAGTATTTTTGTCGAAGATGAACAAATGGCCGAGGGTCTCGGCCTCATAGCCCGTGCCCTTTTCGCAGCATTGCAAGCCCAACAAAAAGAACAAAAAATAAAATTAAAAACTGACCTGTTACTCTGTAATCTTATTGGAATTTCCCATGCCTTTATCACCATTAGTGACTATCCATGGTCAAGCCATGAAGACGTTGTAAATATAGCTGTACAGGGAATTTTAAATTCGTAAGACTCTTGAAAAATAACGCCCGTAGAGGGCTGTTTACAATTTAGGGTTACGATGCAGAGAAATTAAAACCAAGTATAGGACCCTATGAACAGTATCTGATTTCTACCCCAACATTGTTACAACACAAAAAGGCGCTCGCAAAAGTGAGCCGCTAATTTCAGATCTTATGGCTCAGAATATAAGTCAAAATTTTAGCATCAAAGACAGTTTTGCTGATTTAGATCTTGGCCCGCTAAATTTCAAGAGGCTATTTGATGCCCCTTGGCTCTGTTTTTCAAATCATCCAGAAAAATTACCGCAATCCAATTTATCATGGCGAGCCGTAAAGGATGGAAAAGAATTGGAGGGCTGGGAGAGGAGCTGGGATGAGCGAGAGGGAAATGTTTCCCGAATTTTCACAAATTTCTTACTGATCGATCCAACCATCAGACATTGGTTTGGATATTCAATTGATGGAACTAAGGCTGGATACATTTCGAATGTTACAGGTAACGTTATTGGAATATCGAACATTTTGGGATCAAACACAGAATGCATTCGCCACACCAAAGTTCAATTCCCGCGCTACAAAATTGTCGGTTATGAAACAGGTTATTCCTTAAAGGAAGCCAAGGGCCTTGGCGCCGAAGTAATTGGAGATTTAACTATCTGGATATAGCCAAACCTCCATCATTGGACAAACGAAAGCTATACCTATTCTGTTTCAATACCCGCAAAATGCCAAGACAGTGTCTCTCCTGCATGAAAAGGCGAAATCACGGTATATAAATGATTTAAAGCTTCTGGAATCTTAACCTCTTTACGCTCAAGGACTATGCGCGCGGCATTGAGTGGCAAACCGTAGAAATTAGGCCCATTCTCCGATGCAAATGCTTCGAGGTTTGACAGAGCACCTTCTTCTTCAAATGTTTTGGCATAGCTTTCCAAAGCATAGGGGGCATTAAACAAGCCTGCACATCCACATGAGGATTCTTTTGCCCCGACTGTATGCGGGGCTGAATCTGTTCCTAGGAAAAATTTAGTGGATCCCGAAGTGGCTGCACTTCGCAGCGCCAATCTGTGTAGTTCCCGTTTGGCGACAGGAAGGCAGTAATAGTGTGGGCGGATACCCCCTGCAAACATGGCATTACGATTAAATTCCAAATGATGAGGCGTAATTGTAGCCGCTATATTTGAGCCACTTTCTTGAACAAAATGAGCCGCATCCGCTGTCGTAATATGTTCAAAGATAATTTTCAATTCTGGAAAACCACCAACTAAGGGTAAAAGCACGGTATCAATAAAAACCGCTTCCCGATCAAAAATATCAACTTGGCTATCAGTAACTTCACCATGGACAAGTAAAGGCATTCCGATCCGCTGCATTCTCTCCAAAACCGGATAAATAAGCTTTATATCCGTTACCCCATGGCTGGAGTTTGTTGTCGCATTCGCCGGATAGAGCTTACAGGCCGTAAAAATACCGGACGTAAATCCCTGTTCTACTTCGGCGCCATCAATACTGTCAGTCAGATAACAAGTCATGAGCGGAGTGAAATTAAGCTTTTTGTCAACGGCCTGAAGAATGCGATCTCTATAATCAATGGCAGATGCCATTGTTGTTACAGGAGGCGACAAGTTGGGCATCACAATTGCACGTGCAAATTGGCGCGCTGTATAGTTCACAACGGTTTTGAGCATTTCCTCATCTCGCAAATGCACGTGCCAGTCATCAGGTTGACGTATAATCAAGCGGTCGACGGGATTATTCTGATTACGTGTTGCGTACTCAGATATATGTAAGTTAGACAAGATTTCCTCGCATCCTAACAAAGGCCTTAAACAAAAGTATCACTTCTGTATCTTATTTCCCTATAGAGTTCCAGCGAGCCTTGGTATTTATTCAGGCAAAAGCGTCCACAGTCAGGTGAAATCGGCATAATGGCCAAGACTTTCACTGACAAACGTGACGGGCAGTTAAAGCTGACTGTCCAGCTCCTGGCGATACTCCTTCTCAAACTCTTCTTGGATCTGACGAAGCTCAAGGATGGCCGCCTGAATATCTGAGCTGTTATGGATGCTCACTTCTACATGCTCACCGGAACGGGTGAGATGACGACGGCGCGACAATTTTTCATCAAGGACAAAGCTGTCCACTTCGAACACATCTACCGGGCGGGAGAAACCTTTGAGCGTGACCGTCTTGGCCGGATGGCAGTTGACGGATCCGTTGAGCAGATTATGAGTGGTCTCATCGATCAGAATGGTGTCCGGTTTCGCCAACGCTTCCAGTCGCGCGGCCATATTCACTGGGCGCCCAAGCACAGTGTAATCCAATCGTTGTTCAGAGCCAAAATTACCCACAGTGCAATATCCAGTGCTGATGCCCATGCGGACATGTAGGCCCTGTGACACTCCATTCTTCTGCCAGTGTTTCTGCAACTCACCTATCCGTGTTTGCATCTGCAAGGCCATTTCGACGCATTTCAGGGCATCCTCGCTCTCGCCATGGCTTTCGGGATCGCCGAAAAATATTAGCACCGCATCCCCAATGAACTTGTCAATGGTGCCACCATATTCAATGGCGATGGAAGCCATCTCGGACAGATAAGAATTGATAACCGTTGCCAGCCGTTCCAACTCAAGGCTGTCGGCTATATCGGTGAAATTAACGATATCCGATAGAAAGATGGTCAGATTTTTACGTGAATGGGAGCGCTTCTGTACCTCATTGTCTGAGAACACAATATCATAAATCTGCGGCGACAAGTATTGCGCCAGACGGTCGGCGAGGTTTTCAAGGCGAGCACTCTTCTTCTCTATGATCTCTTGGTCCTGGCTTCTCTGTTCCAACAGATCTTCGCGTTCCACACGTAGGCGCCATTCGTCTGTGCGGTCGATAAACTGGCCTTGCACTCCCTTAAGATAAGAGAAATCATCGTCTTGGGTACGCGTTGACAGAAGGGAAAATACATGATCCTCATTATTGATCTGGATATGAATCTCGGGGATAAGGACATACCCCTTATCGTTGATATTGCTAGTGAACTCCTCGACCTGCGTCTCTGGAACTCCCAGTTGTTTGAGGACATCAGGAAAGTAAAAATCTGTGATATTGCCCAGAACTGGAAAAAACTTGAGAAAATTCTCGTTTACTTTCCGTACTTTCAATTCCTCATCGGCGAAATAAGCCGCTGTGATAGCGTTGCGGAAATTAAAAAAACTGAGATCTAGAATTTTGTTGCTGTTGAAGAAATCCTCCGGATTCATGGTCTCTTACCTGCTTTTTTTGTTTCGTTATTGCGTTCGTTACTGTAGCCGGCTTTTATGTATCCACAACTGAGTGAAAGCTCAATACGGACACCGAACACTACAATTTGATATCTTTAGCCTAAGAAAAAAATCATTTAGGAGCAATAAGTATATAAGAAAATTGCAATTAAAAGTAACATTACGGGCTCCATGTTCACGCGTTCAAGGTCGAATGAACTCACACACCTCCCAATATTTTTTTGTCTTCAGCACCAATGCTTATAAAATTTATTGATAATATTTAGTGTGTGATTTCTTGAACGCTGGGAAACTAGTCATCAGGCTGACTTAAAGCCGAGCGGGCGACGGAAAACTCAGTCTTTTACAACTGAATTTTTGAATAAGTCCATTTCTTTAAAGGCCATTTCCCATTGATTTCAAGGCCAAGAATTACTATTTATAGATAAACTAAAGAAGTAAAATTAATTAATAGAGTTTGCGAATAGATTGGAACAAAGTGAATTTTTCGAATTTGAAGTTTGTGAAAGCGACAGCAGAGCTTAAATCATTTAGCAAAGCGGCACAGATTTGCCACGTGACACAGCCAACGCTTTCAAATGGTGTCTCAAAATTGGAAGAAGAGCTGGGGGAAAAAATATTTGTCAGAACCACGCGATCAGTAGGACTAACTGCATTTGGAGAGGTCTTGCTTCCAACAATTACGTCAATATTGAAATTGAAGGACGTGATTTACTTGAATGCAAAGGAATTTTCAAATCCTGAAACTGTGGTTTTAAAAATCGGAATGTCCCCGCTGCTCAGTACGAAATTCATCACTTTGCTGACGGCATCATTCAAAGCACAAAACAGCAAGCATGAAGTCTTGCTTATTGAAGAGAATTTGAGTGTCCTTGACGAAAGACTGAAAAAGGGGGAACTGGACCTCATTTTAGTTCCGATCGTCAAGAAAAAGGCGGTCAAAAACTCCCTCCCACTGTATAATGAAGATCTCTTTCTCATTGATAATGAAGACAACCTTCAATCTGAAGTGAATTTGGCGGACATCAGGGACAAAACATATGTGATGGTCCCCGACTATTGTGGTCTTTCCGAAATTACCCGATCCCTATTACGAACCACGAGAAAAGAGCTCAAGGAATATGAAGGAAAAGCGCTCAGTTATCAGGTTTTGGCTGATTGGGCGTCCAACGGTTTAGGCTCGGCAATTCTTCCGAAAAGTAAAATTCAACCCGACATCCCGAAACAACAAATCTTTAATTCAAGCAAAGCTGTCAAGATCTCGTTTGAAGCCAGATGGCTATCCCACGACAGCAAACCCTTAAAGAAATTGATCCAACATTTCAGAAAAAACATCAGTGACATTGCTGAGGGTATTGTTAATTAGAAAAGGGCAGCTGAATTAGCGGTCACCCTTAAGATATTATGGAAATTGGCAAACTACGCCAAAGACCACTAATAGTGTTAAAATGCATGTGGCCACTACATTTCGCCGCGAAACATAGTGACCCCTTATTGTTGCATCGGAAAACAGAATTTTATTTAGCTAAATGTCCGACTTTCACAAAAATCAATGTGTCCTGTTCCACATGAGGGTCGTGTTTGCTCATATGTGGGTTCCTGATCCAGCTGCCAGCAGGGTAGCGGCCATGTTCGTCAATAAACTCACCTCGAATTACATAAATCTCTTCACCACCAGAATGATGGTGAGGAAGAAAATGCTCCCCTGCAGGCCAATAGACCAGAGCAGTTGATTCATTTTTGTAATTATGTAGCGGCATTACTCGAAGGTCACCATTTCCTGCGAACCAATCGCCATTGTTTGTATCAATGTTAATATGCTGATCATCATTTTCTTGAAACTGATGAAGCTTAACCAACAATACACACCCTTCTTCACTATAAGGAGTATGAGAAGAACCTTCAGGATTTCGAAAATAACTGCCCGCTGGATAATCACCGCTTTCGTCAGAAAACGTTCCTTCCAAGACAAAAATTTCTTCGCCCAAAGGGTGACCGTGAGATGCAAAACTTGATCCCGGATCATACCGAACAATACTTGTCGCGTGCCCTCGTTCCGCGTCTTCTCTTGAAAGACGTTTGCGCCAAACACCTTTATGGGGGCTCTCAGTCCAAGATTGAGATTCCGTATTTATAACTACCCGTTGGTTAAAATCCATATTAAGCATTTGAACTCTCCTTATCTGTGTCTCTCTCATTGCTAAAGAGTAGAAATTTAACGAGGGCTGCTGTCGTTAATATAAGAACGGCAAAAAAGAGAAACCCGACTAGTCCCATGCCCGCCATCATTCCATATGAACAATCCACCATTATTTTAGTCCTTAGCTAAAAACGAATAAATTAACTGTCATGATATTATGGGAAATCATATTCATATAGAAATTGGAATAAAAAATCATATTCATAGATTATGACTATAAATAGAATCAATTTTCTTGCCAGATATCAGTTAGCCTCGAATGGCTGCAATCATCTGTTCTACATGATCGGGTGATGCATCCGGTGTGATGCCATGGCCCAAATTAAAGATATGGGGCCTGCCTTTAAACTCACTAACCACACGTTTGGTTTCCTCAACGAGCCGGTTTCCGCCCGTCACCAAAAGAGATGGATCTAGATTTCCCTGAACGCATACTCCTGGCTTCAAGTTTTCCAACGCCCAAGAAGCTTTAACGTCCGTATCCAGAGCAACACAGGATACATCAACCTGATCCACATAATCCTTGTACTTCTCCCCAGCGCCACGCGGAAAACCGACAATTTTTACATCCGGAAACTGCATTTTCAGTGCTGTCACGATTTTTACGTGTGGTGAAATACAGTAGCGATCAAAAGCAACTGCGTTTAATGACCCAGCCCAACTGTCAAACAGCTTCACAACCTCGGCACCCGCTTTAATTTGTTCAGCCAGATATAGAATTGTCGCCTCAGTAATCCGGTCCATCAACGCGTCAAACACGGCTGTATTTTCCTGCATCAACAAATGGGCCGGTGATTGCCCAGGCGTACCACGCCCAGCGATCATGTAAGTTGCTACTGTCCAAGGAGCCCCAGCAAATCCAATCAAAGTGGTATCGATCGGTAGGGCTGCAGAAAGATTACGTACCGTTTGATAAATTGGCGAAAGTGCTTCATGTATATCTGCAGCTGGGCTCAATTTTCCCAAATCATTCATCGAAGATATCGTTGATAGCCGCGGTCCCTCACCTTCAACGAACCATAAATCAGCACCTAGAGCTTGGGAAAGCAACAGAATATCTGCGAAAATGATAGCGGCGTCCAATCCAAACCTGCTGATCGGTTGCAACGTTACTTCTGTCGCCAAATCGCTATTATAACAGAGCGATAAAAAATCCCCGGCCTGTGCCCGAGTGGCTTTGTATTCGGGTAAATACCGCCCAGCCTGCCGCATTAACCAAATGGGCGGCGTTGGTAAGGTCTCTCCGTTAAGCGCACGTAACAGGGGTTTAGCTTTTATTTGCACAATATATACCTTTAAGTTCGACAAAAAGTGGTTTTCTCTGTCCCTATGGGTTTTCGGTCTTTAGTAGCCCGAAAATTTCGTGATCGCCACTTACACCGCGCAAACTATGCTCTCCCAGAGATACCATGGGATCTGATACACTTTTGCGAAATGTTGATGAGCTTAATATTTGTCGGTGTAGCGTCTTCGAAAGACTTTCGATACGCGCCACTTCATTAACAGCAGAGCCGATAACCGTAAAATCTAGACGCTTGGCTGTTCCGATATTGCCATAGGTCAGATCACCCCGGTGCAAGCCGATACCGAATTTTAGCAAAGGAAGACCTGCTGCTGCGTGTTCCTTATTAACCGCCTCGACTTTCTTCGAAGCCGCATCAGCAGCTGCAAGCGCTCGGGTACAAGCCTCTGGATTTTCTTGGTCTGGATCATCAATGGCAAATATTGCCAGCACTGAATCCCCAATGAATTTTAGTACTTCACCGCCATGCTCAAGGACTGCTTCTGCCACACAATCAAAATATTTGTTAAGCAGCGCTAAATACTCTTCTCGTGAAAGAAATGCTGCCAACGAAGTGGAATCACGAAGATCTGTCATCCAGAGCGCGGCATGGATATTTTCACCATCACCTCGCTTCACCTGCCCCTTCATAACCCGCTGACCTGCATCAGCCCCCAGATAAGTCTGCAACAAGGTCGACGACGATAGACGCAAGGCGTGGGCTTCAAATAAGCGGCTTAAGGTTGGCATGATTTCATAGATTTGAACAATCTCTTCAGCGGAAAACCCGCCTGGCTGGTCAGACACTAACGTCAGTATGTTAATTTGCCCGTCTGAGAATGTTATCGGCATCGCTAAATAGTCAGTCGCGCCTTCAGAGACCAGATCTTCAAGAATTGGAAAATCCAGCTGGGCGTTTGGCCCTTCCAATCGCCGGCGTATGCCACCTTCGCCCTTTATCACCAAAGCAAATGGGCTGTTGCGATATTGCTCACCCTCTAAAACCTCATGAGAGACCTCATAAACAGTCACCTCATCGTCATCGCGCTGCCACGTGTAGACAAGCGCGAACAACAAAGGGTTCATTGTCCTGTTAAGAAGTCGGAACCGCCACAATGGCAGACCTGCTGCCATCAGGGCTTCTGAGAAACTTGCCACGAGTTCTAGAGTGGAATTCGCCAGGCTTGCATCTTGTAACAGCCAAGTTATCAATGGATTTTCTTTTACACTTGTTTTGCCCAGCGGCTGATCCTTCAAATCCAAATCATCCGCAGACCATTGGTCAATTGCTGACCACTTAAAAGCAATATAATCCTTAACGCCTGATGTCTCATCATATGCCGTCTCATAACTCCAGGCCGCATCAGGAGTCGAATATTTGCCTGCACGGATCGTCCAATAAGACGCGTTTCCTTTAAAGGGACAATGGGTGTAGTGAGCATTTTTGACCAAATGACGCATGGATACATCGTCACGAGGAAAATAAAATACTGGATCAAAACCAGTTTCGTGCATTACCAGCACATCGCCACTATCTGCAATGGTTTGACCGTGGAACTTTGCACGAATTCGGCGCGGCTCGGACATCAATGATAATCGATACCCTTCATGTCTCGGTGCCGCAGGATCATTTCTAACGTTTAGATTGTTCGTATTCATCAGAACCTCTCCCTATTTTAAACCCAATTCGTTTTGATGTGCCCAACTCTCAATCGGTCGTTACGATTACTATACCCCAGCAGGCTGTCTCGTTCTCCGGCGTAGTAAGGCAAGCGTAAAAACTGTCACTATCGCAATGAGGAGAAACGGGATCACCGCTAGATTGATTGCATTCCAGCCCCACAAGTCAAGCAATCCTCCGGCGGAAAGCGAACCAAGGCTGACAGACGCAAACATAAGAAAATCATGAGCAGCCTGCGTCTTCGCTCGCTCCGATGGACGATATGCCTCCGTCAATAAGGTCGTGCCACCGATAAACAGAAAGTTCCAACCAAGCCCAACAAAGGCCAACCCGGAAAGAAAATGCATAAAACTGTCACCATTCATCACGATAAAAACATGCCCGCCAAAAAAAGCAATGCCAGCGGTCATGATTGGCAACACTCCAAATCGTGCAATCAGGCCCCCCGTCACGAAGGAAGGTAAAAACATCCCAAGAACGTGCCACTGGATCACTGTCGTATAATCGCCCGTAGCATAATCAAGCGACCTCATAGCAAGGGGAGTTGCCGTCATCACCATGATCATCATAGCAAAGCCAACGGATGATCCCACGACGGCTGTCAGAAAAACCCCTTGTTTCATAATTTTCCATAAGGGCCGGGCGACTTCCACATTCTCAGCCTCAGCTGTAGAGCTAGAAGTAACGTCTGATGGTAAGCCAAGGCGCGTCAGTAAAATGAACGCCGCCACGGACAAAACCGACATCGCCAAAAATGAGATCATATAAGGAGCTTGGCCCAGATCTTGTGTAAATCTGGCAATATTAGGCCCAGCAATGGCGGCGACAACGCCTCCGGCAACCACCCAGGAGATAGCCCGGCTCCTAAAATTGCTGCTTGCAGCTTCAGCAGCAGCGAAACGGTAATATTGTGCGAAGGCCTGATAGCCCCCGATTAGCATCGTCGCAAAAACAAATAACCAGAAACTATTGATCCAGATTGCACCTGCGGCCGTCAATCCTGCAACACAGCCAAGTGTCGATCCAATGAAAAATCCCGTTTTACGCCCGAAATTCTGCATTATCAACGAAGCAGGGATCATTATTGCGGCGACGGAAACCATCATCATTGCAATCGGGAGGGTCGCTAAACTTTTATCAGGAGCAAGTGTTAATCCTACCAGACCGGCGATTGTCATTGTCATAACCGTTACTGTCTGGAAAAGCGCCTGAGCACCTGCAAGCACCAGAACATTGCGTTTCTCATTAGATACCAATACCACGATCACATCCTTTTAAAGCTACTAAGGCCCCTACTCTTTCGTGTAGGGACAAGAGCGACCACCATGGATGAAAGGGGACTGAGCATTTTGAATAATCGCAGGGGCGATTGATCAAAAACTACCCATGATGGTCACACTCACTCCCCGTCAGGATGGTTCGCACCAACCCGACAAGGACTAGAGTAAATAATTTTAGTGAGCTTCGTAGATCCGAACTTCTGGGTCAGCGTCCAAGAGAGGGCCAAGTTCACTGACAACATCCTTACCGAACAAGTCGCTTTCAAGATAAGCTTGAGCATCGCCTGTGCTCGCGAAACCGTGCAGAACCTGTACATCTTCGTCACGGACTAAAAGAGATTTAGATTCTGCACCGGAAACGTCACTCAGGAACGGTCCTTTGAACTTTGTGTATACACCAACCGCGGCTTCGCGGTTTGAGTTTGAGATTTGAAGTGTGATTTCTAAATAAGCTGACATACCAATTTCCTTAATTCAAAAACGAATGATTTAACAAAAATGATATTAGTCGAGGGCATTAATATTAAAAAATTGAATTTATAAATTCTATTTATTGAATTTAGCTATAAATAAAATCAACTACGTTAACGAGCAAAGCGCGGAAAGAAGCCAATACCGTGTAAAGACTAGAAATTCTAGCGTCACTTGCTTGCTGTCTGTTCTAGTCTTTTGGAGATAATGGCAAGTACCCCAGCTTCGCGGGGTTCGCGGGCGAACCTAGACTTAATCCAGGTTCGCCTCGGAATATGGTGGGCCCGGTAGAATTTGAACCTAATATTATTTTAACTATATTTATCAACACGTTAACTAATATCAACATTTGATTTGTGTACCACGACGTACCCATAACAGTCGCTAAATCTGCCGCAAACGTTTGCAGCCATCAGCGCAGACGAACTACAAAACACAGGCAAGCGTTGCCTTATTCCGGCTTCATCCAAATTATCCACACCCAACTCCTGATTTACGTTGACAGGCAAGCGTACAAACCATCTGCTATTCTCGTCAGTAATTTTGAGTATAAATCCGCTCCAGGCTTCAATCCACCCCCTATAGGATCAATCGTTGCAAGCTTCGCTGCCGTATCTTCAGCAACCACAAATGATAGCTTGTCAGAGAATTGTGGCTCCCGAAAAATACATGTAACTCCGCTGCTAGCGACTTTTTGCCGTAATTCTCTGAGCCTTTTTGCCGATGTCGGAATAGTTGGATCCAGGACAATTGACCCGACAGCCGTGAGATTATAATGCGTCTCAAAATATTGATAGGCATCATGAAATACAATAAAGGGGCTGTCTTTTATCGGCATAAGCAGCGCTTTAATCTCTTTATCCATTGTTTCGGTATCTGAAATCAGAGACAGCGCATTCCTCTTAAAAAGAGAGCGATTTTCTGGATATATTGCCGACAGTTCTCGCGTGATTGCCTTTATCATTACAACTGCGTTATTTGGATCCAACCAAATATGAGGATCATTTAAATCACCATGTTCGTGATTGTGCTCGTCTTCTGATTTTTTGTGCGCATTATCCTCACTGTCGTTATGAGAAGAATGTTCATGTCCTTCCCATCCTCCGCCTTCTCGAATGTCAAATTTTGACAAGCCTTGCTGGTTCAGCATAGAAACTTTCTTCACCATTTCAGGCAAATTTTCGAATGCACGGGTCAGGTTCGTTTCAAGAATATCGCCTATGTAGAATACTATTTTTGCCTTCTGCAAAATACCAATCAGGGATGGTTTCAGTTGATGGCCATGGGGCGATTTATGACTTTCAATAAGTAGTTTAGCCTTCCCCGTATCCCCCAATTACACCCTGTACGAGAGAATGAAGCGGGGCAATGGTCACAATCACTTCTGGTGCCGGAGAGGCGTAAACTTGGGCCGGAAAAACTAAAAGTAGCCAAAACGATATAATAATTTTCTTCATCTGCATTTGTTCTTTCACTTCGTACAACGCATTCTTTAGCGATTACAACTCTGCCTGCTCCTTCCTTGGAAAATTAATAAGCTTGGAAGAGGTTCTTGACAGTTTTTGATTTTTACTATTGTTATGTTATAACGTTACAAATTTTAAAGGCAACAGTTAATGAAATTACTGAGTATACTTCCTCCCCTATCGTTAGTTCTGTTTCCGACGATTACCTTAGCTGCTGATAATTATGACCATGATCACGGCAATGCTGGCTTTTACGGTCATTTGGATGTCAAAATTCAATATGACCATGTTTACAAAGCAGGTGAGTCTGATGAAGAAATAAATGAGGCTTATTCACATTCCCATTTAGAACTCGGTTATGGTTTCAATAGTGGTATTTCTGTGAACACGAACATCCAGTTAGAGGGTGAACCAGCTGGCCATGATCATGGCGGTGGCGGCGCAACTTTGGATGGAAGCAACCGATATTTCGAAGACGAACCGTTATTTGTCCGAACGCTCACTTTAAACTATGACGGCGATCATTTCGGGGTTTATGCAGGAAAATTCGATCCTGTGATTAGTTTTGATGAACATGTTTTACCCGGCATCTATGGGTACCAGATTATCGATGAGTATACAGTACGCGAAAAAATTGGCCTTGGCGGCTACGGAAAATTGAAGGCCGGTGATTTCGGGACTCATAGGCTTGATGTCAGTACCTTTTTTGCGGATACGACTTTTCTCAGTAACTCGCTACTTCATGAACGGGGAGACACCGGCAAGGATGATGGTGGCGTATCGAACACCGAAGATTTTTCATCCTTCGCGATCTCAGTGAGTGGGTCCGATTTTTATTCTTTGAACAGTGATATACCAGAAGGACTATCCTATCGCGTCGGCTTTGCTCATCTCGCAGCAGGAGAAGGCGACGAGAACAGCGAAAAGCGTTTTTCTATATCGGGCCAATATAAACATAATTTTACGTCTGACCTGAAAGGGCGGCTTCTCGGTGAAATTGTCCATATAGACCATTTAAATGGGGAGGCACCCCATGACCGAACATATCATACAGTTGGGGCAGAGATAAGCTATCGCAAGTGGGACTTAGGGTCGACTTATACCTATGTCCGCAATGAAAACCCTGAAGAGGCAGACGAAGCACTCAATGGCGAAGTGTTTCAAACATCCTTAAGCTACCAGTTTGGAAATGGCTTATATGCCGGTGCCGGATACAAATATCAAAAAGAAGAAGGAGAGAAAAACAACAGAATTGGGCTCCTAATTGGTTATTCTAAAGCGTTTTAATCTCATTTATAATTGTGGATAGAAGCCTTTATGAAATAGTCACTCCCTTTAGCCTTCTTTTGCTTTCACCAAGGAGTTGTTCATGCGTTGGTTACTCATTGCTTGTGGCTTGCTGTTTCTAAATTCATCCCCGCTTGCACTCGCCCATCCCCATGTCTGGACTGACATTACCGTTGAAATACTATTTGATGATGCCAAAAGGATAACGGGGCTGCGCCAAACCTGGCTTTTCGACGACTTTTATACAGCCTTTGCAGTAGAGGGGATAGATACAGACGGAGATGGCAACCCTGATCAGAATAAGCTGAATGAAATCCTTCAAGTGAATATGAAAAACCTTAAGGAATACAATTATTTCACAAGAGTTTGGCTGAAGGACACGCCCTTAAAACTGAAACCGGTCACTAACATGGCAACCCAAATGAAAGGCAATCGTTTGGAAATGACATTTATTACCTCCCTCGACGCTTCCGTTCCTTTGCCGAGTAGCGGTTTCTCTTATTCTATTTTTGACCCCACCTATTATATCGAGATGCTCCATACCAATACAGAAAAGCCCGTCCGTCTAACTGGTGCTCCGAACGGCTGCACGTATACGTTATCCCCTCCTAATCCTGATCCAAGTGAGGTTGCACAAGCTTCCCTGTTAGATTCTTCTATGCGCGGGGAGACTGGTCTTAGTATATTTTTTGCCGAACGGGTAAGTTTGACATGTCCTATCGAGTAATAAATTTTTTAAAAACATATCTCATATCGATTATAGCGCTTTGTTTTTCCGGCTCATTGGCTCTTGCCGCAACTGCTGCTACCGAACCTTCGCTTTGGGCAGATAGTGTAAACTGGGTGTTAGCGTATCAAAAAACTTTCCACAATGACCTTGTTACGGCACTCAAAATGATGACAGCAAAAGGCAGCTCAGCTGCGGCTGATAGTCTGATCATAGGAAGTTTTCTCTATGGAATATTTCATGCGGCTGGGCCCGGGCATGGCAAGATCGTTCTAACGACCTATCTGCTTACTCATCCGCACAAACTCAGCCAAGGCATTGGCATCGCAGCTATTGGTGCGTTGTGTCAGGGCATGGTGGCGATTATCTTGGTTTATGGATTATTATATCTCGCCGGATGGGTTCTAAGGGAGGCAAACTCAGCCGTCGCTTGGAGTGAACGCCTCAGCTATCTCTTTATGGCAATAATCGGAGCCTTTTTGATTTTACGAATTATGCGACAAGAGATCAGCCGGTATTTTCTAAAGACACAATCGGCAGCCCTTCACAGTCACGACAAACACACCGCCGAAGATTGCGGGCATAACCACATGCCAAGTAGCGAACAGTTGGAGCAAGTCAGAGGTTTTCTGTCCGTGTTTAGCGTCGTGTTAGCTATGGGACTTCGTCCTTGTCTTGGTGCCGTGTTAGTTTTGGCACTTGCAAAAGCCGCCACCCTTCCCTGGGCCGGGGTCGGAGCAGTGATTGCCATGTCCGCAGGCACCAGTATAACCGTTGCAACACTGGCTTTCCTTGCCGTAAAAATTCGTCACAAAGTTACGTCCCAGATCACAAACAAAAATCCACTTTGGAAGATGGCAGCGAGTGGAATGGCCTTAATGGGCGGAGGCCTTCTGCTTTTCATAGGGATTAGCCTACTGAGCGCTTCCTTTCACAGCCGTCACCCGCTGGGATTATAAATTCTACAGACACAAATTCTCTTTATTACATAGCCATCTCTCTTTGTAGATGGGGGTGTCTTTTTTTATAGTCAGGAACCTCAGGGGCAACATGATCAACCCATCAAAAAAGCCCCTTGGATCAGCGCGTTGCTGAAACCCAAGAGGCTTTTAGAATAATGGTGGGCCCGGTAGGACTTGAACCTACGACCAGTCCGTTATGAGCGGACGGCTCTAACCAGCTGAGCTACGGGCCCATAATATGCAGCGGTATAACGCAAATAAGACGTTAAGACCAACTGATTGTGACTATTTAGCCTGTTCCGCAAAAAGACGCAATTGGCGAAACGTTAATTTCGCCAATTTTTATGTTTTTCTGTAAATCAGGATTTATGTATCGAGGAAACTCCGTAGTTTCCGAGAGCGACTTGGGTGCTTCAATTTGCGAAGAGCCTTAGCTTCGATCTGCCTGATACGCTCACGGGTAACAGAGAATTGCTGCCCCACTTCTTCCAAAGTGTGATCTGTATTCATGCCAATACCAAAACGCATCCGCAGGACACGTTCCTCACGCGGTGTGAGAGAGGCTAGGACACGCGTAGTCGTTTCGCGCAAATTTGACTGAATGGCGGCG
>JAESSA010000019.1 GCA_016764355.1 Sneathiella sp. | reverse complement strand
TTTTCTGATCACTTCCCTCAAATTCCAGACCCAGTAAATCCTTCGCCCAACTGCGTGATACTTCAACTGGCTTCTCGCTTACATAAAACGCCCCGCGCAACTTGTCATTTTCAAAAATAACTATTCGATGCATCTTTGAAAAAGCATCATTAAAAACCATGATATCAATCTCAGGCCCCAGTGTGATGCCCCAAAACTCGCAAACATAGTCTTGCCAATCGAGCGCCCCACGATCAAAGGCAAGCTCTACTTGCCAACCTCCCGCACATTTAGATTTTGACCAATAATAGGCATTAGGGTTTATTGGCTCGTTCGTACCTACAGCGTATGCGTATCTCGCAATTTCTGATTTATATATTTTAACCGGTGTATCTTTAAATGCAGGCTGACCAGAATAGATATCTACCCGTGCCGCCACCAAAGTGCCAACCCTTGCCTTTGAGGAAAACTGGTCATTCCAATGGATAGGGACGAATACTGACCCAGCTCTCACTCTTTTTGTTATCAAGGCCCGTACCATAATGGTGCCGTGAGCGCTTTTCACATTGACCAGCTCTGCATCCTCAATGCCAAAGCTACTCGCATCGGCAGGATGTATTTCAACGAATGGTTCAGCCAGATGGGTTGATAGTTTAGGGGCTAAACCTGTTCGGGTCATGGTATGCCACTGATCCCGCACGCGTCCTGTATTGAGAAGCAACGGGTATTCCATATCCACTACGCGGGGCTCTGGACACTTAACGGGCAGAAAATTAGCTTTTCCAGTTTGCGTATAAAAACCTCCCTCGGCAAAGAAGCGAGTCTTGGCAATGCCATCCGCCACAGGCCATTGCACAGGTTCGAAAGTCTCGTACTCTTCTGCCGTCATAGTCGCGAGGCCGCTTATATCAAAATCACGCGCTCCCCCATTTCGATAACCGGACAATCCTGCATGTTCTGCGAATACATTGGCAGCTGAGGCATAATCGAAGGCCTCCACAAATCCCATTCGTTTTCCAACTTCGGCCAACTGCCACCAGTCTGCTTTTGCCTCTACCGGGCCTTTGATAAAGGCCTTTTGCAGGGAGATCCGTCTTTCGGAATTTGTAACAGTTCCTTGCTTTTCTCCCCACCCTAAAGAGGGAAGTTTTACATGGGCATGCCTGACAGTATCTGTGACGCTTAAAATGTCGGAGACAACAACGAAATCGCATTGTTTAAGAGCGTTTTGTACAAAATCAGCCTCCGGCATACTAACCACAGGATTAGTAGCTAAAATCCATAGTGCTTTGATCTTCCCTTGCGACATTGCCTTGAACAAATCGACAGCTTTCAAACCCGGTTTATCAGCAATGACGGGGGATTTCCAATATTCTTGAACCAGATCACGATGATCTGGATCATCCAGTTTCATATGAGCGGCTAACTGTGTTGCCAAGCCCCCAACTTCCCGCCCGCCCATGGCGTTGGGCTGTCCGGTTATTGAAAAGGGTCCCATTCCAACCCGGCCAATCCGGCCCGTTGCCATATGACAGTTAATGATGGAGTTGACCTTGTCCGTTCCGCTTTCCGACTGATTTACCCCCTGACTAAACGCTGTCACTGTTTTGGGCGTTGATAGAAATAAATCATAAAAACTTCGGATAAGGTTTTTGGAAAGCCCGGTTTTATTTTCCAAACCATCGAAATTTACAGCGCCAGCAACTGCAACCGCAGCATCGAAGCCATTGGTATGTTTTTCTATATACTGATGATCCACCGCACCGTTTGCATGAAGATATGACAAGAGGCCATTGAACAATGCAATATCACCTTCGGCACCAATAGGAAGATGTAAGTCGGCTATTTCTGCTGTCGCAGTGCGTCTTGGATCAATCACGACAATTGTCATGTCAAGCCGCGCATCTTTTGCAGCTTTAATGCGCTGAAAAAGGACCGGATGGCACCAAGCTAGATTAGATCCAACCAGCACCAACAAATCACATTTCTCAAGATCTTCATAAGTGCCCGGAACAGTATCCGATCCAAAAGCACGCATATGCCCGGTCACGGCGGATGCCATACAAAGCCTGGAATTAGTGTCAATATTGGCAGAACCGATGAAGCCCTTCATCAACTTATTTGCCACATAATAGTCTTCCGTCAACAGCTGACCGGATCCATATATTGCCACACTGTCCGGACCAGACTCCTTTATCGCAGCGGTAAATTTGGACGCAACTAAATCCAGACTTTGATCCCAGCTGGATCGTTCACCATTTACCTCTGGGTATAAAAGGCGGTTATCTGCATCTAAGGTTTCTGCAAGATTGACACCTTTTGAACATAAACGACCAAAGTTCGCTGGATGGTCTGGATCCCCTTTAACAGTCACGGCTCCCAAATCGTCAACATTAGCAACAATACCACACCCAACACCGCAATAAGTACAGGTTGTCTTCACTTCTATCGAGGAAGCTGATTTCATAATCGAGGCCTTTATTTACGCTGTAAGACTGCATTGCCCGCCGTAAGGTGTAAGAGGTTCTTCCTCATCATGAGCTGTTCCAAAAATCAGGGACTGGCGCATAGTCGAGATATCAACGCCCCGTTTCAACAGATTAAAGAACCACGCCCCATCTGCTGTATCGCCAAATAGAACCACACCAACAATTTTGTTATTTTCAATCACCAGTCTTTTATAAAAATCACCGCTAGAATTTTTAATAATAATTTCCTCACGTCCGGATTTTTTTTCAAACTCTCCTGCTGAGAAAAGATCGATGCCCGTAACTTTCAATTTTGTGGGGGAGGTCGTACTTTTATAGCGAACTGACTGCCCCGATAATCCAGCGGCAACAACAACCGCCATTTCATAAAGCGGCACAACAAGGCCATAACATTGACCGTTGTGCTCCACACATTCGCCAACGGCAAAGATATCAGGATCAGACGTTCTCATATCATCTTGTACGATGATGCCTCTATTCGTTTTGAGGCCAGCCGCCTTTGCAAGATCGGCGTTAGGCTTAATTCCAACGGCCATACAAACAATATCAGCTTTTATCACAGTCCCATCGTCCAGATGAACAGCGGCTACCTTTTCGGTACCGGTAATCCGCGCCGTGTTAGCCCTTGTCAGAACATTAATGCCCCGCGCTTCCAATGCATTTTTCAGAAGTTCACCTGCCACAGCGTCCAACTGGCGCTCCATCAAGGTGGGCATTAAATGTAGAACCGTTACGATCATGCCCCTCATTTGAAGGCCAGCTGCCGCCTCCAACCCCAGCAAGCCACCGCCAATGACCACTGCATGTTTTTGGTTTTTTGAAGCAACCACCATAGCCTCAACATCATCCAAATCCCGGTAGGTAAGAACGCCGTCCAAATCATGGCCCGGCAATGGAATTAAGATGGGAGAGGAGCCGGTTGCGATTAGTAACGTGTCATAATTAACGGAGACACCTTTTTTGGACACCACAAACTTCTCTGACCGATTAATGAATAAAATCGGATCGCCCTTGTACAAAGTTATATCATTCTGGGTATACCAATCCTCATCATGAATGATGATATCCTCATAGGATTTTTCGCCCGCCAGTACGGGTGAAAGCATGATCCGATCATAATTCACTCGCGGTTCGGCATTGAAAATTGTAATTTGATATTTCTCTGGTGAAAGCGCCAACAATCGCTCAATCACGCGCCCCGGTGCCATACCATTTCCAATCACAACAAGCCGTTTTTTATCTTGCTGCTGTGTCATGCCGCATTCTCCGCTTGTGAGACACTTAACCCTTCAATAGTCGATGCTTTAAAGGCTTGTAATGTTTCAGGATCAGGATCGGCGCCCCCTTCATAGACTTCTAGAAAATCCAGAACCTCTTTCCTATACTGATAATAATCAGGGTGTTTCAGTAACGCCTTACGGCTGCGCGGTCTGGGTAAATCCACGGACATAACATGACCAATCCGGGCGTTGGGACCATTAGTCATCATCACAACCTTATCGGCCAACAAGATTGCCTCATCGACATCATGGGTGACACATATTGCAGTTACTTGCGTCCGCTTCCATACATCCATCAGCACTTCCTGTAAATCCCAGCGCGTCAAGGTATCAAGCATTCCAAAGGGTTCATCCAAAAGCAGAAGTTTCGGCGACAGAGCAAAAGCCCGCGCAATACCGACCCGTTGCTTCATGCCATTGGATAATTCTGATGCCAGTTTATCTGCAGACCCGGCAAGACCAACTTTGGAAATATAGTAGTCAACAATCTCTCCCCGCTCTGCTTTCGTCGCTTTTGGGTACACTTGATCAACACCAAGGCGCACATTGTCTGACGCAGTCATCCAAGGAAAAAGATTTGGTGCCTGAAAAACAACAGCCCGATCAGGTCCAGCTTTATGCACTTCCTTACCATCCAGAATGATACCCCCGGTGGATATTTCATTCAGCCCCGCGACCATGGACAAAACTGTTGATTTACCGCATCCAGAATGACCAATGAGGCTAATAAACTCCCCTTGTTTCATTTTCAGATCGAACCCATCAACAACGGTAAAGGGTCCTTTGGGCGTTGAGTAAATCTTCTTTACTTGGGAGAATTCGACAAATCTCTCGCGAAGGTGGCCTCTTCCGGCAGCTTTATATGCATTGGGCAGACTTGGATCTACTATTTTGTGGGTAATCGGGGTCACTTCTGGGAGTTTTAATTCTGCCTGCCCATCCAGACCAGCATCCTCGCTCAATCCCATAAGGTAGCTGGTAACTTCCCCCCGTACTCGTTTAAACTCCAGATCATCATTTAAGGTATTTCTGTCCCTTGGCGAGGGAATATTAACCCTAAATTCCTGTCCCAAAGTCGCCCCAGGTCCCGGCGTTAAGGGAATGATCCGATCAGCCATATAGACCGCCTCATCCACATCATTTGTGATAAGGATAACTGTCTGTTTTTCCTTGACCCGCAGCGCCAGAATTTCATCCTGCAATCGCGCACGCGTGAGTGCATCCAGCGCAGAAAGCGGCTCATCCAGCAGCAATACTTCAGGGCTCATGGCCATTGCACGGGCGACGGATACCCGTTGCCGCATTCCTCCTGATAATTCTGCCGGACGACGATCAGCCGCTTGAGCCAGACCGACCATATCAATGTACTTTTGGACACGGGCAGCGCGATTTTTGCGAGACTCATCTGAAAAGACCTGATTGACAGCAAGTTCAATATTCCCGCGCACCGTAAGCCATGGCATCAACGAATAGGACTGAAAAACCAAAGCTCGTTCAGGACCGGGACCCGTGATTTCCTTGTATTTAAACAAAGCAGCCCCTCGGTCGGGTTTTATCAACCCGGCCATAGTAGAGATCAAAGTAGTTTTACCAGAACCGGAGAACCCGACAATTGCGACGAACTCACCCTCTTCTACTTTCAAATTGATTTTCTGCAAGACATTGGCGCGGTTTGATCCGTCGCCATATCCTTTCCAAACATCACTAAACTCAAGAATGGGCATAGCCAGTTTCCTTTATTAATTAACGGTTGGCGGAAAAAGTGAACGCGGATTGCAGCGCAAACATCAAGCGATCAAGCAAGAAGCCAATAAGGCCAATTGTTAAGATCGCAACGATGATTTTGGCGAGTGAAGAGGAAGAGCCATTTTGAAATTCATCCCAGACAAATTTGCCAAGTCCCGGATTTTGCGCCAACATTTCGGCAGCAATCAACACCATCCATCCCACACCAAGGGATAAGCGCATGCCTGTAAAAATCAAAGGCAAGGAGGAGGGTAAGACCAGTTTAGTGATTACTTTCCACGTAGGTAGTTGCAGAACCTTAGTGACATTCATCAACTCTTTATCGATTGAGGCAACCCCCAACGTCGTATTGATCAAGGTTGGCCATAGAGAACATAAAGTCACAGTCACCGCGGACACCACAAGCGATTTGGACAACCCATCATATGTATTCACATAGGTGGCGGAGACCACCATGGTCACGATGGGAAGCCAAGCCAGCGGCGAGACCGGCTTAAATATCTGGATAAGCGGATTTAAAGCCCCAGTTACTGTTCTTGAAAGTCCCGCAGCAATTCCCAGTGGCACAGCGATAAGTGTCGCAATTATAAACCCGACGGCGACTGTTTTGACCGATGTGATAATTTGATCAAAATACGTTGGTTTTCCAGTATACCGGCGCGGCTTGGCCTTATCTGCTTTGCCTGCCGCAATGAGCTTCAAATTATGGACTTCCACACGTTTATGAAAAGCCTCTTCTTTCTCTCTTTCTCGCTGGTGGTCTTTGATTAGAAAATCGACCTGTTCGATGACTTGCATGGGCCCAGGTATTGTACCAAGTGAC
Organism: Sneathiella sp.; assembly: GCA_016764355.1. Classification (GTDB taxonomy): domain Bacteria; phylum Pseudomonadota; class Alphaproteobacteria; order Sneathiellales; family Sneathiellaceae; genus Sneathiella. Next base: position 18,942 of record JAESSA010000019.1, on the reverse strand, counting down.
GTTTTAACTTGTGGCGCAAGTAATGCCCAAGCACCGATAAAGAAGGCCATACCAATCATTGGAATGAAGAAAGTCTGCCACAATTCCCGCCCCTGTTCTTTAAAACTGTCCCCGGCAGCGATCTTTGCGACCGGGACAACCCAGCCAAGGCCCAGAACGGTCAAATATTTTGATGATTTATTAATTGCAGTGAAGACGCGCGCTCTCCGGGCTTCTTTTAAGGCATCCCTTTCATCTGGCTCTTCATACTCATTGATAATCGTCATAATTTAGCTTTCGAATACTGATTTTGAACTGCATTTTATCTGTGCGAGCATACCGCGCGGCACCTGCTAACTGACATTGGCAGGTTTCTTAAGTCCGATTTTAAAATGTTCTAGATACGCGTTTGGATATCGGCCGTCGTAGGTTTTACCGTCAATGAAGTCGTCGGTCGGTGCACGATAACCATCTGTGTCCCACGGAAAGTCAGCCTCCGCTGCATGGCCTTCATCAACAAGCAACTGTGCCGCGTATCGATAAATCTCGGGAAGGTAGATAGACTTTGCGGTTTTCGCGTACCAACTGTCGGGTTTATGGTCGGTGATTTGGCCCCAGCGACGCATTTGGGTCAGATACCAAATTGCGTCTGAATAATAAGGGTAAGTCGCGAAATAGCGATAAAACACATTAAAATCCGGAACGTCGCGCACATCGCCTTTTTCATATTCGAATGTGCCGGTCATGGACGCTGCGATAACTTCAGGATCGGCACCCACATATTCAGACCGCGATAAAATCTCGACAGCTTCAAAACGGTTAGCATTGCCATTCTCATCAAGCCATTTCGCAGCCCGGATCAGCGCTTTCGTCAGTGCAATCGTCGTATTTGGATTGGCGACCGTGAACTCTTTACTAAGCCCGAAAACTTTTTCAGGGTTGTTTTTCCAAATTTCAAAATTTGTAACAACAGGAACACCAATACCCTTAAAAACCGCCGCCTGGTTCCAAGGCTCTCCCACACAATAACCATCGATCGTCCCTGCATCCAAGGTCGACGGCATTTGCGGTGGCGGTGTTACGGACAAAAATGCCTCAGCCTCCAATTGCCCGGAAACATTATCTTTGCTGTAAAATCCTGGATGAATCCCACCAGAGGCTAGCCAATAGCGTAGTTCATAATTGTGGGAGGAGACGGGAAAAACCATGCCCATGTTAAAGGCCCGACCTTCCGCTTGATATTGTTCGATCACAGGCCTTAAGGCACTCGCCTTTATTGGATGAACGGGCTTATCGTCTTTCATTTCCATATGGGGTTTCATCATGTCCCATACTTCATTGGATACAGTAATTGCATTTCCATTCAAGTCCATGGAGAACGGAGTTACAATATGCGCCTTTGTCCCATAACCAATTGTCGCGGCCAGTGGCTGCCCTGCCAACATATGGGCCCCATCCAGCTCCCCTGTGATGACACGATCCAAAAGAACTTTCCAATTGGCCTGCGGCTCCAAGGTTACGAATAAACCTTCTTCTTCGAAATATCCTTTTTCATAGGCGATGGCGAGCGGTGCCATATCTGTAAGTTTGATAAACCCAAGCGTAAGCTCATCTTTTTCCACGTCTAGGTTATCGGCGAGTGCAGAAGAAACTGTCAGGCTAAAGGCGAGTCCCGCGGCTGTGCATAAAAGCGCCTTCTGTGCACGTTCCCCGAACCGATTTAGTGTCATTTTTTAATCCTCGAATAAACTACCGCATATTTCGAAGATCTTTAGACAAGAAGAACAAACACGATGATTACCGAAGTTCCCTGCCTATCCCATTTCTAAAGATCCGCTTGACCATAGAAAAGCAATGACCATGCCAGTTCCATTAAAATTCAATAAAGTCTTTAAAGTTCAATCAGTTAAACACGGTTTTTAGTTTTCATTCGGACTCAAACAAAAATATTGCATCGCACAAAAAAACGCCATTTCGCTTTTTTGTGTCTAATTTGTTGGCAAGAAAAATATGAAAATACGACAAGCGAATAAGAAGTAATCTTATGTAAACTTTTTATTACTAAATTTGTTTTTTAAAGGTACATTAAATTATCAAATTTTTAACGTAGAGACGTATGGCAAAAATTCTATTTCTCGACATGCACGCCAATTCAAGTCTTGCACGTCTCCCTCAATTGTTAAAAAAAGAAGGCAACCAATGCTCTGCCATAGCCTTTGAAGAAAAACCTCTATTAAAGACCTCTGCCCTTCAACATCGATTTCTTTTTCCAGCAGGTGCAAAAGTAGGATCAGCGCAGAAGATGAATAATGCCCTTGCACAGGCCGTGCAAATAAGCCGCCCAGATTTTCTGATGACAAGCGACGAAATTCTTATCCGAAATTTGCTGAATTTACGGGATAATTTACAAAATATTCAAATGCAAAAATCGCCAATTCAAAAGGCCATCCAAGCGTTGCTGGAAATCAGTTTTCCAACAAATCATATGGTATATACGCGCCCCAAAAATAGCGACGAAATTAGGAAGGCAGGATTTCAGAATCCAGCTTATTTCTCAGTTACTAATTGGGCGGATGCAAAGATAAAAGCAGCTGAATTTGGCTATCCCTTCTTTTTGAAGCAAAGTTTTGAAGCAGGGGGTACTGGCGTTGCAAAAATCACAAATTCTTCTGCCTTGGAAGAAGAGATAAAGAAAATAAGAAAGGCAGGCCTGATTATAGGGGAAGAAAACCCTGTTATTGGCCAACGACCTGTCTCCGGATTTGAAGTTACGGTTAATTTTGGTGCTTGGAAGGGAGACCTTCTGGGATATGACGTTGTTCAAACACTACAAAGGCAATCGGGCAATGGCCCCAGTTCCGTGGTCCAAGTTATATCCCGTCCCAACTTGTATGGCCCGATCAAACAGCTAGTTGCAAATTTGAATTTTAGTGGGTTTGGAGGACTGGATATTTTTGAAAATAGCTCATCCGCTATGCCCACAGTAATCGAAGCAAACTTTCGCCCAACCCATAGTCTGCAAGTGTGTCCCCAATTGAATTCAACTCTCATCCAAAGATTTTCCAATGCCCTCAATCGCACCAAAAATTTGCCAATTGATGCGTTGCCAGCTAACGAAGGAAAGACCGCAGCCATCTTCCCTGACGAATTTTTAAGGGACAAAAACAGCCCCTATCTATCCAGCGTTCCAACAAATGTCCCATGGGATGACCCAATGTTTTTAGATCAATGCTTAGAAAAAATTGGCGTTTTTTCTAAGCAATATAAAGGTTTCTGATAATGTTTTTTAATGACTTTCCGACCCTTGGCAGAATTGGAAGGACGAACAGTTCCGGGTGGACGGATGCCAACAAGTTAAGAGTGATGATAAATGATCGCATCGCACAATTTGAAGAATGTGTTGGCCCCAATGACAGAGTTATTATCGGTCATGGTGGCAGTGCCGAATTTATTGCCGATTTGCTAGCAGTCTGGTCAGTGGGCGCGACAGCCGCTTGTATTAATCCTGCACTTACGCAGAACGAAATTGATACAGTTAAAGAATTCATAGAACCCATCGTTGGTCTTTTTGATCCAAACGAAAAACCTGTATTTTATACGCCCAAGCAGAAGAACATTTCACCGCCAAAACTGGATGATCCTGCTCTTCTTCTCTTCACCTCAGGGACAACAGGCAATCCAAAGGGCGTTGAACATAGCTTCCGTTCACTATCCGCGCGCATCTGTTTAAATCAAAGCTATATTCCGAACGAAATTTTACAAAAAACCCTATGCCCTCTCCCCACACATTTCGGGCATGGGCTCATTGGAAATATCCTAACCCCCCTCTTAGCTGGAGGTGATGTTTTACTTCTGGACGACAAGTCCCCTATGGGGCTGGCCAAAGTTGGGGATGTTATTGACGAGCATCAAATCAAGTTTCTAAGTTCCGTTCCTTCTTTTTGGAAAATACTTCTAAAATTCTCAAAACCACCATCAAAGGGCTCCTTAGCGCGTGTTCATATTGGTTCGGCCCCTCTCTCCCGTGGGTTATGGGAAACTGTCGCCAAGTGGTCTCGCACAGATCAAGTATTCAATATGTACGGAATTACGGAGACTGCAAACTGGATCGGCGGGACATCGTTACATCAAGGACGGAACTTAGACGGACGAATTGGGTCCGTTTGGGGGGGCGCCGCAATGATCTTGAACTCAGAGGGACAACTTTCAAGGCATGGCAACGGAGAAATCCTAATACAATCTCCCTCACTCATGAACGGATATTATAAGCAGCCAGACCTGACGGCAGATGTTTTGAAAAATGGGTGGTTCCATACGGGCGACATTGGCGTGATTGAAGAAGACGGAGAAATCCGCATCACGGGCCGTAGTAAGTCTGAAATAAACCGGGCGGGCATGAAAATACTCCCTGAGGAAATTGATCTTTTGCTAGAACGCCATGAGAAAATAAATGAAGCGTGCGTTTTTGGGTTAAGCGATCCGATTAGTGGGGAGAAAGTTGCGGCCGCCTGTGTTCTTCAAGAAGGCGTACAGATCACCCCTAAAGAATTGGCGGAATGGATGAAAAACCTTATTCGCTATGAAGCTATTCCAGAAACTTGGTTTTTTCTTGAAGAAATTCCGAAAACGGATCGGGGTAAAATTAATAGAGATATAGTCCGCACCAAATGCCTCGAATTAGGAGAGACTGTATGATTTGGGAATGGGGGACCCCCCTTATTCTGGAAACTCAGCGGTACATTTTAAAATCAATTGATCCGTCAGATTTCCCAGATGATATTGTCAAATGGTATGCCGACCCCGAAGTCATGCAGCATATGAGTGACCAGCCAAACCTCAACCGACAACAGCTTAAAAATTTATTTAATGGATTTAACAACAAAACCAGTTTTGCCCTTCTTGCCTTTGACAAGGAGAACGAAGTCCCCATTGGCATTTTTCGGATTTTTATCAACACCCCAAATGCGAGGGCTGAAACCAGTGTGCTCATTGGAAATAAAGATTATTGGGGTGAGAGGATGGTATTTGAAGCTAGAACACGCATCCAGAATTTTTTGTTTTCTGCCATGAAATTAAACAAAATTTGTGGCTATGTTCGTGCGCGAAATTTTCCCGCTTTGTTTAACTACACTCGCCTTGGCTTTTCAAAAGAAGGCGTTACAAAAGAACAGGTTCGCGCCCGTGACGGAAGCTTTGAGGATGTTATTGTTTTTGGATTGTTACGATCAACATGGCAAAAAAAGAGAAATAGTGAAGTGAGCGCAAAATGACAGTCCAATTTACTCAAGCTGCCATTAACCATTTATCCGGCATTCTAAACTGTGCCCCCAGTGACATCTCTCCTGACGATACAATTGAGACAGTAGAGAAGTGGGATAGCCTCAATCACATGCGCCTAATTCTGGCGATAGAAGAAAATCTCAATGCCCAGATAGAGTCAGACGACATAATGTCACTCTTCACCATTAAGGGCATTGCAGACTATCTCGAGAAGACAAGTGCATAAAAAAAAAGCCCGGCGAAAACCGGGCTTTTCAACAACTTGTATTATTTTATTAACCCGCGCGAACACGATTAAGGAAGTTCTGAACTTCTTCATCCAGACTTTCCACTTCGCGGGATAGCTGACTTGCGACGTCTCGCACTTGTGTTGCCGATTGACCTGTATTCACAGCGGCTTCATTTACTGTGGATATGTTCTCAGATACATCCTGTGTGCTTTGAGCTGCTTGCTGCACACTCCGGCTGATCTCACCAGTTGCCGCTCCCTGCTCTTCTACAGCGGAAGCAATACCGGTGGCAATTTCATTGATCCGGCTAATCGTACTACTAATGCCGCCAATTGCACCAACTGCATTTTTGGTCTCTTCTTGAACAGCTTTAATCTGAATAGAGATATCCTCAGTTGCTTTTGCCGTTTGCGACGCCAGGTTTTTAACTTCCGATGCCACGACAGCAAAACCCTTACCTGCCTCACCCGCTCTTGCAGCTTCAATAGTGGCGTTCAAAGCAAGCAGGTTTGTTTGCCCGGCAATGTCATTAATTAGCCCGACAACATCGCCAATTTTTGACGCGGCCTCATTCAGGCTTGTGACCATAACATTAGCGCGCTCCGCTTCTGTCACCGCTTCACCCGCTATGGTTGCCGCCTGCCCCACTTGCCGGCTAATCTCGTTAATAGAGGATGTCAGCTCTTCTGCGGCTGACGCTACTGAATTAACACTGGCACTGGCTTGATCCGAAGCAGACGCCACCATTTTAGACCGGGAACTTGTCTCCTCGGCAGTTCGCGACATACTCTTCGACGTGGAGGTCATTTGCTCCGTCGCTGATGCAAAGCTTTCAACCAAATGCTTCACACTTCCTTCAAAGTCTTCTGCAAGCTGACTCATTTCAGCTTTTTTCTTATCTTCTGCGGCTTTTGCCAATTGCTCTCTTTCAGCTAGTGCCCGCTGTTCGGCTTGTTTAGCATCATGCGCTGCTTGTGTTTTGTCCTCATCACGGCGCTGGCGGTGGCGATCGGCCTCAACTCTCGCTTTTTCTGCGTCCCGCGCATTATCCCGGAATCCAATCAAAGCGTGGCCCATTTCAGTAATTTCGTCAGATCCAACGACAACAACTTCAGTTTCCAGATCGCCTCCGGCAATTTTCCTCATATCTTCAACAAGACGATTTAAGCGACGCATCAGATTACGACCCACATAAAGCCATGCGATCAACAATGCGATAACAACGCTTGCACCAGAAATGCCTATCAGCAAATTACTATTTCGTTCAATATTGATATTGGCTGAGGAAACCGCTTCTTTGGAATTGGTCTCTGTTGCAGTAATTAAATCTTCGACAACATATTCAAGTGCCGTAGCAAGGGTAGTTGCCTGATTTTCTGCTGCTTTAATTTTAGAAACCGCCCCTAAATAGTTTTTACGTAAAGCAAAGATGCTATTTTTCTCATCTTTACCCATTGCATAAATTTTGTCTGCCAGCTCCTTAACTTTGTCCCGCTCTGAAAATTTGGGCATCATCACAACAAGTTTTAATTTCCTTGCGTGGGTTTTAAACTCTTCAAAACGAGCTTCCACGCCATCCCGGGTGATTTGATCACCGGCACGTGTCAGGGTGTTTATGCTGTTATTCAGGCCCTGATTTACTTGTCGTAGAAGTTCAATAAACTGAAAGTCACGTGTGACAAGTTCTTCAATTCCCTCTTTTATCAGCTCAGGATCTTCCTCATCTTGCATAAGATCCATTTTCACAGTCAGGTTAGAATTTTCTGAACTGATCACACTTTCAATTAACTTGGAGAGTTCTGAACCCAGCGCTGTAAATGTATTCGTTTCCAATTCAATGGCCGCGATAGATTTTTGTCTTATGACAACTTCATTGGCCAAGTCTTCAAGAATAAACCCCAACATCTCCAAATTTGAAAGAGCTTGCTCAATATCATCCGGATTGCTTCCAGCGTCTTTTGCCTCCCCGACGCTCGCAACCAGTTCGGCAAGTGTATTTTGTGCTCTCTTTAGCTGACGAATTCGCTTCTCATCAGTGGTCGATGCAGTAATCAGAGGGGCGGATTCAATTACGCCTACTGTTTTTTGTGACAGCCGTTGGGCTGCAGAGAATGCGGTAAAGCTCGTTTCGGTTATATCATTTAATGAACGGCCCAGTTTTAGGAATTCTACGACCCCCAAGGATCCACTGACCAAAGTAAGAAGAGCGACAAAACCAAAAGCTATATAAAGGCGAGTTCGTATGCCCATTTTGGCGAGCACTTTACGTATTAGAGATTTATTGGTTTTTTTTGTTTCTGCATCGGTATCTTTTTCCCGAAACATTTTTGGTAATCCTAGACGCATTATTATTCCCACCATTACAGGTTACTTTTAAGCAACTAATCAATCATATGGAGACAATGAGGGCTAAACCTTACCAATTGGTTTCTAGGTTGTTTTATATTTTTCCTGAGAAACCATTAGCTGATACTTAACGATAGAAACCCGGCGAAAAAGCCGGGTTTCTAGAGACTTAGTTACATTAGTAACCGACTTTTTGAACCAACGTCCATTTTGGTCCATTGACTTTAAACAAACGAATACTGTTGCGTTTGTCCGGCCCTAAATGATCATCTTTACTAAAGTTCATAACGGCACCACCGAATATGGAAGGAAAATTCGTTATGCCTTCAATTGCAGTCGCAACTTTTTGCCCAGTAAGATCACGTCCGGCAGTTTCCAGTGCAGTACCAACAATCCTAATCAGTTCGTAACCAGCGACTGCTTGCAAGACCGCCCCTTTATCAAAACGCGCTTTATATTTATCCATCCAGGCTTTCACCTCATCATTTGCGTCTTCATAATAAGGAATTGGTGTTTGCGATGTACCGTAAAGTCCTTCTGTCAGACCTTTTGCTAAAGTAATATTTTCAGGAACATAACCTGCAGAACTCACAACGAACTTAGGATTATAGCCAATTTTCTTAGCAGTCGCCATGCTGCCGATAGTCTCGCCAATGATCGTACCCAAACAGACTAAGTCAGCACCACCGGATTTCAACTTAGCAATTTGCGAGGAGAAATCTTTAGATCCACGCTTAAAATTGGTTTTGATGACCGGAGGCAAACCCATATCTTTTGCTTGCTCTTCACAACCCAACAGAACGTTCTTTCCAAAATCATCATCTTGATAAAGAACGCCAATCTGTTTGACGTCTTCTTTTTCAACGAAATACTTAACCGCTGCCCGCATCTGATCGTCGTATGGTGTCAAATTCGAGAATTTCAAAGCGTGATGAGGCTCATACATTTCTTTTGCCGCAGACAAAGGAAACAGGTTCAAAACACCACGTTTTAGAGCCCGTGGCATTGTCACCATGTTTGTAGGCGTTCCAAGAGGCCCAACTAACGCAAAGACTTTGTCACGCTTAAGAAGCTTGTCACCCGCTTGCGCCGCTTTGTTTTGCTGATAAGCCGTGTCTTCCACAATCAATTCAAGCTTACGACCATGGATGCCGCCTCTTTCATTGATTTCTTCAACAGCCATACGCATGCCATTGGTTACCGGTACACCCCATAGGGCAACGGGGCCAGACAAAGGTTGATGAGATCCCAAAATAATTTTGTCGTCCATAATTCCCTGCTCCGCATGACCAAGGCCAGTCATAGCGCTAACAGCTGCAATAGTGGCTACTGCAGATAAACCAATACGGAAAAAACTTCTTCGTTTCATTGATCTTCCTCCCAGATTATAATTTTTAACTAAACACTGCTCCCAATTACCGAATTCACAAGCTCCTTTCCGTCGTCAATACATAGTATCAATAAGTTCTTTGTATTTTTTATTCACGAAAGAACGTTTCAGTTTCATTGTCGGCGTGAGCTCATCATCTTCAGCCGTCAAAATTTCTTCGATGAGCCTGAATTTTTTAATTGTCTCTACTTGAGCAAAGCCTTTATTGACCTTCTCAATTTCACCCCAGATCAAGTCTTGAACTTCCGTTGCCTTACACAGACTTTTGAAATTTGTGAATGGAACATCGTGGTCTTGCGCAAATTTCTCTACATTTTCCTGATCAATCATAATCAAGCATGTAAGATATTTACGTTTATCCCCAATAACAACGGCGTCGGACACATAGGGATTGAATTTGAGTTGATTTTCAATCTCGGACGGCGTGATATTTTTACCGCCCGCGGTAATGATAATATCCTTCATCCGATCTGTTATTTTCACAAACCCCTGATTGTCAACGTAACCAACATCTCCAGTATGAAGCCAGCCCCCAACCACAGTTTCGGCCGTTTTCTCAGGCTGATTTAGGTAGCCCATAAAAACGTGAGGGCCTTTTAGCAAGATCTCTCCCTTATCGGAAATGCTCACCTCAGTATTTGGGACAGCAGGACCAACCGTTCCTAACTTGAACTTGTTACTAAGATTAGAAGTAGCCAGGCCAACATTTTCAGTCTGGCCATAGATTTCGAACATCTCCAACCCTAAAGCCAAATACCACCTGATAAGGTCTGGCGCTATTGGTGCCGCCCCGGTTCCCAAATAATGAGCCCGATCCAAGCCTAAAAACGCCTTAATATTCTTCAATACAAGCCTGTCTGCCCACCAAAATTTAAATTTAAGGAAAGAAGATGGTTCGCGCCCTTCCAGCTTACAATCGGCTACTGAATGTCCAATATCGATGGCTATCTTGTAGGCAAGTTTTTGTAAGCCCGTCGCATCACTCAATCGCAAGGAAATCGAGGAATAGAATTTTTCCCAAATTCTCGGAACAGCAAAAAATATTGTCGGGGATACTTCCCGAATATTTTCTGGAACGGTATCCAACCCTTCAACAAAATTTACAACTGTTCCTGCGTAGAGAGGCAGAAAAACAGAGAACGAACGTTCAGCTATGTGGCATAGGGGCAGAAACGAAAGTTGCTCATCGTCCGGCCCGAAACCAATAATTGGTGTCAAATTTGAAATTTGAAACATCAGATTTTTATGAGAAATCATCGCCCCTTTTGGGGGGCCTGTCGTCCCTGACGTATAAATCAGAATAGCAAGATCGGAGGGTTTTGATAAAGATACAGCCTCTTCCCAAAAATCTGGATTTTCCTTGTGAAAGGCATCACCAAGGGCATACAGCTCATCGATGCTGATAATCATGTCATCGTCAAGATCGTGCAACCCGTCCATATCAAGAACGATAATTTTTCGAAGATTGGGAATTTTTTCTCTAACAGTGAGTATCTTGTCTAATTGCTCTTCATTTTCTGCAACAAAATATAGAGTTGCAGAGTCCTTACTTAAATATTCCACCTGTTTTGAGCTATCAGTCGTGTAAACACCATTACTGACACCGCCAACACCCAAAACCCCCATATCAAAATACAGCCACTCAGGGTTGTTGTCGCTCAGGATAGAAACCGTATCACCGCGCTCAAGGCCCAAAGAAACGAGCCCAAGCCCTAGGGATCGTGCTTTAGCACCATATTCTTTCCAAGTTATTGTACGCCATATTCCTAAATCCTTCTCACGCATGGCGACTTTGTCGTCGAACTGTTTCACACGCATCCAGAACAGTTTTGTCGTTGTATCAGCACCATCAATTACTGTAGGCGGATATGTTATTGCATTCATTGAACTATCTCCTGACATAAGGGCAATTTAGCGCCAAGTTTTCCGCTTTTTCCAACGACGTGTACCCCTAACTCCGTGATCCTGCATGCCCAAATAGAATTCCTTGATATCCTCTTTTTGAAGAAGTTTTGCGGTAGTGTCTTCCATCACGATCCGACCAACTTCGAGCACATACCCAAAATCTGCAGTATGCAAAGCAATATTAGCATTTTGCTCCACCAAGAGCATTGTCATGCCTTGCTCTACATTCAAGCGCTTAATAATGGTAAAAATTTCTTTCACCAAAAGAGGACTTAGCCCAAGGCTCGGCTCATCCAGTAGCATCAATTTGGGACGTGCCATCAGCGCCCTGCTGATAGACAGCATTTGTTGCTCGCCGCCCGAGAGTTGCCCGGCAGGTTGATCGGACCGCTCTTTCAAAATCGGAAAATATCCGTGAACCAACTCAATATCTCGAGCGATTTCATCTTTGTCATTCCGCGTGTAGGCACCCATCATCAGATTGTCATAGATGCTTAAGAACGGAAACACTTCGCGACCTTCAGGAACATGACTAATGCCCTGGCGCATCACCCAATCTGGGTCATTCTTTTGAATTTCCTTACCATTAAAAAACACAGATCCTTTTAAGGGATCCATCACACCACTAATTGTTTTGAGAATGGTCGTTTTACCAGCACCATTAGCCCCAAGAACCGTGACGATCGCTCCCTCTTTCACCTCAAGAGAGATCCCTCTAATTGCCATAATAGGCCCATAGAAGGTTTCAATATTTCGGACTTTTAAAATTGGTTCACTCATTCTATCCCCCCAGATATGCTTTGATTACTTCGGGATCACGCTGGACTTCTTGCGGCGTTCCGTATGCCAGCATGCGTCCATAATTGAGCACCATCACACGATCTGACACATCAGACACCAGTCCCATGTCGTGTTCCACCATCAAAACAGTAATACCAAGGTCTCGAATAATATCCTCAATCCAGAAAGACATGTCTTTTGTCTCTTCTACATTGAGTCCTGATGACGGCTCGTCCAGTAAAATCAACTTTGGTTCCGTACATAAGGCACGGCCCAATTCAACAACTTTTCGAACCCCATAAGGCAAATTCATAATCAAACTATCGCGATAATGTTGAAGGTCGAGAAAATCTATAATCTCCTCCACTTTTTCCCGATGTTCGAGCTCAGCCTGGCGGACAGACGGCAGAAACAAGAGTTCTGACAGAAGGCTTGTTTTACTATGACAATGACGACCAACCAGCAAATTTTGAAGAACACTTGCATGCTCAAACAGTTCGATATTCTGAAAAGTCCGGGCAATACCCATCCCAGCAATATCGTGAGGTGCTGAGTTGGTTATATCTTGCCCATCAAAAGTCATTTTGCCTTCAGTGGAATCGTAAATGCGGCTAATCAAGTTAAAGATTGTTGTTTTACCGGCCCCATTGGGTCCAATGATTGTAAAACATTCCCCTTTTTTGATATCGAAATTGACGCCATCCACGGCCTTCACGCCGCCAAAATTAATGGCCAGATTTTCAGCTTGGAAAAGGGTCATTTCAACCTCTCTGACTTCATGTAGGATTTTTGGCGCTTAAACGTGGATTTTTTATAAAGTGGGAACATTTGGAAATAGAGTTTCACTTTAAGCCATCTTCCATAAATACCCATAGGCTCGAAAATGATGAAGAAGACCAAAATCAAACCAAAGATTAAAGGCTCCAGTCCGGGCTGATCTCCAATTTGAGAGGGAAGAAAATCTTTCAAAATTGCAAGACCCTGTGGCAGCGCCAAGACAAAAATTGCCCCAAACACCGCACCATGAAGAGATCCTAAACCACCAACGATCACCAACACCAAAAGTTCCATCGATTGAAGAACCGTGAAGCTTTCTGGAGACAAAAACCCCAACTTATGAGCAAAAAGAGCACCCGCAAGACCTGTAATTCCGGCGCTAATAGCAAAAGCTGTCGTCTTCGTTTTGGCGAGATTAACCCCCATACTCTGTGCTGAAATTTCTGAATCCCGCACAGCCATCATTGCGCGCCCAGTTGGAGAGCGAAGTAAGTTTAGTGAAAACAAGATAACAGCGATTAAAACACCGAGGCATAAGAAGTAAAATGGAAGACCGTCCGTCAGCTCCATATCTCCAAAATATATCGACTCGACCATAAGGCCCGAATATCCGTTCGTCACACTTTCCCATCTTGAGAAAACTTCTTCCACAATGATCGCAAAAGCAAATGTCGCAATAGCAAGATAGACGCCCACCAGCCGCAAAGCTGGGATACCAATAGCGATACCCGCCAAGGCGGCAAACACACCGGCAAGGGGAAAGGAGAGGAAGAAGGAGAAAATAACCGGCTCGTCCATAAAGGGTAAAGTCACCCCATTCCCGGATAAAACGGCTTCTGTATAGGCACCAATCCCAAAGAATGCGGCATGCCCTAAACTTACTTGCCCTGTATAACCAGCCAGGAGCATCAAACCAACCCCAGCGATGGCAATGATGAAGAGTTGCGTCAATTGCCCGATATAATATTCATCGAGCAGGTAAGGAACCACTAGAAGGATCAACATTAAGGCTGCATAAGACCAGATATAACCCGAATGTTTGGCCAACCTGACATCTTGTTCGTAATTTGTTTTAAAAAGAAACCGCATAATTACACCCTCTTCCCTGTTTTTTGACCAAACAGGCCTTGAGGCCGGACGACTAAAACAATCAACAAGATTATGTATGCTGCTACGTTTTTAAAACCAGGAGGCAGATAGAAGCCAGCCAAGGTTTCAATTATGCCAATAATCACACCACCGACAACCGCCCCTGGAATGGATCCGAAGCCCCCAAGAACTGCGGCTGGAAACGCTTTAAGGCCCAAAAACCCCATACTGGTATCAATCAAAGTTGTTGGTGCAAGCAATATACCGGCCACCGCCGCAGATGCTGCACTGATCCCCCAAATCATGGAGAAAACAGATTTCACCGGTATTCCCATATAATAGGATGCAAGCTGGTTTTGAGAGGACGCCTGCATGGCAACGCCTAAACGCGTATAGGTGAAAAACCCATACAAAATTGCACATAGAAGGAACGTGGCAATAATAACCGACAAGTCCATTTCTGAAATGACAAGTGATCCCATGGATGCAGGAATAATCTGCATTCCCTCACTGGCAAAGGGGGTTGAGATTGCATATGTTTCGGTTCCCCAACCAGGCATCATACCTGCAGCACTCCGAGCCACATATCCGAAACCGATAGTTACCATAACAATTGAAAATTGCGGCTGTCCCAAAACGGGCCGCAAAATCACCCTATCCGTAATATTTCCGACCACAAACATACAAGCAATCGCGGCACTTGCGCCGAGCCAGTAGTTCCAGCCGAGAATAGAGATAAAAGTATATGCAAGAAACGCCCCGAGCATCATTAACTCGCCCTGGGCAAAATTTACGACTTCCGTCGCTTTATAGATCAATACAAAGCCTAACGCGACCAGAGCATATATGCATCCGATAGACACGCCGCCAATGACCAACTGTAAAAACTCAAACAGAGCGGCCTCCCAATTTTTTGTCCGGTTATTATTCTTATATTTGTTTTTTATATTTATTATCACTGCATGAAGGTTCGGACACATACAGCGATCACAAAAAAAGTATAGTCGGCTTTTTATTTAAACGTCAACATATCCAATGGAAATTTTCTGAATAATATTCATCTGTATACGAAATAATATTATTATTATTGAAATGTAGTAAGACTAAAAACCTTTATGGCTAATTTTTTAAAGTTCTTTGACAATTAAATTCTAATTTCTACATGAGTATAATTGTATTGATCCAATTTTCTGTTTTCTATTACTTAGTTTTACTCATAGTAGTTTAAAGTTAGTTGATTTCTATACTTATATTTTTCTAATGCTGCATTATCTAATTTTGAAAACTCGAGAAGCTTTACAAAACTGTACAGTAGAAATTCTCCATATTCATCGAACAAACTAAATCAGCTTTAAAGATTAACCTTACACACTCTAGTCGAGAATTTAACTCAACCTCTTTCTCCAAGCCTTCTTCAACCCAAATTTTTACGCAGCTCTTTCAGTGACCTAAAAGATTCTGTATTCGCTTAACCAAAAGGTAAAAATCAATTACTCTAAAGAAAAGTCTATGATGACGACAAAAAACAATAGAAAGCGATCCTATGACAGTATCCATACCCTTCAAAAAAGAACTAGACTTCGAATATGGTGTCGCAAACGAGTTAAGCCCTCTTATTAGGCGTGTCATTGCGCAAAATCCAAGCCCCTTTACCCTTCATGGAACGGGCACATACATTATTGGCCGCGGGTCTGTTGCTGTTATTGATCCGGGCCCGTTAGATGACAATCATGTTAAGGCTATTTTAAAAGCGACAGAAGGGGAGACAATCTCCCATATTTTGATAACGCACACTCATCATGACCATTCCCCTGCCGCGCAACCTCTCAAAGAAAGGACAGGCGCCAAGACTTATGGTTTCGGCCCCCATGGAAGCGGCAAACCCGGCATGGATCCTGAAGAAGGGGGTGATATGGATTTCACCCCTGACATTCGCATAAAAGACGGTGATATTATTGAAGGACAAGGCTGGACAATGAAAGCATTGCACACGCCGGGACACCTTTCCAACCACATTTGCTTTGAATTAATGGAAGAGAAGACTCTCTTTTCAGGGGATCATGTTATGGGGTGGTCAACAACCATCGTCTCCCCCCCTGATGGAGATATGAAGCAGTATATGGATAGCCTGGCCAAGCTCCTTGATTTTGACCATATAAAATATTGGCCAACACACGGCCCTGCCATTGAAGATCCGCACCCATTTGTTAAGGGCTTGATCGCACATCGTCACGATCGAATGTCACAAATCAAAAATTGCTTGAGTGATGGGTCAATGGACATTCCGTCCATGGTTAAGAAAATGTATACTGATGTCCCCGAATATCTACATCCAGCGGCCGCGCGCTCTGTCTATTCCCACATTCTGATGATGGTGGAGAACGGCGAAATTCTCAGTGACGGAGAGAAAACCGTAACCGATGTCTATTCGCTCAATAATAAAGCCTGAGCAGACATCAAATGAATATGTGGCAGCCATTAGCTGCCACATAAAACTGTTAGTCCCGAAAGTTTACATATTGCAAAGGCATCTCGAATTCGAGTCCTTTACAAAAGGCGATCACTTCTTGAAGTTCATCGCGTTTTTTACCCGTAACGCGTAACTCATCCCCTTGAATGGCAACCTGAACTTTAATTTTTGAGCCCTTAATCTTCTTCACGAGGCTTTTTGCCAGATCTTTTTCAAGGCCTTCACGCACGATGACTTTCTGGCGTACACTTTGCCCCGCAGAAGCTTCAGGATCTTTATAATCCAGAACTGCAGCGTCCACGTTCCGGCGGGTCAAATGGCCTTGCAACAATTCATGCATTTGCTTGAGCTTCAAATCATCATCTGCGAGAATGGTCAGAACACTTTCCGCCCGTTCAATGGAACAATTACTGCCTTTAAAATCGTACCGTGTTTCGATTTCACGGCGCACATTGTTTAGTGCATTTTCAACTTCATTTAAATCTGTTTTGGAAACGATATCAAATGATGGCATTTGATCCTCCTTAAGTTAATTGCTCTTTTGTTTTTTGGAATTTGATTTCAGGCCAGTCTTTCTCAGCCCGCTCTAAATGCCAAGCATTTCGTGCAAGGAAAACAGGGGCTTCATCATGGTCTTCTGCAAGGGACGCCTGATTAGCATCTAGGAATTTCTTCAATTCCCGATGATCCTCATGCTCCACCCACCGGGCCGTATAAAGTTCTGTTTGCTCAAAATTCACAGGAATATCATATTCCGTACGAATGCGATCCGCCAGAACTTCGAACTGCAACGCACCAACAACACCAACGATCCAATTAGAACCAAGGCTGGTTTTAAAGGTGCGTGCCGCCCCTTCTTCTGCAATTTGAATAAGGGCACGCCCCAAATGTTTAGCCCGCATGGGATCAACAGGACGCACTCTTTGCAAAAGCTCTGGTGCAAAGCTTGGGATGCCGACGAAACGAAGATCTTCGCCCTCAGTCAAAGCATCGCCAATTCGGAGATTCCCATGGTTGGGAATTCCAATGATATCGCCGGGCCAAGCTTCTTCTGCAAGCTCCCTTTCCTGAGCCAAAAACAGCATGGGATTATGAATATTCATAATCTTGCCGGAGCGAATATGCTTCAGCTTCGCTCCCCGTTTGAAATGCCCAGATACCAGACGCAAGAAGGCAACACGATCCCGATGCTTTGGATCCATATTGGCTTGAATTTTAAAGATGAACCCGCTGACTTTAGCCTCTGTCGGTAGGACTTCCCGTGTCGCTGTCGGTGCTGATCGCGGCGATGGCGCCATTTCGGTCAAGCCGTTCAGCAAAGTTTCAACACCGAAATTATTGACAGCACTGCCAAAATATACGGGTGTCATCGTACCATCGAGAAATGCTTGTAGATCGAATTTGGGACATAATTCCCGGATCATCTCCACATCTTCACGCAATTTTGCTGCGTAATCGGCGGGGAGCAATTCATCAATTTTCGGATCATCAATCCCGTTACAGACAACCCCTTCATCCAAATGATTGTTCTTGCCCTTACTCATCAGGACAAGTTTATCTTTAAACAAATCGTAACAACCAAGGAATTGGCGACCCATACCAATGGGCCAACTTGCCGGAACAACATCCAAAGCCAATGTTTTTTCGATATCATCCAACAGCTCAAACGGATCCAGCGATTCCCGGTCAAACTTATTGATAAAGGTTGTTATAGGCATATCCCGTAGGCGGCACACCTCAAACAATTTGCGGGTTTGGGTTTCAATACCCTTCGCTCCATCCAAAACCATGACCGAGCTATCGACAGCGGTTAGTGTGCGATAGGTATCTTCACTAAAATCTTCATGGCCGGGTGTATCAAGTAAGTTGAAGGTTTTACCTTGATAATCAAATGTCATGACGGAGGATGCGACGGAAATTCCCCGCTCCCGCTCCACCTTCATCCAGTCTGATCGTGCCCGACGTTGCTCACCCCGTGTTTTCACAGCGCCCGCCATCTGAATAGCACCCCCAAACAACAACAGTTTTTCTGTCAGTGTGGTTTTACCTGCATCCGGATGGGCGATGATGGCAAATGTGCGCCGATTGAGGACACGTTCTTGTAGCTTACTCATGGTGTTTCCTGATCTCAACCAGCGCCAGAGGGGAGCCGAATGTCGAGCGTCTTAAATAAAATAGCCAGCGTGACATACCACATGTGTCACGCTGGCTAAAGACTAGAATCCATTTGCCCAATGTCTCTTGCGCAGTAATGGGTAAATTTTAGTTAATCTTCATTAACTTTCAGCACGAGCTTGCCGAAATTCTCACCTGTAAAGAGCTTAAGGAATGTTGAGGGAAAGTTTTCAATTCCTGTATCCACATGCTCTTTAAATTTGAGCTTTCCTTGCCCATGCCAAGTAGCCAATTGCTGAATACCTTCCGCATATCGTGTGGCATAATCAAAGACAACAAAGCCTTCCATCCTGGCATGCTGAACCAATAGGTTGAGATAATTTGCCGGCCCTTTTACAGGTGTTGTGTTGTTATATTGTGAAATTGCACCGCAAATAACCACACGAGCACGCTTGTTCAGACGGGCTAATGCCAAGTCCAGAATATCGCCGCCCACATTATCGAAATAGACATCGACGCCGCCTTTAAGAGGCTCCTTAATGTCCTTCAGGAAAGTGTCGGCCTTATAATCGATGCAGGCA
>JAESSA010000018.1 GCA_016764355.1 Sneathiella sp. | reverse complement strand
GGGCAATCTAAGCTGGAAGCTGATGGTCGCTTGAAGGTGGAATTTCGGCTGTGGGATGTTTGAGAATGCACCCAACTCTTCTTTGGAAATGGTTATTGATGAAACGCCCTTGGTCTCCGCCATGTTGGAATATTCGTGGAATATATTTCTCCTTTCTTTAGTGATTTCTGTTCTCGCGGCGCTCCTTGTTTTCTTGTCCCTTCACTGGCTTTTAGTTCGGCCAATGGGACGGCTAAGTGCAAATATGATTGCCTTTCGAAAATCACCGGAGGATATATCCGTAGGCATTAAGCCCTCTGGCCGTCAGGATGAAATCGGAGTGGCGGAGCGTGAACTTGAGATTATGCAAACGCGACTTAGATTCGCATTGAAACAAAAGGAACATCTTGCAGCGCTTGGTGTTGCTGTTTCTAAAATTAGCCATGATTTGAGAAATATACTCTCAACCTCACATATTGTGAGTGATGGATTGGCGCAAGTAGATGATCCGCGAGTGCAAAAAGTGGTGCCGCGCCTTGTCGCCAGTATAAACCGCGCGATCGATTTGTGTACGGAAACGCTGAAATATGGCAAGGCGGGAGAGAGAGAGCCTGAAAGAGAGATTTTCTTTTTGTCTCCCTTGATACAAGAAGTTTGGACTGCAATCGAACTCCCTGCTGAAGCAGAGATTGCTTTCGAAAATTTGGTGACTGACGATTTTACTATTTTTGCAGATAGAGAGCAGTTTTACAGAGTTTTGCTCAATTTATGCCGGAACGCTGTTGAAGCCTTGAAAGTGGATGGTATTGTCCTGCTTTCCGCCAAGAAAGAAGGGGGGCGGAGTTTTCTTACAATAAGTGATAACGGCCCCGGAATTCCAGTCCGCGCTCAGGAGCATATGTTCGAACCATTTACGGGATCAGTCCGAAGTGGTGGTACTGGGTTGGGGTTGTCCATCGCCAAGGAGTTAGTCGTTGCTCATGGGGGCGTAATTCATGTGGAAAAAACTGATGAAACTGGCACCACCTTTATAATTCGTTTGCCTGATTAACGATTTGGAAACCACTAGATTATAGCATTGCGTCTAGCCTGCACAGAATTGACTCTGATGTCATGGCGTTTAAGGAGTTTTCAGTGCGGTTTCTGATTTACAGTTTTTTATTATCAATACTTCTAGGGGCAACTGGTTGTACGACTGCTGCTGTCGCTGTTATTGACGAAAAAATTTCACAGATGACAGACAAAGACTGCACGACTGTTAATATTATGCTGGGCGATGATTATTGCCGGGATAAAAACAGAACGATAAAGCAGGAAGAAGTCTATTGCTATCGGACTTTAGGTGGCGTGGATTGTTACCGTGAGAAGAATCCCTACAACACCGATAAATCGCCTCGTGTTCAGCCCTCTCCTGTTCTTGGGTCGGCCGGTGCTGAAGTCGAGTATTTAGGTGAGAAGAAAAAGAGTAATTCCCTATTTAATTGGGCTTCCGCAGAAACAAAAAAAGAAAAATCTGATGGGACTACTGAGGCTACCAAGCTGAACTAATTCTACTTTTTCAACTAGATGTTATGCTTGAATATTCGATTTTTTAGATATTTTTCCGATTAAGTACCATATAGTGAGGAGAGTTTTGCGCCTCTATTCAATGGGAAATGCACTAAATGAGTTGGAATCCAGAACAATATCTTATTTTCTCTGATCACCGGCTTCGTCCTGCCTTGGATTTATTGTCTCAAGTACCACTTGCGGCTCCGGCAGTCATCTACGATCTGGGCTGCGGAACGGGAAATGTTACGGCCCTTCTTTCCAAGAGATGGGGAGAGGCTATTGTCACGGGCTTGGATACATCAGATGAGATGCTGGATAAGGCGCGACAAGATCATCCTTCACTGGAATGGAAGGAAGGCGCAATTGAGGATTTCTCACCGGCCAGTAAAGGAAATCTTATTTTCAGCAATGCAGCCCTACATTGGCTGGACAATCATGAGGTGATTTTTCCAAAGTTATTGAGTGAGCTTCGGCCCGGCGGTGTCCTCGCTATTCAAATGCCTAATAATTTCAATGCTCCCTCTCACCAAACTTTATACATGCTGGCGCAATCAGAAAAATGGCTGGATAAGCTTGGGCATCTGGTGCGCCCGGCACCTGTTCATAACATCAATTGGTATTATGATTTGCTCTCCCCCCTCGTTTCAAAATTGAATATTTGGGAAACGTCTTATTTTCAAGTTCTTCAAGGAAAGAATGCGGTTCTAGAATGGACAAGAGGGACCGCCCTTCGCCCCTTTCTTAGTGAGTTGGAGGGAGATGATATCGCTGACTTTGAAGAGGAATATGCGAATTTACTGGTGGAGGCGTATCCGCAAAAAAAAGATGGATCGACCCTGTATCCGTTTTCTCGGCTGTTCGTAGTTGCTGAAGTGAGTGACGAATAAAAATGCCATCGATGATCGCGCTGTTCACCGATTTTGGTGTAAAGGGCCCCTATATTGGGCAAATGTCAGCGGCGCTGCGACGTCACGGCTTTTCAGGTGATGTCATTAACTTATTTGCTGATGCTCCGGTTTTTAACGTAATGGCAAGTAGCCGCCTTTTATCAGCTTATAGAGCGGATTTTCCTAAAGGAGCTGTCTTTCTATGTATCGTTGATCCCGGTGTGGGTGGCGCTCGGTT
The DNA here is from genome assembly GCA_016764355.1 of Sneathiella sp. GTDB lineage: Bacteria > Pseudomonadota > Alphaproteobacteria > Sneathiellales > Sneathiellaceae > Sneathiella. The sequence goes on along the minus strand of JAESSA010000018.1, from coordinate 23,854 downwards.
GCCTGTAGTCGTGCTGAGTGGTGGGCACTGGTTCGTAGGCCCAGACAATGGAATATTTGAGCATATTCTTCGAGAGGATAGTGAGGCAAAAGCGTGGGAGATAACCTGGAGACCAAAAAAACTGTCATCCAGTTTCCATGGGCGCGATCTTTTTGCCCCTATCGCTGCAAAAATCCTATCCGGTGATTCCGATGGGGCTATGATAGAAATAAAGGCCGAATCTCTCAATAGATTTGATTGGCCCGACGACATCCCTGAAGTCATTTATTTGGATCATTACGGTAACGCAATAACAGGAATTAAGGCTCGGCCCGAAATTAATACTGTTACGGTAGGAAAGGAGACTTTGTCTCTTTCAAATACATTTTCAAGCGTAGGTAAGGACATGCCGCTTGCGTATGGAAATGCAAATGGATTGATAGAAATTGCTGTTAATCAGGGAAGGGCCGACGAATTTTTCGATTTATCCATCGGCTCCCCCATCAATTTCAAAAGCGTTTAGTGGCCTAATACCACACCTTCACGTCGGTGATCTGCGCCTCCTTGCAAGCCATTTGATGTTACCATAATGCCGTGGAGGCCGCTGTTAAGGCTTCTCACCTTGACTTTATATCCCATTTCTTCGAGCTCAGCTTTATGAGCTGAAACTGGGGTATCTTCCTCCAAATCCAATGTTCCGTTGCGGTTTACGAAATGGGGAAAATCCACAGCATCTTGTATGGATAACTTCCAATCCAGAACACCAATTATTGTCTTCGTTACGTATCCAATAATACGACTACCACCGGGCGATCCAATGGCAAGGAGAAGATTGCTGCCTTCATCCAATACAATGGTTGGTGTCATGGAGCTGCGGGGGCGTTTTCCGGGTTGAATGCGGTTATTGACTGGTCCGTCATCTCCAGAGGGACGGAAGGAGAAATCGGTCAACTGATTGTTGAGAATAAAACCGCCAGCCATCAGGCGGGAGCCAAAAACGTTTTCAACGGAGGTTGTCATTGAAACTGCATTTCCTTGTCCATCAACAATCGAAAAATGACTGGTGGAGGGAAGCTCAATCGCATCATCTGGAGTGAGTAATCCTGCACGCTGTGATGGGGCGCCGGCTTTATAAGGAATAGCTGACGAGCCCGCTGATATTAAGGCCGACCGCTTGGCGATATATCCACTGTCTAAAAGTTCCGATACGGGAACATCTACAAAATCGGCGTCGGCTAGAAACTTTCCTCTATCAGCAAAAGCAAGAGCACTGGCTTCGGAAATCAGGTTGATGGCTTCGAGGCTGCCTGGCTTAAGGGATGCTAGGTTTTTGTTTTCCAGCAATTTTAGGATTTGAAGGCTTGTGACACCGCCAGATGTCGGTGGTCCCATGCCGCATATTTGAGCCGCGTGGTAGGAAGCACAAACCGGAGCCCGCTTTTTCGCTACATAATTGTTTAAATCCGTGAGGGTGAGCAAGCCAGGATTGGAGAAGTCGTTTTGCACCGCCGTGATAATTTTTTGTGCAATTTCACCTGTATAAAAGGCTTTTGCACCCCCTGCCGCAATTGCTTTTAACGAGTGGGCGAGGGACGGATTTTTTAAGACAGTACCCACTGGTTTTGCCGTGCCATCGCCTTGATAAAAATAGGTGGCGGCGGCGGATTTAGTTTTTAAATATTTATCCCGTGTAAGCAGGAAATGAAGGCGGGGAGAGATAGCAAAACCGTCTTCTGATAATTTAATTGCCGCGTCAAACAGCTCTGACCAAGGGAGACTTCCATATTCTTTATGGGCAAGTTCCAACATGGCAACGGCACCTGGCGCTCCGACGGCGCCACCGCCAACGACGGCATCATAGAATTTTTTAGGCTCTCCCCCAGCTTTTAGAAAATGATTTTCCTTAACATTTGCCGGGGCCATTTCACGTCCGTCAAACGTATCAACAGTCTTTGACCGATTGTTAAAATGAATCATAAAGGCGCCACCGCCGATTCCAGAGGACTGGGGCTCTACTAGTGTCAGTACAAGTTGGGTTGCGATGGCAGCATCAACAGCACTTCCCCCTTTAGCCAAAATGTCATAGCCTGCTTTCGCGGCAAGAGGATTTGCTGCGGATATCATAAAACTCTCTGCGGCTTCTACTCTTGTGAATAAGGTCGAGCTGGCAATTATGAGGGTTGCCACGATGGCTATTTGGGTGCGACGAACAAAGTGAAACGAATTTTTCATTATCATTCCTTCTGGGGCTTGAGAGGAAATTTGTTTGAGTTCAAACCAATTTTTAGTTTACTTTGAATTAAATTCAGGGAACCCTGTTAAACTTCATACTAACCATTAAGCGAAATAATAAAACAGTTATCGATGATGATTAAACCCGGTCCTAAAAATCTTATAACAGATGTCGATGGTATAAAAATCGGCAATGCCCATGATGATGTCTGTTTGAGCGGCGTTACTGCCATATTGCCAGACGCCGCAGTGGTGGCTGGGGTTGATGTGCGGGGTGGTGGTCCCGGTACGCGAGAGACTGAAGTTTTGCGACCTGATTGTTTGGTGGAGCGGATTGATGCCGTGGTTTTAAGCGGTGGGTCCACTTTTGGCTTGGATGCCGCATCCGGCGCCGTCAGCGCCTTAGCTGCCATGAAGCGTGGGTTTGCAATTAAGGGCATGAATATTCCCATCGTGCCTGCGGCTATTTTGTTTGACCTGGTTAATGGTGGCGATAAAAACTGGGGTGAAATGCCGCCTTACCGGGAGCTAGGGAAAGAAGCTATCAAGAATGCTTCAGATAGTTTTGAGCTTGGAAATGTCGGTGCTGGATATGGTGCGACTGCGGGAATCCTTAAAGGGGGGCTTGGTAGTTGTTCGGCGGTGTCAGACGACGGTATTCAGGTGGGGGCAATTATCGCTGTTAATCCTGTAGGAAGCGTGATTGTGCCAGAAAGCCATAATTTTTGGGCGTGGACGTTAGAACAAAATGAAGAATTTGGTGGGTTTGGTGCTCCTGACCTGCACGGGAATATATCTTTGGATGCGATAACCAGCGGACGGTTAGGGGAGAACACGACCCTTGGTGTCGTTGCGACAAATGTTGCATTGACTAAGTCGCAAGCCCAGCGAGTGGCGATCATGGCCCATGATGGTTATGCGCGGGCGATCCGCCCTGTACATACGCCAATGGATGGAGATACTATATTTGCAATGTCAACAGAACGAAGAGAACTGGATCAACCAGAACCACTAGCTTTGGCACGGATAGGGGCTATCGCGGCAGATTGCGTTGCGCGAGCAGTCGCGCGGGCAGTTTATCATGCTAATAGCCTCGGCGATGTGCCCAGCTATCGATCATATTACAAGATGAATAAAAACTAGGGAGACTAATATGAAAAAAATGTTTGTCGCAGCTGCCGTTGTGTCGGCTGTTTTAGCACCATTGTCGGTTCAAGCCGCCAAAAGTACTGTAAATTACGCCATGCGTTTGGAGCCCCCTGGATTGGATCCACGGACAGGGGCCGCCGCCGCTATCTCGCGGATTACCTTGTATAATATATACGAAGGCCTGACACGCATTGCAGCCGACGGATCGGTTCAGCCATTGCTTGCGAAAAGCTGGACAGTGAGCCCTGACGGTTTGGTTTATACTTTTGACCTTGTTGAAGGCGCCAAATTCCATGATGGGTCAGAATTTGATTCATCGGATGTGAAATACACATTTGAAGCAAATGCGGCAGAAGGCAGCACAAATAAGCGCAAAGGGCGTTTTACAAATATTGCTACCATTGATACTCCCGATGCGAAAACAGTTATCCTGACTTTAAAAGAACCACGGGGTGACTTTCTAGCGCAATTGGGCGAGTCTACAGCGGTTATCGCCGATCCCGATTCGGCGGCAACAAATGTGACTAAGCCTGTGGGCACAGGGCCATATAAAATGGTTCGCTGGATCAAAGGCGATTCTGTGAAATTGATGGCGGCTGACACGTATCGCGACGCTGCGAATCTTAAAATAAAGAAAGCAACTTTCCGTTTTATCAATGATGCGGCCTCTCGTATGGCGACTTTGTTGACCGGCGATGTGGATATTGCTCAGGTGCCTAATGAAACGTTAGGACAATACGAATTTGGCGATGAGTTCAAAATCATTGTTGGAACGACAAATGGTGAGACAATCCTCAGCACGAATAATACAGGCAAGGTTTTGTCCAATATCAAAGTTCGTCAGGCGATAGCCCATGCCATTAACCGTCAGGAAATCATTGACGGTGCGATGTTTGGGTATGGAACGCCCATCGGATCCCATTTTGCGCCTCATCACCCAGACTATGTAGATTTGACAGGAACGTATCCGTACGACCCAGAAAAATCGAAGGCATTGTTGAAAGAAGCCGGTTACGGCGACGGATTAGAGCTTTCTCTAAAATTGCCACCCGTTGATGATTATGCCCGTAAAGGCGGGCAGATTGTGGCCGCTCAACTTGAAAAAGTGGGTATTAAAATCAAAATCGAAAATGTCGATTGGCCAAAATGGTTGGACGAAGTGTACAAGAAAACAAACTATGATTTGTCAATTGTAAGTCATGTCGAGCCTATGGATATCAACATCTATGCGAAAGAAAATTATTACTTTAACTATAATAATCCTGCTTTCAACAAGGTGATCAATCAGGCAGAAACTGCCCTTGATGCTAAAGTCCGTACAGCGAAGCTGCAAGAAGCTCAAATGATTTTAGCTAAAGATGCAGTGAACGGATATTTGTTCCAACTGGCAAATGTAAATGTTGTCCGTTCAGGTTTGAACGGTGTTTGGAAAAACCAACATCTCTTCTCTCTGGATTTAGCCCGGATGTCATGGGATGACTAAGGCGTCTTGTTAATAAGGCAAATTAAAACCCGCCGGACATAATTCGGCGGGTTTTTTATTACGAGTAGGCGACAGCGTCACCCACGCGGGGAGGTAATTTATTTTGCCAGGTAAGCTTCAAGCTCATCCGCACCGCCGATTTTCACACCATCGATAAATATTTGCGGTGTAGTCGTTGATCCTGATACTGCAGATAGGCTGCGGAATGTGGCATCTGTTCCAAGAACAATTTCTTCAAAACTAAGATCAGCTTGGACAAGGGCTGTTTTTGCACGAGTACAGTGGCTGCAACCTGGCTTTGAGAAGACTGTGATGGCAACTGGCTTCGTCGCTTTTGGGTTCACATAGTCAAGCATTGTATCTGCGTCGGATACTTCAAAGGGATCGCCTTCAACTTCTGGCTCGATGAACATTTTTTCTACAACACCGTCGTTGACCAACATGGAATAGCGCCATGAACGTTTGCCAAAGCCGATGTCGGATTTGTCCACCAACATGCCCATGCCGTCGGTGAAGTTTCCGGCCCCATCAGGAATGAAGGTCACATTGTCTGCATCCTGACTTTTCTTCCATTCGTTCATAACGAATGTGTCGTTGACGGATACGCAAAGAATGCTGTCGACGCCGTTTTCGGCAAAGGTGCTGGCCAACTCATTGTAACGTGGTAAATGAGTGGAGGAACATGTTGGAGTAAATGCACCGGGCAGGGAGAAAACAACAACTTTTTTCCCTTTGAATAGGGCGTCAGTTGTAACCTGTGTCCATGCATCCCCTTCCCGTACTGGGAATGTGCATTCAGGAATTTTTTGGCCTTCAATATTCTTCAACATAGATGTCTCCAAGGTGTTTTACTGTATTGAACATGGATATAATCTGATGAGATTGAATGCGCAAGTTAAAAATTAGAATTATTCTAAAATATATTTTATTGGCATTATTTTGATATATTTGCGGTGTGTCGTGTTTGAAGGGAAGTCATTTAAGGGGCGAAAGATTCGAGGCTAATAACGCCTTTTGACATAAAAAAAGCGATGAGATTGAACCCATCGCTTTTAGAATAGTATTTTTCAAATCTACCGAACGTAAATATGAACCTCACTCGTCGCAGCTTGTGCGCTGGAGGAGGCTGAAAGACTTATACGTGACGCAGGCAGTCCCATGTCTGTTAAGGACCGCAGGACGCGCTGGGCGTTCCGTGTGGCCTTAGACTGACTGAGAGCAACACTAGCGGCCCCACCCTGTATGGGAGAGATCGCAACCACATCAAAAACAGATTGTGGGCGGCCCTGCAAAGTCCGGTTCACCGCAGTATAGAGTGCCTGCTCATAAGGCACGTCCGGGCGGTCAAAACGAATAACCACAAGGGGCTGTCTGCTTCCGGATGCAAAGTTTTGAGTGCGCGCGCCAATGACCGGTGATGATGATGCAACTGGTGCCGGGGCTAGGAAAGCTCTGCTCGCAAGGCTGGAGCCAAGCAACTCACCATTTTTGATGGAGTGTGAAAGCGTCGTCAGGTTAGAGCGTTCGTTCCCAACATAGGCCGTCTGGCGGCTGATATCTTCAGAAAGCTCATTGAGTAAGCGATCGACCAGAACCACAGTCCGGTTGGTTTCATCTTCCAAAATAGCCAATTGACGGTGATCTTCTTCAATAGCACCGGACAAGCCATAAGCAGCGCGGGTTGATTCAAGAAGATAGGCTGACATGCTGGAATCGCTGGCGACGGCGTTTGCCAAGCTGTTCATGGATGAAATGTCGGCACCGATTCTTTCAAGCTGTAGCTGGCCTTGATTCCATTGGTTGATCAAAACGGGATTGCCCGGTGTTGTACCAACTTGCAGGCGCGTATTAATGGCTGCAATGGTTCCGTGGTAAGTCTGAGAATTACCAATTGTCGTGGTGCGAATTTGTTGTAATTGCTGATTGCGGAGCTTCAAGCGTTCTTGCAATGCGCCAAGCTCGCTGCGAAGGACAGCAACTTTTTGACCAACAAACGTCCCCGTATTGGGCGCCATTGTAACCCCAGGTGTTACAAAATTTGTCGTTCCAAGGGCTGGTGGAGCACCAACGGCTCCCGCAGGAGGGGCGCCAGCGGCACTTAATGTTGGGTCTGGATTTTTCTCAGCGTCTGACGGCGCGATGGCCACCGGTTGAGCTTGTGCGGATGCATCATCGCCAGTTAAGGCGGGCATAAGCGATTCATCAATGAATGAACAACTAGCCGCAAATAAAGCTGCAGTCAGCACTAAAGGTCGGGTAATGCGTAATACCATATCTTGAACTACTCTATTCTTTTTGGTCAAAAGCCCCTCGGGAGAGCACGGAAACTCCCCAATCGAACAAAATCTGTCTTTTTAATACAGTAAAACAGAGCCAAATACTACTCAATCTGGTGCCATGTCACAAGACCGGATTTTTTTTCAGTTTTTTGCACTTATTTTGAAATACCCCCTTGCCATGTCCGACTCTTTTCATTAGTTTCCCGATCCGCAGGCAGATGCTAACGAAAACGGTTAAATTTGACTGCTTACGGTGACTAACTTAGTCAGCCGAAATATGCACCGGTAGCTCAGCTGGATAGAGCACTAGACTACGAATCTAGGGGTCGGGGGTTCGAATCCTCCCCGGTGCACCATTTTCCTTCAATATTCCCAAAAAAATTGATATTAGGCCATACAACGTAAGGGTTTTTTATCGTTACCAAAATTTACTGCCTGTACTTTCGTTAAAATTGGTCTCTTCTCAGCCTCTCTAGAGTCTCAGACCTTTTTCAAGGGTCTCTCTCTTTGGTATATATCTTTCTAATCGGCTTTGGCTTCCGAAATCGATTCAAGCGTTAATTAATATCAACTAGCCTTAAATTTACGCTCCCGCCGCAAGATATAAAGGCCGCTGGCGACGACGATGCTGATGCCGATCCATGTGGTTGGGCCGGGGAAGTCTCCGAAGACGATGACGCCGAAAAGTGTGGCGCTTATTATTTCAGCGTAGGCGAAGGGGGCAAGCTGGGACGCGTCACCGCCTTCAAAGGCTTTGATGATGAAGAAGTGGCTGAGAGTTCCGAGAAGGCCGGTGGCGAGCATGAGGAGCCAGCCATCCAGGTCCGGCATTACCCAGTAAAAGGGAAGTAGGCAGGAGAGGATTACGGTGCTGAGGACTGCTGTGAATAGCAGGGTATCAAGGGGGGAGGAGGCTGTTGTGATTTTACGGGTCAGCAATAGGTAAATCGCATAAAAACTTGCGGCCCCAAATGCCAGTAAATAACCGACGATTTCGCCCTCGCCTTCGGGACTTAAAATAAAGAGGGTTCCTGAAAATCCGACAATCACCGCGCCCCAACGATGTACGCCCACCTTCTCTTTCAAGATGAAAGGTGCCAAGGCGGTCATGATAAGGGGGGCTACAAAAAAAACTGCTTTCCCGCTGGCAAGGGGAATAAAGATCAAGGCACCAAAGAACAAAGCCGTATCCCCGAGCAAAACAAGGGTGCGGGTAAGCTGTAACCCTATTCGTTTGGGGATGGGGGATGGTTTCTGCCTGAAAATAATAAAAAGGGGCAGTAAGGTTAGAAGGTGAAAGAAGTACCGACCCCAGACGACCTGCACAAGGGAGTAGTCTGAGATCAACAGCTTTGCTGTTCCATCCATAAGCGGTACGAGCAGCATGGCAAGGACCATATAGAGAGGTGCCCTTGCGGTAGCGCGTAGGTTATTTGCATTGGTCTTGGTCATTCTTCCTTTTACGGATAAAATGACTTCAGATCAATGCAACCTTAAGAATGCGTGGTGATATTCTATTTCCTAATGGCGAGTGGATATGTTCGCTTCCGGTTTCTTGGAAAGGTGCCTATGGACAGCAGTGTGGTGATAGTCTGCAAACATCCTCATTTTGTTAATTTTGTCATTCTCAATCGTCCAGATTTGCATCCAGCTGGATGTCCATAAAGTACCTGTTGTCAGCATTTGGCATTCAAGGTCTCCCCGGACGATCATTTTGTTATCTTCGTGATGGAAATCTTTTGGAACAATGCGAGTGAATTCAATAAATTGCCTGCAAGTACTAAAAAAATTTGACGCTCCGCTTAAGCCCATAAAAGTTGCAGAAAAGCTGTCGGAATAAAGCTGGTTGCCTAAGCATATATGAAATTCAACATTGTCATTCATGAAGGGTAATAAATCAGTGTTAGAGCCTTCTAGGATGCTGCTAAAAATAGTGTCTACAAGTTCTTCTCTTTGTTTTCTTGTCACGTGCCTCTCCCATTCATCTCTGGATACATGGTACTGAGGTGTTAAAGTCTAATTTAGTTAAGTATGATATAAATAATCATATGGCATTAACTGAAGAATCAAAGAAAAAAATGCCCCGAAAAGAAACTATTTTCGAGGCATTTTATAAAGTTATCGTCAGAACAATATGTTAGCTGGCTTGTTGCAATAAGTCCCAAACCTTCAATGGGGTCGCAGGCATATCTATATGGCTAATACCTTTGTCCTTAAGGGCATCAATGGTTGCATTTATGATTGCGGGAGGGGCGGCGATGCATCCAGCCTCGCCGCAGCCCTTAACGCCCATGGGGTTCATGGTGCAGGGAACTTCGACAGTCTCATAGAGCAGATCAAGAGGGACATCGTCCGCCCGTGGCATGCCATAATCCATGAACGATCCAGTCAAAAGCTGCCCGTCTTCAGAATACACAGTATTTTCTGTAAGCGCCTGACCAATACCTTGGCCAACACCCCCAACCACTTGATGGCGAACCAAAGCCGGGTTCACGATTGTGCCAAAATCATCGACGATAACGTAGCGCACAACTTCAGTTGAGCCTGTGTCTGGATCGACTTCCACTTCGGCAATATGACATCCATTTGGATAAGTGAAAGCCTCGACTGTAAAGCTTGCTTCACTATCAAGGCCTTCTTCAAGCCCATCTGGCAATTGACCCAAACCGCGTGCCCGTTGGGCAAGCTCTAAAATTCCGATTTTTCTATCTGTACCGGCGATAGAGAAGGAGCCTTCTTCAGCGGAAAATTCAATATCCTCAACGGCTGCTTCTAAAAAGTGACCAGCGAGCTGCTCACCCTTATTAATTACCTCGTCACTGGCCGCATGAATGGCCGGACCTTGTGTGGTTAGGGATCGGGAACCACCGGTTCCGCCACCAGACTTAATCTTGTCCGTATCGCCTTGGATGATCCGAATGTTTTCAAAAGGAACACCAATACGCTCAGCCAGGACTTGCGCATAAGCCGTTGAATGGCCTTGTCCTGACGATTGGGTGCCAACAGCCAGAGTGACAATGCCATCGTCTTCAAAACGAATGGTTGCGGTCTCCGTTGGGTTGCCTGCAGTGGCTTCAATATAGAAACACATGCCAATACCACGGATTTTACCATTGGTCGCTGAGGTCGCCCTGCGATCGGCAAAGTCATCCCAGTTTGAATTTTCCAGTGCCTTGTCCATCACCCGCTCAAACTCGCCGCTGTCATATACGCAGCCCGTCGCTGTTGTGTAGGGAATGGCGGAGGGCTTAATGAAGTTTATTCTGCGAATTTCGTCTGGCCCAAGGCCTAACTCCATGGCGGCTGTATCCATCAAACGCTCAATCACATAGATGGCTTCGGGGCGTCCTGCACCGCGATAGGCATCCACAGGGACCGTATTGGTGAAGACACCGGTGCAGTGATAGTGCAGCGCTGGGATGTCATAGACGCCCGGCAAAACCTTGACGGCGGCCATTGTCGGGATCATCGGACCAAACGTTGACAAATAGGCGCCAAGATTGGCGTAAGTATGGACTCTCATTCCCAGAATTTTGTGATCTTTATCAAAGGCCAATTCTGCCTTAGTTGCGTGGTCGCGGCCTTGAGTGTCTGACAAAAACGCATCACTACGCTCTCCCATCCATTTGATAGGCTGGCTCAATTTCCGAGAGGCCCAGACAGTCACAGCACATTCAGAGTAAAAGAATAGCTTCATTCCGAAAGCACCACCCACATCGGGGGTAATGACCCGCAAATTGTCTTCTGGAATATGCAGGATTGATTTGGCAAGAAGGCCTTTTAGAACCCAGCCCCCTTGCGTGCCCATACGAACCGTCATTTTACTCGACTCGCTGTCCCAATCGGCAATAAGGCCGCGGGGTTCCATGGAATTGACAACGACACGATTGTTGATCAAGTCAACGGATGTCACATGGTCTGCTTGTTCAAAAATGCTTTTAACATCCGTTTCTGATCCCTGATCCCAATCAAAAACTACATTGTTGGGAGCGCTGGAATGAACAAGAGGCTGCCCATCCTTTGAGGCTGTTGCCGTATCTACAACGGTGCCTAATTCGTCAAAATCAAATTCGATCAATTCCGCGGCGTCTTTTGCCTGATCCAGAGTCTCGGCCACAATAAAGGCGAGATTGTCACCAACATAACGGACTTCATCAACCGCGAGCACTGGATGGCCGGGGTCAGCACGGTTGCTTCCATCCCGATTTTTAAGGGGGATCATACAAGGAAGTTCATTGGCATTATCTGCGGCAAGTTCCGCACCAGTAATAATATCAATGACGCCTGGTGATTGCTTTGCATCTTCCACATCCAGCGATAGTATTTTCGCATGGGCTATTGGGGAGCGAAGCATATATCCAAATAATTGGTTGGGAAGCGTTATATCATCCGTATATTCACCACTGCCAGTGATCAGACGAATATCTTCAACGCGACTTACTGATTGGTTTACACCAAATTTTACCATTTCCTGCGTCCATTATTTGTTATTAGTGCCGCTTGTCGCGGTACCTTATTGAAGAATACTGGGAAGTGCCCATTTTAAATCTTGTCGGATTATGTTTGGGGTTGTTCCCAGACAACACCATTTTTCGTTAGTTCTTTTATTTCGTCTTCACCATAACCGATCTCTTTTAGGATGTCGCGGCCATTTGCACCAAATCCTGGTGGTGCAGTGTGAACTTTCCCCGGAGTGCGGCTCATCTTAACGGCGATGCCAGTTCCAGAATATCCATCCATCTCCACGACCATTTCACGATGCTTGGTGTGAGGATGTTCTAACATCTCAGGCACACTCATGGCGGCACCTGCGGGAACGCCGGCCTCCAGTAGTTCTGTTGCAAACTCAACGCCATTTTTTGTTGCCAACGCATCGTTCAGCAAGGCGTTTAGCTCGCTCCGGTTTGCCAGCCGGGCCGCATTATCAATAAATTTGGGGTCACTTGGTACGTCTGGCATATTCAGTTTTGTGCATAATTTTCTGAACTGGCCATTATTTCCAATGCCGAGGAAGACGGGCGTCGTTGCCGTCTCATATAAATCATAAGGGGCAATGTTCGGATGGGAATTCCCTGTAAGACGGGGGGCGTTTCCGCTCATTAAGGTATTGGCTGCATGGGGGTGCTGAAGTTGAATGCCTGTATCATAAAGGGATGCCTCTACTGATTGCCCTTTTCCAGAGCTATGGCGCTCATTGACGGCCATCAAAATGCCGATAACAGCGTTCATACCTGTTCCTAGATCTACAATCGGGATGCCCATACGAACTTGTCCCGATTCAGGTGAGCCGTTGACACTGATCAGGCCCGCCCAAGCTTGAATGACAGCGTCATATCCGGGAAAACCACCAAAGGGGCCGTCTGCACCAAAGCCGGTGACGCGACAATGAATTAGGCGCGGGAATTCTTTGGATAAGAAGTCGTCATATCCTAAGCCCCATTTTTCCAAGGAACCGGTTTTGAAGTTTTCGACAAGAATATCTGCATCACTTAAAAGCTTAAGTAAAATTTCTTTACCAGCTGCGCTTCTAATATCAATTGCAATGGATCGTTTGTTCCGGTTCGCACCAGAAAAGTAAGCGGATAGACCGCTGTCGTTGAAGGGAGGGCCCCATCCACGGGTCTCGTCCCCTTGCGGTGGTTCTACCTTGATCACTTCGGCACCGTGATCGGCTAGGATTTGTGTGCAGAACGGTCCGCCGAGCACACGTGACAAATCAACAACCTTCAAACCCTTTAGGGCACCACTACCTGACATTATTTCTAATCTTCCTTGATTTTCTTAACTACACGCTGCGTCAATTCCGAAAGTTTCTTGCGCAAAATGAGGATAGACATCCTTCACCTTGTCAACAACATGTGTTTCCAATAATTCTAACAACTGAGGGTTAGGGGCTGCGGTTAAAGGTGTATTTTGAGAATATTCGAATTCAAAACCGGTATTGTCCAAAATATCTTCAAGCGAGCTATTTGAGTGAATGCTTTCCAATAGAAAGTTTCTTTTTTCTTTTTGAAATCTGAAAAATGCTTTGTTGGTCAGAAGGCCGTATGGACCTCCTGTTCGATAAATGTTTTCATCAGATACGCCAGGCGCGCTGATAAAATCCACACGATCAACCAGCACTCTTCTTGAATGCTCTTCTCTAAACAAAATCACCTTTGGTATCAAAAAATATAAGTAGGCAGAGCCAAAAGTGCCGGGCCATCTTGGGGTATTGTCTGGGTAGGCGCCACGGCCCATCAAATTTATATTTGCTTGGCCATCAATTTGTCCGCCGCCCAGGAAAAAGGCATCAATGCGGCCTTGTGCTGCGCAATCAAAAAGCTCTTGAGAGCCATTGGTAAAAAAGTTGTTTTTTACGGAACCCAAAATATTTACGTGGCGAGGGGAGCCAAAGGCTTCCCTTGCAAGCAGAGCTGCCGCCCCTGGTATAGGGGAGGAGGCGCCTACGGCAACGTGATTACAATCCTTCAATAAATTTGCGATGAAGCAAATCAGCTCTTTCTTTAATGTTGTCTCAGTCATGAAGAAGCGCTTTCATACACAAATTCTTGAAGATATTCATCGAAGCCTTCTTCCGTTCGTGCTTTTTCCTTATACTCCCTCAAGTGATCGCCGTCTTCCTTGTCGCCGTACCAAAAATCGAGGGGCCAACTTCCTTTCGGGCAGTGGGCTATGCCTCCCACATAGAGGCTGGATAGAACGCCTGCCGCCATGGTTTCATCTTCCAGAAGGTTTGTATCCACCATTTTTTCGACGGTCACGAGTGTTGTTTTTGAGGCTTGCGCCAAATGCATTAATTCTCTACGGCGGCCAATCCATACATTTCCATCGCGATCTGCCAATGGCGCATGAAATAGGGCAATGTCTGGTTTGATGGCAGGGATGACAACTATGGGATCTTTATCTTCTGAAAAAGGATTATCCATGATCTGCCATTCGGGATGATGCTGCAGAATGTCGCTTCCAATAATCCCCCGCAACGGCATGAAGGGGATCCCTTTTTGAGAGGCTTGCAGACCAGCGTGAATGGCGGGGCGCGTTGCATCAATCAGACGAATTGTTTTCTCTTTGATCGCGTGGCTAAAGCGGGGGGCGGGGTTGTATTCTCCGAGGGTTAAGGCAGAACTTTCGAATGTGGATACGCAGCCCGCGCCGATGAGCAATTCTGATTGTAAGCCGCTAGTGGGGACGCCGACGATATGCAGGTCCTTTACGCCTTTTCGGATCAGTGCGCGGGTGGCTTCCATAGCAATGCCAGAATAATCAGCCGGAACGGCTAGCTTCGCCCCATCGCCAATCATTTTAACAAGTTCTTCTATCGATATGTTCATCAGTGTTCTCAGACCTAAAATTGTCGCCCATATTCTCGGATGTTTGGTATTAAAATGAAGGGTGTTGCACCAAGGACCAAACAAGTCAGAGAAAAAGTAAATACAGCGTCGTAGCTGCCGGTTATATCATAAATCCAACCACTCAGAAATGTACCACTTGCCATGCCGATGCCGCCCCCGCTCGAAATGCAGCCGTAAATTAGCCCAAAATTTCTGCTGCGAAAGACCTTTGCTGAGAGTGATCCCACGATGGGCGCACGGGTGCCCATTGTTAAGCCAAAGAAAATAATAAAACCAATTATGGCCCAATATTCCCCAACACTTTGATATTGCCATATGAATATGACAGCAATAATTGTCATCGCAAACGTAAGCAACGCGACGTAGGATGTGTGGTATTTTGTCAAAAAGTAGCCACAAGATATCATGCCAATTGGAATGAAAATTCCTGTCAAACCTATATTGAAGGATGCTTCCACTGGCGTCATATTATTGTCAATCAAATAGGTTACGCTTTGAAAGACAATAGAATACATGCCGTTGGCAGTTATGAAGAAAACGAAAAAAAGGCCCCAAAAGCTAGGTGTTTTAACTGCCTTCCTAATTGTCCAGTCTAACGGAGGTGTAGTTTTGATCTCTCCAGTTAAAGACGAAGCAGCATGAGGCTTGCCAACAGACAATTTTTTCCAGGGAAGGATAAGAAGGATCGGTAATAGGCATAAAATTGCGACGCCCATTGAAATTTCAACACCACGCCAGCCATAACGATTGATCAGAATCTGGGAAAGTGTCAGACCGATGAAGCTACCGGCGCCAAGGGCAGAAAAAATTATGGCTAGTGCAATTGGGAGTTTTGCCTGAAACCAGCGACTTGTGAATGCAGAGTTGGGTACATTGCCGCAGCAAGCTGCCGCGATCCCAACAAAAAGGCCGAGGCCAATGTAAAATTGCCAGAGTTGGTTGGCATAGCCGGCAAGGATCAAGCCACCGCCAGCAAAGCAAAATCCAAGTGCGTATAATTTGGCAGGGCCAAGTTTGTCGAACAGGTATCCTGCAAAGGGGCCCATTAGACCCGAAGTTATGGCGCCGACTGAAAAAATGGAAGCAACAGTGCCACGTGTCCAATCAAACTCGTTGATCAAAGGGGTTACCAGATTAGGGAAATGTTCTGGAACCATTCGTCCAGCAACACCCACAACAAAGCAAATTGCGAGCACGCCAATGGAAAGCCGGGTGAATTCTGAGGGGGCCTTGAGTGACAAACTATGCTCCGGTCAAGGTTTCGCGGAGTTGTTCCGCGCATTTTCTTATTGTTTAAAATCTGACCATCTAGGTAATGCTATATCAGAATGCGAAAGCCTTGGATATGCACATTACCGCATGGCAGCTACGCAAAGCCTCAATCTTTTCGAAATAATGCTGATGCTACCCATCCCGCAAAAAGCGCTACAAGAATGGCTGCGATGCCGTGAAGTGTTGGGTAATTTTGGGCAAAGTCAAAGATTTGCCTACCAAGACCAAATTTCTTAATGAAAAGGGGGGAGGATTGTGCGCTGATAAGCTCTTTGTCTTGAAAGAGATAGAATTCTGCGGTGTAATTTCCAACTGGAACATTGGCTGGGAAATGAATGGTCGTTCGAAATAGGGAGGGGCCGAGAAAGTGAACTGTCGGTGTGACACTTGTATAGAGTTCAGATTGGCCTTGTTGTCGTATGATCGCTTCTTTGAAACTAGCGGCTTCTCTTTTACCGACATCGGTTTGGAAGACGAGCCTGTTTGGTCCGATGCGTAAGCGATCCAGAGTGTCAGGTGTTGTTATCTCGTCCACTGGTCGATTGCTTGCGGCTGCGTAAAACCCCGGGACTTTTCGAACTTCAACTGATTCTGTGTTTACCCATATTCCTGCTACTCTCTCTTTTTTACGAACAGTAACGTTTTTTTGCGGACCGCGGACAACTACGATTATATCGCCAAGTTCATCTGTTTTGAAGCTCTCGTCGTCTCTCACTGAGCCGAATAGGAGTAAGTCAGCCCCTGTAAAGTCAGAGGTTACTGAAATGAGGTGAGAAGATATGTCTGTCACCAGAGATCCTGCGGCAAAGGCAGAACTAGCTGCCGTCCCAATTGTCAGCCCAGCTAGAAAGGTGAGGTGTTGCAAAAAACGGGGGAGTGTCATGCTAGATTTTCCCCTCCACCAAACTGATCGAGTAAAGATCGTCTGGAGTTAGGACAAGGTCAAATGCGATTTTTGCGCAGACAACAAGAACAACTAAAGCTAAGAGTGAGCGGAGCTGCTCCCCTTTCATCCGGGCACCAATACGGGTGCCAAATTGTGCGCCAACCACGGCACTACTCATCAAGAGAAGCGCAAGCATAACATCAACAGTTTGTGTTGTGATGGAATGTAGCAAGGTCACATTGGCTGTTACGAAAATAATTTGAAACAAGGACGTTCCGACCACAACCGATGTGGGCATGCCAAGCAGATAAATCATGGCAGGGACCATAACGAAACCGCCGCCAACACCCATAATCGCAGATAAGATACCAACCAGAAAACCTAATCCAAGTGGCATGAGTGCACTGATATAGAGTTTGGATTTTCGGAACCTCATTTTAAAGGGGAGGCCGTGTATCCAGTAATGTTGGTGCATTTTCTTCCGTTTAGCAGGCCCGCGGCGGTTGCGAAGAAGAGCGCCTACGCTTTCGATGAGCATTAAACCGCCAATCACCCCAAGAAAAAGCACATAGGAGAGAGAGATCATCAGATCAACTTGCCCAGCGGCTTTAAGTAACGCGAAGATCCAAGTGCCAAGAAAGGATCCGCCAATACCGCCGACAAGAAGGACCGTCCCCATTTTAAAATCTACATTGCCGCGCCGCCAGTGGGCGAGGACGCCAGACACACTGGCCGCCACCAATTGGTTCGCTCCGGTCGCCACGGCAACAGCAGGGGGAATTCCAGTTAGAATGAGAAGGGGGGTCATTAGGAAGCCACCGCCGACACCAAACATCCCAGAAAGTAAGCCGACAGCACCTCCCATGCCTAAGATCAAAAACAAATTTACAGAGATCTCGGCAATAGGAAGATAGACAGGCATAATTGGTGAATACCCTCGATTAAGGGAAGGCGTTAAATGGTATAGTCCTGCCTATACTATAAAATGAGAAAAAATGTAATGTTTTCTCAAAAAAAACATCAAATTTCTTCTCAAATTAAATTTGAGCTGTTGTCATATGTATAGATTCTAAAAGCCGAAGAATACTATTGCTGTATAAAGAATAATAAATTGTTTGAGCTTCGCGTCGTGTAGTAACGATGTCATCTCTTCTTAATCGGCCCAAATGTTGAGAAAGAGCAGATTGGCTAATTTTTATCTTTCTTTCTAGTTCACCAACTGAAAGTTCTTCTTCTGACAAATAAGTGAGAATTTCCAAACGACGTTGATTTCCTAATGACTTGAGGATCTTACTCGCTTTTGGTAGCGAGTCGGCAAGATCAAGATAGTTTCTTTCTTCAAGTTTTTTGGCCTCCATAAAAAAGCCCTCCCCCCAGTAATAATGTGCGCTGACCTGGTCTGGGCAGCGAAATACAATGCTTCAGTGCTGTCGGTTGAAATAAGTTACATAGAAGACGACCGTAGAGAGAAGTTTACTGAGTAATTGCGCTGATTGCTTGAACCACCTTCCGACGAGTGAGAGGCAAATCAAACGCAGTAAATTTCTCTTTCCAAGTAGGAAAAGTAAAATATTTTAGCAATGAATACTTTTTCTAATTGCAATTCATCACAGTTGAATCTTACTTTCCGTCTGTTGGTAAATGACTGAAATTTCTGACAAAATCTTCGTTTGTCAGCCAATAAATCATTCGCCTATATACTTATTTTCATTTTGCGACACGCCATGTTAGCAAACAAATATGATATATGCACGCACTTGTGACGCAAACTTCAAATATTTTTACGTTTACGTAAAGGAGAATTGACGTTTACGTAAACGTCAATTACAATCATTTTAACATTTGTTTGGTCTTGCTAGGGAAACGTCATGGAAGAAACGCGTTATTCGATTACAGAATTAGCCGAAGAATTTGGTGTTACCTCTCGGACAATCCGGTTTTATGAGGACAAGGGGCTTGTGTCCCCTGAGCGGGAGGGATTGACCCGTGTTTATTCTCGGAGCGATCGTGCCCGATTGAAGCTAATTTTGCGGGGCCGCCGCCTAGGGTTTAGTCTTCAGGATATGAAGAAGATGATCGAATTATATGATCCTTCCCAAGGATCTATGGATCAGTTGAAATTCACTCTACAGAAATGTGAAGACCAACTAGCGAAGTTAAAATCACAGAGAACTGACATAAATGAAGCAATCAGTGAGCTGGAACAGGGGATTAGGGATCTGAAAGAATACAAAGATAAAGGCCCTGCTGAAATGAATTCTCAAAAATTGAAACTAGCATAAGCTTGCGGCGTTTCTGGCAAATCTATTTGAAAAAACAACTGAGTATCAAGTAGCGTAATAATTCGTTTTGGGGAACCAGGACACAATAATAATTTTAACTCACCTTGTTGTTAACACAGGGAAAGACAAATCGTCTGAAAGGAATATTAGATCATGAAAAACGTGGTCATTGCAGGGTACGCCCGCTCACCGTTCACATTGGCAAACAAGGGCGAAATGGTCAAGATTCGCCCCGATGAGATGGCGGCGCAGGTAATCAGTGGTTTGATTAAAAATACTGGCGTGAATGTAGACGATATTGAAGATGTGATTATCGGTAGTGCATTCCCTGAAGCCGAACAAGGGTTGAATGTTGCTCGTATGATCAGCTTTCTTGCAGGCATCCCAAAATCGGCGGCGGCAACAACAGTAAATCGTTTCTGCGGATCTTCCATGCAAGCTATTCATATGGCTGCAGGCGCAATCCAAATGGGCGCTGGCGATGTGTTCATTTGTGGCGGCATCGAAAGCATGACACGAGTGCCAATGGGGGGGTTTAATCCAGCACCCCATCCGCGCCTTTATAAAGAATACCCAGAAGCTTATATTTCCATGGGCATTACGGCTGAAAATCTTGCTAAACAGTATGGTATTTCCCGTGTTGAGCAAGAAGGGATGGCTGTTGAGAGCCACGCACGGGCTGCTGCCGCGCGGGCTGCCGGAAAATTTGATGACGAGATTATCCCAATTGTTTATGGAAATATCCGCGTTGAACAGGATGGCTGTATTCGCCCTGAAACAACTCTTGAATCATTGTCTGGTTTGAAAGCAGCCTTTGATGCCAATGGTACTGTTACGGCTGCGACGTCCTCGCCGCTGACAGATGGTGCATCTGCTACCCTTATCTGTTCAGAGGAATATGCTGATGCAAACGGCTTGAAGAAATTGGCGCGGATCAAATCAATTGCGATCGCGGGCTGTGCTCCGGAAATTATGGGAATTGGCCCTGTGCCTGCAACAGAAAAAGCCTTGAAACGGGCTGGCGTGACACTTGCCGATATCGATATTATTGAGCTGAACGAAGCTTTCGCCGCGCAATCACTTGCTGTCTTGAAAGAATCTGGCATCAACTACGATATTACAAATATCGATGGCGGCGCTCTTGCTCTTGGTCATCCAATGGGAGCCACAGGGGCTCGGATCACAGGTAAAGTAGCCAGCCTTCTACAACGTGAAGGCAAAACACTGGGTCTTGCTACGCAATGTATTGGTGGCGGTCAGGGTATCGCAACAGTATTGGAGGCTTGCTAATCATGGCTATTGAAAAAGTAGCCGTTATTGGCGCTGGTGTCATGGGTGCTGCGATTGCCGCGCATGTCACCAATGCGGGTTATCCTGCCATTTTGCTGGATATTGTTCCAGAAGGCGCAACAAACCGCAATATGCTTGCCGAAGGTGCTGTGGCTAAGATGCTGAAGACGAAACCAGCACCTTTCATGCACAAGCGGAATGCAAAGATGATTACCACTGGTAATCTAGAAGACAACCTTGATCTCGTGGCCGATTGCGACTGGATTGTGGAAGCGATTATCGAACGTCCTGATTTAAAGCAAGATCTGTATAAAAAACTGGATTCTGTTCGTAAACCCGGCTCTATTGTGACATCCAATACGTCAACAATTCCGCTTAAAACATTGATGGATGGGATGCCTGAAGGTCTTCAAAAAGACTTTGGTATTACGCATTTCTTCAATCCGCCGCGTTATATGCGGTTGTTCGAGCTGGTTGCCGGTGAACTAACGCGTCCCGATGCCATTGAGGAACTTCGCACCTTTGCCGATGTCGGTCTTGGTAAAGAAGTAGTGGATTGCTACGATACACCAGGCTTTATTGGAAACCGTATTGGTATCTATTGGTCATTCGTCGCCATTAAATCGGCTTTTGATTTGGATATGACGGTTGAAGAAGCAGATGCTATCTGCGGTAAACCAATGGGTATTCCGAGCACAGGTATTTTTGGTTTGGGTGATTTGACGGGGATCGATTTGGGACCAAAGGTCAATGCATCCATGCTTAATGAACTCCCTGCAAGTGATCCTTTCTGTCAGGAATATGATGGTAAGCATCCAATGGTTGCAACTATCACTAAAATGATTGAGGACGGATATACAGGACGTAAAGGCAAGGGTGGTTTCTACCGCATCAATAAAGACGGCGGTAAAAAAGTAAAAGAAGCTCGTAACCTGAAAACCGGCGAATATGCTAAGGCCCAGAAGCCTAACTTTAAATCAGCGCGGGCTGCCAAAAAGGGCCTTCGTGCCTTGGTTGAATGTGATGATATTGGGGCCAAATACGCTTGGCAAATTTTATCAAAAGTTATTTCCTATTCAGCATCCTTGGTCGGTGAAATTTCCGACGATATTATTGCTATCGATAACGCCATGAAAACTGGCTATGCATGGAAATATGGCCCGTTTGAACAATTGAACCAGATGGGCAATCAGTATTTCATGGGCCGTCTGGAAGCCGATGGTTTGCCTGTTCCAGAATTCCTTAAAAAAGTGGGCGATCGCCCCTTGTATAAGGAAGAGGGGACCGATGCATTGTACATGACGGCTGATGGGGACTACGAAATCGTTCCTGTTACCGACGGTGCATGGACACTTGCGGATATCAAGCGTGGTAAAGAGCCGGTTATGTCAAATAAAGGTGCCAGCATTTGGGATCTTGGCGATGGCGTTGCTTGCCTTGAATTGCATACAAAAATGAATGCAATCGATCAGGATATAGTGACCATGCTGGGACAAGCGTCCAAGCTGAATAAGAAAGGTTTTAAAGCCCTTGTTATTGGTCATGATGGGGATAATTTCTCCGTTGGCGCGAATGTTGGCCTTGCATTATTCGCAGCCAATGCAGCCATGTGGCCGGTTATCGAAAATTCAATTTCTGAAGGACAAAATGCCCTGATGAAATTGAAATATGCACCTTTCCCTGTCGTTGCTGCGCCAGCCGGTATGGCATTGGGCGGCGGTTGTGAAATCGTTCTATGTGCTGATGCGGTTCAAGCCCATGCTGAGAGCTATATGGGATTGGTTGAGGTCGGTGTCGGTGTTCTTCCAGGATTTGGGGGATGTAAGGAACTTACTTTCCGTGCCATGCTGAACAAGAAACGTCCAGGCGGCGCGATGCCGGCTCTATCAAGCGTCTTTGAGGCAATTTCTACAGCTAAGGTTGCGACCAGTGCAGCTGAAGCACGAGATATGTTGATCTTGCGACCCGGTGATGCCGTTAGCATGAACCGTAAGCGTGTCTTGGCTGATGCGAAGAAGAAGGCTTTGGCTTTGGCTGAAAATTACGAAGTGCCGGAAAAAGTTGAAATTAATCTTCCGGGACCCACTGCCGCGGCCGCCTTTGATATGGCTGTTGATGGCTTTGTGACGAGCGGTAGAGCAACCCCTTACGATGCTGTTGTCGGCGGTCAGGTTGCTCGGGTCTTGTCTGGCGGTGATACTGATATCACTGAGACCATTACTGAAAAGAAGATGTTGGAGCTTGAGCAAGAAGGTTTCATGACACTTATCCGAAACCATAAAACTCTTGACCGGATTGAGCATATGCTCACCACCGGCAAGCCACTTCGCAATTAAGGGAGTTCAGAAATGCCCATTTACAATGCACCTGTAAAAGACATGAAATTTGTCCTGAATGACCTTCTTGGTTTGGACAAAATGACGAACCTGCCAGGATTTGAGGATGCGACACCAGACATGGTGGATGCCATTCTTGGTGAAGGCGCAAAAATGATGTCAGAAGTTATTCAGCCTCTCAATCGGGTTGGTGACGAAGAAGGCTGTACCTGGAATGACGGTGAAGTCACAACGCCAACAGGATTTAAAGAAGCGTTCGATGCCTACCGCGAAGGCGGCTGGATGGGTATCGATGCAGATCCGAAATATGGCGGCCAAGGTTTGCCTCATGTGATCGGTGTTGCGCTTGCAGAGATGATGAGCTCAGCCAATATGGCGTTTGGAATGTATCCGGGCCTTACCCACGGTGCCCATGCGTCGATTCACAAACATGGTACCGAAGAGCAGAAACAAACTTGGTTGCCAAAAATGGTGACCGGTGAATGGACTGGGACCATGAACCTGACAGAACCACATTGTGGTACTGATTTGGGGCTGATGCGCACAAAGGCGGTTCCGCAAGAAGATGGAACTTATAACGTCACTGGCACAAAGATTTTCATCTCTGCCGGTGAACATGACATGTCCGACAATATCGTCCATTTGGTCTTGGCCAAAATTCCGGGCGGACCAAAAGGGATTAAAGGGGTATCCCTGTTCATCGTTCCAAAATTTAATTTGGATGAAAATGAAAATCCTGCTGATCGCAATGGTGTCACTTGTGGCTCCATTGAACATAAAATGGGTATCCACGGTAATTCCACATGCGTAATGAACTTTGAAGAGGCCAAAGGCTTTCTTCTTGGTGAAGCGCATAAGGGAATGAAAGCCATGTTCACTATGATGAATGCCGCGCGCTTAGGCGTTGGTGTTCAGGGAATGAGCCAAGCGGAAGTCGCCTATCAGAATGCTGTAGTTTATGCAAAAGATCGCATTCAGGGTCGGTCAATTTCAGGTGTGAAACAGCCAGAAAAAGCCGCTGATTCAATTATTGTTCATCCCGATATCCGCCGGAATTTGTTGATGTGTCGTGCCTTCACTGAAGGCGCACGGGCTCTTGGTCTTTGGGCAGGGTTGCAAGTCGATTTGGCAGAAAAACACCCAGATGCCGATGTTCGCAAAGAGGCCGATGACGCGCTTGGTTTGCTGACACCAGTGATCAAAGCGTATTTCACTGATATGGGGTTTGAGCTTTCTGCAACTGCCATGCAGTGTTTTGGCGGACATGGCTATATTCGGGAATGGGGCATGGAGCAGTTTGTCCGGGATGCG
>JAESSA010000017.1 GCA_016764355.1 Sneathiella sp. | reverse complement strand
TCCCGCCTGTATCGCTTGGT
Organism: Sneathiella sp.; assembly: GCA_016764355.1. Lineage (GTDB taxonomy): Bacteria > Pseudomonadota > Alphaproteobacteria > Sneathiellales > Sneathiellaceae > Sneathiella. The sequence continues at coordinate 29,213 of JAESSA010000017.1, read as the reverse complement.
ATTTTCATTATACCCGACCCGCTGAAGACAGTCTCACCATCTGCCGTTAATAAGCATGTAGCGAAGACAGTTTTCCGGGTTTTCTTAATCACCTGACAGGTCCCCTCCAACCAAGCGCCGTTAGGTGCTGGGGACACGAAATCACAGCTCATATGAACTGTTGGCAGGAACTTACCAATTTTTTCGGCATATTGCGATCCGATTCCAAGCTGCATATCCGCAAATGTCATCAGCAAACCACCATGACAAATATTGGCAATGTTGCAATGCTTGTCTTGGATACGGAGGCCCAGTAGGGCTTCCCCATCATTAAACTTCACAAAAAGAGGTCCTGTTGTCTCAACAAAACCCACATTGCCTACAAATAATTCAAAACCGTCGGGTATGTTCAAATCCACCACGTCTACTCCTGGCAAAGGCAAAGGGGGACACTAATGTCCCCCGCCCATCTGTCTCACTGTGATCAGCGTCTTAATATGCCGCCACTTGTTTTCTCAACATTCTGAATAACTTTGGCCGAGACGGCTTCAATTTCGTCATCAGTAAGGGTTCGATCTTTAGGCTCTAAGCGCACAGAGAGAGCAACAGATTTTTTGCCTTCCCCAACTGTATCGCCTTCATAAATATCGAATATTTTTGCATCCGAAATGAGTTTTTTGTCAGCGCCTTTTGCTGCCCGCAAAACCTTATCGACAGATACATCCGCATCCATCACGAAAGCAAAATCACGCTCTACTGCTTGATAGTCTGAAACACTCAAAGGATCTTTTGCTGTTTTGCGTTTCCCTCGAGGCATCGGAATATTATCCAAATACAGCTCAAAGCCAACGACAGGGCCTTTAACCTTCATGGCATCCAATACAGCCGGGTGCAATTCCCCGAACACAGCCAAGCGATTTTTTGGGCCAAGCTGAATAACCCCTGAACGACCGGGATGATACCATTCGGGTGCACCTGTTACCACTTGCGCAGAGGCCGCAGGACCGCCCACTTCTGCAAGCAGCGCCAAGACATCGGCTTTTGCATCGAAGATATCATAGGTGCGCCCTGCACCAGTCCAATGGCGTTCTCCCGTTGATCCGGTACGAATTCCAGCCACAACTGTCAGCTGTCCGTCTGGTTGATCAGAATGATACTCTCCGCCCACTTCAAACAAGTTTATATCACTGAAACCACGGGCCTGATTACGGCCAGCAGCCGCGATCAGGTTAGGCAGCAAGGACGGACGCATAGCGTCCAAATCTGCACTGATCGGATTTGACAAAACAATCTCGTCACTCACCCCACCAAATAAATCAGCTTGAGCCCGTGACAAGAAAGAAAAAGTCACAGCCTCGATCATGCCGCGCCCTGCGAGCAAACGCTTTGACATACGAACACGCCGTTGGCCCAAATCCACTGAGGGCAGTGCCACCGTCGTCAATCGTGGTAATGGGATCGCCTCAATGGAATCATAGCCATGCATACGCATCACTTCTTCCACAAGATCCGCTTCCCCATCTACATCCATACGCCAAGAGGGAACTTCCGTGCTGATAACGTCCCCATTATCTTTTGGCGCAAAGCCTAGACGGTCGAGTGTCGTCATCATTTCGTCAACAGTGACGTCAATGCCGCCAAGTGCTTTTACGCGTGTCTTGCGAAGATCAACACTTTTTTGCCATTCAGGACCCACACCATCAGAGACCACATGGCTTGGTTCTCCACCGCACAACTCCATCACAAGGCGCGTGGCGATTTCCATGCCGCTTTCAATAAAGGCAGGATCAACACCGCGCTCGAAACGGTAGCGCGCATCAGATTCGATACCAAGCTTGCGGCCCGACGTTGCAACTGCAATTGGATCGAACAGAGCGGCTTCAATAAAGACATTGGTTGTCTCTTCAGTACAACCGCTGAGCTCTCCGCCCATAATGCCGCCAATACCTTGCGCACCGGCATCATCGGCAATGACACAATCACTTGTCGATAGAGTGTATTCCTCTCCATCAAGGGCAAGAAGCTTTTCACCATCTTTTGCCATACGCGGCTGAATATTGCCGGTAACCTTATCCGCATCGAAAACGTGTAGCGGGCGGCCTAGATCAAATGTCACAAAATTTGTGATATCAACAAGGGCCGAGATAGGACGCAAACCAATAGAGGTTAAACGATCCTGCATCCATTTTGGGCTAAGGCCGTTCTTAATGCCGCGCACATAACGTCCTAAAAATTTGGAACAAACTGGCGCGCTATCTGTAGCGAATTTCAGCTCAACTTTAATGTCACTGTCATAAGTACCAGCGATTGCAGCCGTGTTAAGCGGTTTTAAAACCCCTAGCCCACTAGCAGCCAAATCACGCGCGATACCATAAACGCCTAAAGCATCCTGATGGTTCGGTGTAATAGCAATTTCGATGACGGGATCATCCAAACCAGCAAGGGGCGCATATTGGAGACCGATTTCTGTATCTTCTGGCATTTCAATAATGCCATCATGATCCTCGGACACGCCCATTTCACGTTCTGACACTAGCATGCCATTACTCTCGACACCCCGGATCTTCGTCGGTTTAAGAAGCAGATCAGTACCGGGCACATACACACCGGAGGGAGCAAATACGCCTTTCATACCAGCCCGCGCGTTAGGGGCGCCGCAAACGACTTGTACAACTTCATTACCCGTATCGATCTGACAGACGCGCAAGCGATCGGCATCAGGATGTTGTTCTGCCTTAATGACATAACACACCCGAAAGGCTTCCAGCTCTTTCGCGCGATCTGTAATCTCTTCAACTTCAAGGCCGATGGCCGTCAGTTTTTCAGATAATTCTTCTAAAGACGCATCAAACGTCAAGTGTTCGCGGAGCCATGAGACGGTAAATTTCATCGGGACAACCCTCCGCCAAGCGTTGGAATATTCATTGGAACGAAACCGTAATGTTTAAGCCAACGCAAATCGGAATCAAAGAAAGCCCGCAAATCAGGAATACCGTATTTGAGCATGGCAATACGATCGATCCCCATACCCCAGGCAAAACCTTGGTATTCATTCGGATCAAGGCCGCAATGGGCGAGAACACGCGGATTGATCATGCCACACCCGAGGATTTCCATCCAATCATCGCCTTCACCAATTTTGATGTGGTCACCGGCAAAAGTGCAGCGAATATCCATTTCGGCAGACGGTTCCGTGAACGGAAAATAGGAAGGGCGAAAGCGCATTTCGACGTCATCGACTTCAAAGAAAGCCCTGCAGAATTCCTTCAGCACGCCTTTTAGATGCCCCATATGGCTGGTTTTGTCGATAACCAGTCCTTCGATCTGATTGAACATTGGTGTATGTGTCTGATCAGAATCGCAACGGAATGTGCGACCGGGCGCTATAATGCGATGAGGTGGCTCAGAATTCAGCATGGTCCGAATTTGCACAGGTGATGTGTGAGTACGAAGAACCTGCCGTGATCCGTCTGCCTTCTCCGGAAGATAGAAAGTATCATGCATTTGACGGGCAGGATGTTCTTCAGGGATATTCAACGCTGTAAAGTTATGGAAATCATCCTCGATATCCGGGCCCTCTGCGATGGTAAAGCCCATATCTGCAAAGATTTCCGTAATCTCGTCCATCACTTGACTGATGGGATGAATACGGCCTTCTTGTTCGGGGCGAACAGGCAACGTAACGTCAAGACGTTCGGCCGTAAGCTTTGCTTCGAGAGCTGCCGTGTTAAGGGCATGCTTGGCATTTTCAATGGCGTCTGTCACCACTTGCTTCATCAAATTAAGCTTTGGGGCAACTGTCTGCCGTTCTTCTGGCGCCATTTTACCAAGGCCACGCATCATGAGGCTTAAACGCCCCTTTTTGCCAAGGGAGGAGATCCGAACCGCTTCCAGCGCATTCAAATCCTTTGCGTTACTGATTTCCGACAGCAACTCACTTTCAAGCGTTTCTATTTCCTGCATAATCTCTCGCAAATAAAAAAGGGGACCCATTGCATTGGGCCCCCTTTTAAAAAAAGTGGTCGTCGAATTATCTTGTATATTATACGAAGATTTCGAGGGCCCGATTAAATCAGGCTTTGGCAGATGCCTTTGTTGCAGCGTCAACCAATGCCTTAAAAGTCTCAGGCTCGCGCACGGCAATATCGGCAAGAACCTTACGATCCATTTCGATGCCAGCTAGCTTGAGACCATGCATAAAGTTGCCGTATGTCACGCCAAGTTCACGTGATGCGGCATTAATACGCTGGATCCAAAGACCCCGGAATGTCCGCTTCTTAACGCGACGGTCACGGTATGCGTATTGGCCTGCTTTTTCAACGGCCTGGACTGCTGCGCGGAAAGTATTCTTACGGCGACCGTAATATCCTTTTGCAGCTTTAATAACTTTTCTATGACGGGCGTGAGTTGTCACACCGCGTTTAACACGAGCCATGATGTACTCTCCTTAGCCGTATGGTAAAAACTTTTTGACGATCCGGGCATCCTGATCGCAGAGGATAGTTGTTCCGCGAAGATTACGAATCTGTTTGTTAGTCCGCTTGATCATTCCATGCTGTTTACCAGCTTGGTTTGCGCGAACCTTCCCTTTGGCTGTAAGAGAGAAACGTTTCTTGACGCCGCTCTTAGTCTTCAACTTGGGCATTTTGGCTTCCTTAAAAAAAAGGTTTAAGCGAATAAGCAAACTCGGCAGCCCTAATTGGCCGGAATGCTTGACGAAGCGCGGTTATAGCGAAGCGCTACAAAGAATACAAGCCCTAGTTTACACGCCTCACACAATCAAAAGCAACATGCCAACTTGATGCACAAACATCACATACTTTATCCCTTATACGTTTAACATGTTAGAATGCCACACACGCCCACCCTGATGCAGGATTTTAAGAGAGATTCAATATGATACTCGCCAGATACATCTTCTTAAGCGCTATTTTCCTTACATTCACAACAACGGCGGACATAACGACGGCATCCCCTGACACTGAAAACAACTTCAGTTTTAATGTGATTTCCGACATTCCCTACAATCGGGAACAAGAAGAGCTATTGGTACAGGAAATTATACCGGCTCTCCGATCAAGCGACGCCCCGTTCACAATACATTTAGGGGATTTTAAAGCGGGCGATACAGTTTGTAGCGACTCCCTGTTTCGAAAAAGACAGGTACAAATTAGCCAAATGCACCTAAAATATGTGATTTACACTCCTGGAGATAACGAATGGACCGATTGCGATCGAGGTGGAGATAGCGAGATTGAGCGATTGGCGAAAATTCGTGAGATGTTTTTTACGAACTTACCGTCGTTTCCCGATAGCTGGACCCCCACTAGACAAGAGGGGTTTCCTGAGAATTTCAGGTGGATATATAAGAACGTAGCTTTTTCTACGGTACATATTGTTGGTACAAATAACGGCCGCATACAAATTAAAGAGGATGATATTGATGAAGCCCTGCAACTTGTCGATGCGCGGGATAAAGCAAATCAAACCTGGACAGACACCCTTTTCAAAGCTGCGGCAAACCAAAACGCCAAGGCTGTTTTAATTGCCCTACAAGCAGACCTTAGCAATTCGAGATATGAAGGCGAATGCACTCCCGAAAAACCAAGAATTTGCGACGGATATTTTTTAGTCAAAAAGCAATTAATTCAAGCCGCTAAAGATTTCAAAAAACCTATTCTTATTCTTCATGGTGATACCGGCCCATATTGTATGGATAAAAAATTTGGGGGTGCCGATGCCCCGAATCTTTGGCGCTTCAATTCTGGTGGGGACTACCGACTTCTTGACGCTGTAAAAATAACGGTGAGCCCTGATGATAGTTTGACCCCCTTCTCAATGGAGAGCTTAAGGGAACATATTACGCCTAGTGCGGCCTGTTAACGCAAAAGCCCCTCGCCATTGGCAAGGGGCTTAAAAGCATAATCAAAATCTGATCTGTATTATTTCACCTGCAAAGGCGCAATAACCATCGTCATTTGACGACCTTCCATTTTTGGAAGGAATTCAACTTTGGCAACTTCAGCGGTCTCATCGCGAACTTTATGCAGCAATTGCATTCCAAGTTCCTGATGGGCCATTTCGCGACCACGGAAACGAATCGTCAACTTTACCTTGTCGCCAGTTCCCAAGAATTTAGACACAGCGCGCATTTTAACTTCGTAATCATGCTGATCAATATTTGGTCGCAGCTTGATTTCTTTGATTTCAACGACTTTCTGTTTTTTACGAGCCTTGGCCGCTTTTTTCTGCGCTTCAAATTTAGCGCGACCATGGTCCATAATTTTACAAACAGGAATTTGACCTGGGGATACTTCTACCAGATCAAGCCCCGCTTCGTCAGCAAGACCAAAGGCTGCTTCAGCGCGAACCAAACCAATATTATCTCCAGAATCGGTGATCAGGCGCACTTCTGCAGCCTCGATTAGTTCATTTGTGCGGGGGCCATCTTTGACCGGAACCGTATTTCTATGTGGGCGCGCTATTTATCTTCTCCTCAGCAGTTCAAACAGATCAGTGGGAACTTAAGTTCCTCGCCATTTTCTATTTTACATTATTGTTCGTCAATTTTCCATTATTTTCCGCGGTTGGCCCAAATTATGAGCCAGGAACAGTCGCTTCTTCGGTCAATAGCTTCAATGCTTCGTCCAAGCCCATGACTTTCTGATGCTTCTGGCCAAGACGCCGGACAGAAACCGTCCCCTCCTCGGATTCACGATGACCAACCACGAGAAGGGCAGGAACCTTAGCAAGACTATGCTCCCGTACCTTATAATTGATCTTCTCGTTGCGCAGATCCAACTTTCCTCTTAATCCACACTTTTCAGCAGCCTCAAGAACAGTTTGCGCATAGTCATTTGCATCATCCGTGATTGTCGCCACGACAAATTGTGTTGGCGCCAGCCACAATGGGAAACGCCCAGCATATTCTTCAATCAAGATGCCAATGAATCGTTCCATTGACCCAAAAATCGCCCGGTGAAGCATAACAGGGCGATGCTTCGCACCGTCTTCCCCAACATAATTGGCGTGCAAACGCTCAGGCAAAACAAAATCCACCTGCAACGTTCCACATTGCCAATCACGGCCAATGGCATCAGTCAGAACAAATTCCAGTTTAGGACCATAAAACGCGCCTTCACCGGGGTTAAGAGTATAATCCAAGCCCGCAGCCTCAACCGCATCTTTAAGAGAACTCTCAGCCTTATCCCAAGTTGCATCTTCACCGGCGCGCACTTCAGGCCGATCCGAGAATTTTACTTTTACTTCCGTAAATCCAAAATCCTTGTAGATATCAAGCAATAGATCGCAGAAGATTTCTGTCTCAGATGTAATTTGGTCTTCTGTGCAGAATATATGCGCATCATCTTGCGTAAATGCGCGAACCCGCATAATACCGTGAAGCGCACCAGAGGGCTCATACCGATGACATGATCCAAATTCGGCCATACGCAGAGGCAGGTCCCGATAACTGGTAATTCCCTGATTGAAAATCTGCACGTGACATGGACAGTTCATGGGCTTTAGCGCAAAAGTCTTATCTTCCGATTCCGTTGTATACATATTCTCACGGAATTTTTCCCAATGACCGGAATCTTCCCAAAGTTTACGATCCACCAATTGCGGAGTTTTAACTTCCTGATAGTCTGCTTTTTCAAGCTTATTGCGAATATAATTTTCGAGGGTCCGGTACAAAGTCCAGCCTTGACTATGCCAGAAAACCATACCAATGGCTTCTTCCTGCATGTGGAAGAGATCCATCTCCTTGCCAAGCTTCCGGTGATCCCGACGCTCCGCTTCTTCCAAGCGATGAAGATAGGCTTTCAGCTCTTTTTCATTCCGCCAGGCCGTCCCGTAAATACGTTGCAGCATCTCGTTGTTTGAATCTCCGCGCCAATAGGCACCGGCAAGCTTCATCAACTTAAAAGCATGTCCCAACTTTTTTGTGGAAGGTAAATGTGGCCCCCGGCAAAGGTCCTGAAATTCACCTTGGCGGTAAATACCAATGGGCTGATCCGCTGGGATTGCCGCTATTAGTTCCGCTTTATATTTTTCACCACGCTCTTCAAAGAATTTGACGGCCTCATCACGATCCCACTCTTCTCGCACGATAGCTTCATCACGATCAACAATATCGTGCATACGCTTTTCGATTCGCTCGAGATCGTCCGGTGTAAACGGCTTTTTGCGCGCGAAATCATAATAGAAACCATCCTTAATAGACGGTCCGATTGTGACTTGGGTTTCAGGATATAATTCTTTAACCGCTTCCGCCATCACATGGGCGGCATCATGACGGATGAGTTCAAGAACTTCATCCCCCTCTTCTTTCACGGTTATAATTTCAACAGAAGTGTCTTTATCAAGCATCGTTTTCAGGTCTTTAAGCTCACCATCTATGCGCAGCGCCAATGCCGCTTTAGCAAGTCCGGGGCCAATATCTGCGGCCAGCTGTTCACCTGAAATAGCGCTATCAAACGCCCGAACACTTCCATCTGGAAGTGTGATATTTACTTTTCCGTTTTGCAAAATTATCCGCCAATTTGTTGAGTTCCGAACAATACCCTGAACTGAACCTGTGTTTCGAGAAATGCGACTGTAAAAATATAGAGTCTTATGTCAAGGGATAGACCACATTTGAGCCGTATTTTTCCAATAAATAACAAAAAATGTCGTTTATTAGCACTCGCTAGGCATTTTCAAAGTCTCTATGACTGCATCTAGCGATAATTCCGCAAGAATTTCAGATCGTAAAACCGTCACGTCCCGGCCCCTCGGCCTTGCTCTTGCAGGGTCAGACGCTTTTGAGAATAAAACTGTGACAGGGCATCCAACCGCCGCGACCAGATGAAGCGGCCCTGTATCATTACCAATGGCAAATTGCGCGGCCATGCCCAAGGTTACCAAATCTTCCAAACTTGTCTTTCCCGAAAGATCAATGGCTTTTGGACATGCCTTCAAAATAATCTCGATAGCCTCCGCCTCAGCAGCCCCGCCAATGAGGACTGGGGAAACTCCCGTTATCTGTAACCTCACTGCAAGCTCCGCATAACGAGCTGCTGGCCATCTTTTTTCGGGACGATGGGCCGACCCTCCAGGCACAAGAACGGCGAACTGAGATAAACCGACGAATTTGGCCAAATCTCCCGCAGCCCATGAAAAATCCACATCCGGAATGCTTTCAATGCCGGCTTGGCGTAATTGTTCAGCCTGCCTCTCAATTGTATGAAGCGCTCCCCGGTTCTTATTCATGTGCGGGTGACTGCATCCGGGAGCCGTGCCAGACCATTCCGGTAAATTAGTAGCTGCAAATAATTTCAAGTACGAACTGGATCTGGAAGAGGTTTGAAGATCATATACCCGGTCAAAATCACCTTCACGCAAGCGTTTACGTAACGCTGCAATTTTCAAAATATTCCAAATCTTTGCCCGTTCATCCACCCAAATATCATTGAAAAGGCCCGATTTTTCCAAAAAGGGCTTAAACAACTTTGTCGTCAAAAGCGTAATATGAGCATTTGGATGATGGGCGCGGATCGCCTGAAAAGGACCTTGTGCCAAGACAACATCCCCAAGAGCCCCATGTTTTATAACAAGTATGTTCTCTGCACTCCCCACGCAGCTAGTCCTTAGTGCCGTCGGCGATGAGTTGCTCGTATACCTCGATAGTAGCCCCACACATTTTCTCTACTGTGAAATGGTCAATCACATGTTGGCGGGTTTTGGTCGCGACAATTTCTCTCTCAGAAGCGTTCATTCCCAATGCTTGTTCAAGAGCCTGAGACATAGCTGCAGCATCATCAAATGGGACCAGCCAACCTGTTTCGCCATCGACGACAGTCTCTAATGACCCACCATGAGCTGTTGCAATAATGGGTCGCCCCATGGCTTGCGCTTCAACTGAAACCCGCCCAAATCCTTCAGGCACTTGCGTCGCAGAAACCATAACATCCGCCAGCATCATTGCTGCTGGCATATCTGCGCAGTAATCTTTAATTTGAACTTTTCCTTCAAGGCCCACATCAACAATAAGTTTATTTAGCTCCCGCCGATATCCTTCGCGTCCCTCCCCGCCGCCGACAAACAGCGCGAGAAAATTCTTATTCTCCATCTGTGCCAATGCTTTTATCAGCAGCTCATGCCCTTTAAGTCGGGTCAACCGGCCAGGTAACATGACAACAGGCACACCATCAGGCAACTGCCAGTCAGAAGCCATTTTTATGATGCGTTCAGCGCTGACCGCTCCAGGATTAAATTTTCTGTAGTCCACGCCTCGCGGAATAGTAATCAGCTGATTTTCCGCGACTTTATAATTATCGGTAATATGCTTGGCGATAAAATTGGAGATCGCAATAACCCGCTCTCCTCGCACCATGATGGAATTATAGTAATTTTTAAAAAATCCGCCCCGTGTATAGGCCGCATGAAAAGTTGTTACGAACTTTTTACCGGTTTTTCTAGCCGCAGCCCTTGCACTCCAAGCAGGAGCACGACTGCGGGCATGAACAATATCCACATCATACTGCTCAATAAGCCGCATAAGTCGTTTAACATTTTTTCGCATAACAAGGGGATTCTTGGATGCCGCAGGCATCTCAATATGTCGAACCCCAATGCGCGTCAATTCATGGACCATAGGGCCACCTGCGGAGGCCACTATAGGCACCCAACCAGCAGCCTTCAAGGCCGCGGCCATTTCAATGGTTCCCCGTTCCACACCACCGCCGTTTAAATTAGGCAAAACCTGAAGGACCGTACCATGGTGGCTTCCATCCTTGGCGATAGGAGTGTTATGTTGTTTCAAAATATTTTTCATAAACTACTTTGTTGGTTACTCCATGAACAACCCAATCTTGCCGGATATGCTCGAGCGCCCCGATGGACACTCCATAGCCTATCATCACACACCTGGCGATGCACCCGGTGTTATTTTTTGTTCCGGCTTCATGTCAGATATGGAAGGCACGAAAGCGGTCGCCCTTGAACAGGCACTATATGATCTTGGTCGCAGCTATACACGTTTTGACTATTTTGGACACGGACAATCGACCGGTTTATTTAAAGATGGATCAATTAGCCGGTGGACAGACGACGCCCTTGCCGTTCTGGATGAATGCACTGCAGGTCCGCAAGTTATTGTTGGCTCCTCTATGGGGGGATGGATTGGATTGCGCATGGCACTTCTGCGGCCGGATCGCGTGAAGGGATTTGTGGGCATTGCAGCTGCCCCTGACTTCACGACAAGAATGGAAGCAGATATGCCGGAAGAGGCATTAAAACTACTTGAAAGCCAAGGATATTGGGAACAGCCGTCTGAATATTCTGATGAACCTTATGTGATTACAAAAAAACTGATTGATGATGGCCGTAGGAATTTTGTTTTGGGTGGCGAAATTGATTTCGGCGGTCCAGTTCATCTTTTACAAGGAATGAAAGACGACAGCGTCCCCTGGCAAACGGCTCTTACCATTCAGGAACAACTGAGGACACAAGATGTTGTCGTCTCATTGATGAAAGATGGAGATCATCGCTTATCAGAACCAGACGACCTCAACAGGCTCCTTATCGCAGTAGAACGCATGTGCACTGCATTAGAGAGAAAAATATAAAATTTTCATATTTACCCTACGTAAATCTGATTTTCTAGATAAATATAGACAAGAAAAAAGTGAGTTTTCGGGAACTTCACACAATAATGATCAGATGCTCTGGAAATCGTGACATCAAAACCCTATATCTTAAAGGGTCAAGATGTTTAACGAATTTCTGCTGATCAGTGAGAAACTCCCCTCTCCCACTGAAAAGCAATAAAGCCGGGTCGAATCCCCCCTCTCGATCCGGCTTTTTTTTGCGCATTTGCGAATATCTTGCTATTTACTCTTCATTCTCAGCTGGCTGCATCCATCTAATGATTTTCATGGCGGGGAATATCCAAAGAATGCCAGCCAGAGGGTAATAGATCAATTCTGCCCAACGGCTATCAGGCAAATAATTGACGGCCAGCATCATGGCTCCTGCTGAATAGAACAGAAGAAGTGCCAATAACAAAAAAAGGCCTATAATTTTTCGACTCGTCATAGTTTTTCTTTCCTGCTTTTTGCCTTCTTAATACCCTCAGCTCCTAATGGGAAGGCTCTATAGGTAATTGCCGTAAAAAAACCGCTTTATTACCAAGATTGCTCCATCTCATCGCCATTATACCGTGATCCAATAGCTCTTCACATTTCAACAGGAGAGCCATTTTGTTTAACAAGAAAAAAACAAGCGATATTGAAACTCAGCAACCCTCTTCGATTCCAAAACCCAAGACAACCTCACCATCCACACCCCTTTCAACTACAGCTGCGTCTGTGAAAACGGCTCAAGCCTATAAAAGCCACTCCCCCTTTCCCTTAAAAAAGGACCAGCAACCTGCGACCCCTATTAGAAAGCCAAGTCGGCTGCATGTTGGCAAAGACATCCATCTTAAAGGGGAGATTACTGCCTGTGATCGCCTCATTGTTGAAGGTAAAGTGGAGGCGTCAATGAATTCCAGTGAAGTAGAGATCAGCGAAAGTGGTATTTTTATTGGAGAGGTCGTAATAGATACTGCCGATATTTCTGGAAAATTTGAAGGAACACTTACGGCAAGGACACGCCTCATCGTTCGCAAAACCGGCTGCGTTAGTGGGAAAATCCAGTATGGCGACATAGAAATCGAGCCCGGAGGAGAAATCTCAGGCACCTTGGCTAAAATTGATGAACAGCAACCAGAAACTGCCTTTACCCTAAATCCTCTTTCTCAGAATATGGAAAAGCCAACTTCCACAGCAAAGACACTCTATTAAAACCCCTCACCATATCCACGTCACAAGGCAGATGAATGAAACTGTCTTGTGCCGGTTGGCTAAAAAAAAGAAATTGCTGCGACGGAATTATCCAGATCATCCGTTATACTAATTATTGGTGATAAAATCGTGACGGAATAGCAGAATTGAATGACCCCTATTTATGAGACATTCGACCCCTATAGAAAGCGACGCGGCCCTAATGAAACAAGTCGCTGACGGAAATATGGTGGCGTGTCGTACACTCGCCGCCCGTCATCTGGATCATGCGTATGGATTGGCTTTTCGCGTCATCGGTGACAAGGGTTATGCCGAGGATATAGCACAGGAATCTTTTTTGCGTTTATGGAAAATTGCTCCGAAATGGCATCCGTCAGCCCAGATTAAGACCTGGCTTTTCCGCGTGATCCATAATTTATGTATCGACAGACTTCGAAAAGAAAACCGCTATAGCGGAACAGAAATACCAGAAATAATAGACCCTGCGCCAAACCCCTATCAGATGCGCGAAGCAAAGCAGTTACAAGATGCCGTCTCAAACGCGCTACAGAAATTGCCGCTTCGTCAAAGGACCGCTATAACACTGGTTCATTTTCAGCAATGTGGGAATATAGAAGCCGCAGACATAATGGATATTTCCGTCGAAGCCCTCGAATCTCTTCTGTCACGGGGGAGGCGAAAGCTGCGAGAGCTGCTAGACTCAAGTCGATCGGAATTTGATGGAGATGTAAGATGAATAAAGATAAGTCTTCAGATACAGAGCGATTGAAAGCAATCCTAGAAGCCTACGGCACAGACGAGGACAAATGGTCTACCGCTGACAAAACGGCCCTAGAAGCCGCTCGCACTCAATCCCCATCCTTGGATGAGCTTTACAAAAGCGAAAAACAGCTGGATGACTTTTTAGCTGAAAACATAAACACCCCATCAGCACCGTCTTATTTAATGGGTGCCATTTTGCAAGATGCCGAAGCTGTGCTTACTCAACAAGGGAGTAATATAAGACAATTATTCCAGTCCTTTTTCAAAGCATCACCCGGTCTGATCCTCGCAGCCTGCCTTGGCATCTATCTTGGGGTTGCAAGTCCAAATTTATGGCTCCCCTCTTATGATGTAAATCTTGACGAGCTTTCTGTATCCGACACTGTCCTTGATTGGGAATTTGATAATGGCAATCTCTAAATCTCGCATCCTGCTCGTTGCATTTCTCATCTCCTTTGCCCTTAACCTTGCTGTGGCAGGGTTTGTAGCTGCTCAATGGTTTCACCACAAAGGCATGCAGGGCCAGCCGCAAATTGGTTTGACCTTCGACAGGCGCGCAGCTTTTGATGTTCTTGAAAAAGAAGAGCAGAAAAAGATTCACAAAATCTGGCGAGCCAAACGATCTGATATGCGAGAGCGGTTCAAAGAATATCGGGAAGCGAAAAGAACGTTATCAAAATTTTTATCGGCAAAAAAGCTTAATCAAGAGGATGTGACGCAGGCTTACGATAACATGACAGCGCACCGAAACGCCATTGAAGCTATCCTCAACATGACCTTAGTTGATACAGCAAAAGCGCTCCGTCCTGAAATTCGGGCCAAGTTCTTTAAATCTGGATTTCAACGCTGGAAATCCAGACATAAGAGGGGTGAACAATTCCGAAAATACAGAGAAGAGCACCACAAGCATGACTGAAGACAGACGTATCTTTGCCCTAGCAACGGCCCGTAACCGTGATGCAATCTATCGAATACTAAAAGAAGAGCTCCCCAAAAGCGGAACGGTGCTAGAACTTGCCAGTGGCTCGGGGGAGCATGGCGCTTTTTTTGCCCCCCTTTTCCCCTCCTTACAATGGCAACCAAGCAATCTTGACGAAGAACAGCTTGGCAGTACCCGCGCGTGGCAGAAATTTGTCGGTGCCGATAATTTCCTAGACGCCCTAAAGCTGGATGCAACGGCAAACCCTTGGCCTGTGGAGCAAGATTACGCACACGAACCCATCACGGCAGTATTCAACGCCAACATGATCCATATATCCCCCTGGCGCGTCTGTCAGGGTTTGATGGCGGGTGCGGGTCGGGTACTAAAATCAGGAGGGCGGTTATTTTTGTATGGCCCCTTTAAAGTTGGCGGCTTTCATACATCAGAAAGTAACGTGCAATTTGAGACATGGCTAACAAACCAAAGCCCCGAATTTGGCGTTCGAGATGTAGAAAAGGTTAAAGCGGAGGCGGCTTTGAATGGCCTCATTCATATAGAGAGTTGCCCAATGCCAGCCAATAATTTCATCCAGATCTTTGAGAAAAACTAAAAACTAATTTTTCTAATAATCAGAATAAAAAAGGGGCCACGAAATAAATCGTGGCCCCTTTAATTTTATAGACTTAAGAGTGGTTGGCTTAGAAGCCCATACCACCACCCATGCCGCCCATGCCGCCCATGCCGCCCATGTCAGGCATGCCGCCACCAGCACTGTCTTTAGCAGGTGCATCGAATACAGCTGCTTCAGTTGTGATCAACAGACCAGCAATAGACGCCGCATCTTCAAGCGCTGCACGAACAACTTTAGCTGGATCGACAACACCATCGTCAAGCAAGTTGCCATAAACGCCTGTCTGAGCATTAAAGCCAAATGTCGCTTCGGTTTGCTCAAGCAATTTACCGGCAATAACGGCACCATCATGACCCGCATTTTCAGCGATCTGACGAACAGGAGCCTGAAGTGCCCGAGCAATAATCGCAACACCACGTGCCTGATCATCATTTGCGCCTTCAAGGCCTTCAAGTGCGCGAGTAGCGTAAAGAAGAGCTGTTCCGCCACCTGGAACAATACCTTCTTGAACAGCAGCACGAGTTGCATGCAACGCATCATCAACGCGGTCTTTACGTTCTTTCACTTCAACTTCTGTCGCGCCGCCAACTTTAATCAAAGCAACACCGCCTGCAAGTTTAGCAAGACGTTCCTGAAGTTTTTCACGATCGTAATCGGAAGTAGTTTCTTCAGTCTGTGAACGAATCTGGCCACAACGAGCTGCGATATCGTCCTTTGTACCAGCGCCATCAACGATAGTTGTTTCTTCTTTAGTAATTGTTACGGTCCGAGCTGTACCGAGCATGTCCAAAGTTACATCTTCAAGTTTGATGCCAATCTCTTCAGAAACCAACTGGCCACCAGTAAGGATCGCGATGTCTTCAAGCATTGCTTTACGACGATCACCAAAGCCTGGTGCTTTAACAGCAGCAATTTTTAGACCACCGCGCAATTTGTTTACAACAAGAGTTGCAAGCGCTTCGCCTTCGATGTCTTCCGCAATGATAAGAAGTGGCTTACCAGCTTGAACAACAGCTTCAAGGATTGGAAGCATTGGCTGCAAGTTAGTCAATTTCTTTTCGTGCAACAGAATGTATGGATTGTCCATTTCTGTTAGCATTTTTTCTGCATTTGTTACGAAGTATGGTGAAAGGTAACCGCGGTCGAACTGCATACCTTCAACAACGTCAAGTTCTGTGTCGAGGCCTTTAGCTTCTTCAACAGTGATAACACCTTCGTTGCCGACTTTTTCCATAGCTTCAGCAATGATTGCACCGATTTCAACTTCACCATTGGCAGAAATTGTACCAATTTGTGCAATATCTTCATTACCGGAAACAGGCTTCGCACCATTTTTGATGTTCTCAACGACTGCAAGCACGGCAAGATCAATACCGCGCTTCAGATCCATTGGGTTCATGCCAGCGGCAACCGCTTTCAAACCTTCTTGAACGATGGACTGAGCCAGAACTGTCGCAGTTGTTGTACCATCACCAGCAATATCGTTAGTTTTGGAAGCAACTTCGCGGAGCATCTGAGCGCCCATATTCTGAAGCTTATCTTCAAGTTCGATTTCTTTTGCAACAGTCACACCGTCTTTAGTAACGCGCGGAGCACCGAAAGATTTGTCGATAACAACATTACGGCCTTTTGGGCCAAGTGTTATTTTAACTGCGTCAGCAAGAATATTTACGCCTTCGAGGATGCGTGCACGTGCGTCCGCACCGAATATTACATGTTTAGCCATTTTATTAGTTCCTTAAATCTGTAGAAATGATTAGCCCAAAATGCCCATGATGTCGGACTCTTTCATGATCAACAGGTCTTTGCCATCGAGCTTGATTTCAGTGCCGGACCATTTGCCGAACAGAACAGTGTCGCCAACAGCAACGTCAAGAGCGCGAATAGAACCGTCTTCTTTGATTGTGCCAGTTCCAACAGCAATGATTTTGCCTTCCATTGGCTTTTCCTGTGCGCTATCGACAAGAATAATACCGCCGGAAGATTTTTCTTCACTTTCCAGACGTTCGATCAGCACGCGATCGTGCAGTGGACGAAATGACATTAACAACTCTCCTAGTTTTGAGTTTTATCTAAGTAACTTGATATCAAATTAGCACTCACACGATGAGAGTGCTAACAAATTTCATAACCGATGTATGCAATGTAAGGGTATGAGTCAAGGGAGGACCAAAAAAACTGTCATTTTTCAGGTAAAAAAATCTTCTACAATCGCCAATTCCCTTGGCCTTTACATTTTTTTCCAGTAGACAGAACGCCATATATATTATTGGCACAGAGTGATTACAAGGGTGTGCATTTCTGATCGCCATATTATCCAATTGATGAGGCACTCGTGACTATTTCCCTTCTAAACCAGCTCAGTGAACTTGTTGGTCAGGTTTTTGTAAAATGTGATCTGGACTCCAAGCATGGCAAGGTTGTCTTGTCCCAACGGCGTGAATTGGGCCAATTTCAGTGCAATGGCGCCCTAGCGGCTGCCAAAATTGCGAAAAAGAATCCTCGCGAGATTGCCGAAACTATCCGCGCGGAGCTGGAAGCCACAAGCCTTTTCAGCGAACTTTCCATAGCAGGGCCCGGCTTTATTAACTTAACGCTGACGGATGATTTTCTGACGGGACATATTAATGACTTGTCTGCCGATCCATCCTTCGGTGCTCAGCATGGGCGAAAATCTGAGACTGTAATTTTGGATTTTGGTGGCCCCAATGTGGCCAAGGCCATGCATGTGGGCCATTTGCGGGCTACCATTATTGGAGAGAGCCTGCGTCGCCTCCGGGTTTTTCTGGGGGACACCGTTGTCAGTGACGTTCATTTCGGTGATTGGGGTCTGCCCATGGGTCTCTTGATCAAAGAGATTGAAAGAGAGCAGCCAGACCTTCCCTATTTCAATGAAGAAATGAAAGATGGCTTTCCTGAAAGATCGCCCGTAACGGTCGCTCAGTTACAAGTTCTCTATCCAGCCGCCTCAGCCCGTATGAAGGAAGATCCTGAGTTTTTAGAGGAGGCCCGAAAAGCCACCTTTGAATTACAAAGCGGTCGTCCTGGATACCGCGCCCTTTGGCAGCACATGCTGGATATCTCCATTACAGAAACAAAGATCGATTTCGACCTTCTAGGGGCACATTTTAGTGAATGGAAGGGAGAGGCTGACACCAACGAGCATATCCCAAGCATGCTACAACGGCTGAATGCCAGTGGATTTTCTGAGAAATCAGAAGGCGCCGTTGTGGTCCATATTGCAGAGGAGTCAGACAATAAGACGATGCCTCCTTTGATTTTACAAAAATCAGATGGCGCGGTCATGTATGGCACAACAGATCTTGCAACCATTGAGATCAGGCAAGAAACCCATAAACCGGATTCTATCCTTTATGTGGTTGATGCCCGGCAAAGCCTCCATTTTGAGCAAGTTTTCCGGGCCGCGCGCAAATGTGAGAGCATTGGTAAAAACGTACATTTGGAACATGTGGGATTTGGTACGGTTAATGGCAAAGACGGCAAACCGCTTAAAACACGGGATGGCGGCGTTGTTCGTCTGCGAAGCTTAATAGATGATGCCGTTAGGGAAGCCCGGAAAGTTGTTATCGAAGCAGGCCTTGAAGAGCGCTTTGACGCCGCGGAACTCGATGACATTGCAACCAAGGTCGGTATTGCTGCCATTAAATTTGCGGATTTGTCCAACCAACGCATGTCCAACTATGTATTTGATTTAGAACGATTTACCAAATTTGAAGGCCGCACCGGACCTTACCAGATGTATGCAGCTGTCCGTATTAAATCCATGCTTAGAAAAGCCAAAGATCAGAACCTGACAGAAGGCGCCTTGATTGCATCCAAAGATGCGGAGCGAAACCTGATGCTTGCCTTAGCCATGCTTCCAGAGGCAGCTCTTGGCGCTGCCGCTAAAAATACGCCTAACATTCTGTGCGATCACGTCTACACGCTCACACAAGAATTCAACGCCTTCTATCATGACTGCCATGTTTTAGGTGAAGAAGACGAAGCCATTCGCGCATCCCGTCTTAAACTATGCGCAATCACCTTGCGTCAGATCGAGACAGTTCTAGAGCTTCTTGGCATTGACGTACCGGAACGCATGTAAATCTGATTTAATGAAAAAAAAAGGGCTCATTCAATTTTCAGAATGAGCCCTTTTTTATTAGTAGGCTAACGCCAACCCATCTTTTCTAGGCTCGGACCCCGCTGCCAAGACCCCCGTCTCAGGATCAATCACGATCATCTGCCCACCGCCATGAGGCATGGCAGGGGTTGTTACTTCATACCCCATATCAGTCAATTCCTGACGAACCTCTGGTGCAATGCTTTCTTCAAGCTCCAAAACGCCGGCATTATAGAAGGCGCGC
This sequence comes from Sneathiella sp., assembly GCA_016764355.1. Classification (GTDB taxonomy): domain Bacteria; phylum Pseudomonadota; class Alphaproteobacteria; order Sneathiellales; family Sneathiellaceae; genus Sneathiella. The sequence goes on along the minus strand of JAESSA010000017.1, from coordinate 9,725 downwards.
GGACAATCGATTGCTTCTTGAGCATCCATGCCAAAATCGTAAATGTTCGATAGCACATGAGCGTGACCAACAGGTTGGTATCCACCGCCCATTACGCCATAACAAATACTGGCTTTACCGTTCTTTGTAACCATTCCCGGAATGATCGTATGCATCGGACGCTTGTTCGGTGCCACGCAATTGGGATGGCTTTTATCAACAACGAAGCCAGCACCCCGGTTTTGGAAGATAACCCCTGTATCAGCACAGGCAATGCCCGAACCAAAGGGATGGAACACGGAATTGATGAAGGAGACTGCAGTACCATCTTTATCGACAACACACAGATACACAGTATCTTTATGCTTATCGAAAGCGCCTGCGCCAGCAGGATCGCCCGCTTTTCCGATTTCAATGTGGGAGCGTAAATTATCAGCAAATTCTTCAGAAAGCAGCATATCCACAGGAACATCCGTCTGCCCCGGATCCGCCACATACATATCCCGCGCTAAATAAGCGAGGCGGGCTGCTTCTGCTTGAAGATGAAGTCGTTTTGCGCCGACTGGGTCTAACCCCTCCACATCAAAACCTTTCAAGATATTCAGCATAATAAGCGCGGTAATACCCTGGCCATTTGGCGGAATTTGATGAACTTTATTACCTTTATAATCAGCTGTAACCAGATCGACAAAGTCGGCTGAAGTTCCAGCGAAGTCTTCCATAGAATGAAGGCCACCCGCAGCATTCAAACTCGCCACCATTTTTTCAGCAATCTCGCCTTGATAAAAAGCAGAACGACCTTTTGCTGCGATCGCTTATAAAGTTTTTGCCAATTTTGGTAAATGCCAAAGCGAGCCTGCCTTCGGGGCGGCTCCCCCTTTTAAAAACAGCTCAGCCGCAGCTTCATTGTCTCGTAGTTTTTCTTCTGTCATCTGCCAATCGACAGATGTTCGTTGCGTGACCACAAACCCGTTCTCTGCACTATCGATAGCTGGGGCGAGAATATCGGCAAAATCCATTGAGCCGTATTTTTCGTGTAAAGTAATCCACGCATCGATGGATCCCGGAAGGGTCACTGAATGAGGGCTGGTCAATGAAATTTCATTGATAGCCTGCCCCAACAGAACGTCCGCAGTCAATTTGGAAGGGGCACGGCCCGAACCGTTCAATCCTTCGATTTGATCTGATCCGCCAGGTGCAATAAGAGCAAAGCAATCCCCGCCAATTCCTGTTTGCATTGGATCAATCACGCACTGTACAGCGCAGGCCGCAATCGCAGCGTCCATTGCATTACCGCCAGCTTTCAAGATTGATAAAGCCACGTGGGTGGCATGTTGATTAGATGTTGCCGCAGCGCCATTCACGCCATAACTAACAGAACGACCGGGATACACGAAATTACGCAATGGAACCTACCTTTATACAACGGACAGAAGAACAACAGCACAGCGCTCAATGCTAAACTGTAAAACCACTTATCGCATAAAGATCAAGATCAGGCAAAATTTGATGCTATTGAATTACCAAAGACGCACAATAACAAATTTAGTGAATGCATCATCGACATTCATTTGGCTGGCCGCACGCCATGCACCGACAGCTTCATCGTATTTTTCATAAAAGCCCCGAACATCGACTTTCTTAGGGTCGACGAAATCGCGCCCTCTTGTATCCACGACCTTACCGCCAAAGACGACAAAGAGTTCTTTTTTCTGGGCATCTTCTGACATTTTTTCAGCCATCGTTAAAACTCACTTATCTATTATTTTCAAATACTTAGTAGAGGAGCGAAATAGCAAACCCCGTGTTCGTGTAAATATACTTTTTTCCTAAAATTAAGGTTAACATTCCTATCTGTGACAATCCGTTTCACAATTGATTAGTCGCAACCTCGTTATTCCTTTGTCGCAAAAACGCCAAACATCAGAACGGAAACAGATAATAATCCATGATAAATATTCGTTGGATCCACCCCGAACTGTGTTCCGATCCAGTTACTGGCAAGGCCAGAAATAACAAGAGCTGCAGTTCCCGCGAAAAGAAAAACACCACTTGAGAGATTGCTGTACAATCGATAGAGCGATGCGAAGACAAGTACAGCGACAACACCATATCGCGCATCCTCAGACAGTCGCCAAACATCAAACAGCAAGACTGCCGACAGACTTGAAATGGCTAATAGAACAATCCACCAACCGGCTCCATGAAACTGGCGAGAAAAAACTCCGCCAAAGGCCGCAATCGCAAAACTGGTTATTCCAACGGACCCAGCATAGCTTGATGCCAAACTGTGATAGGGTTTAAGTCCTGTAAAACCACTATAGACAAACGCACCCAATAACGCCGCGATGCCAATCGACACTACACCAACAGCCCAAAACAGGTTCATCGGGAAATAAGTACGCCGCATCAGCACAAGCGAGACGAGCGCACATAGAACGAGAATAATCTCAAAAATAACCATTGAATTCATGGAATATATTCATACCGGCAAAGAAACAAATTGTCCATTAAAGCCGCATGAATTACAAAAATTTAAATTGCTCCCCTACCCACAGAATAGACATCATCTACCACTTTAATAAATCACTTTAAATAATTTAACTGATAGCCAGTATTTCTTGATACGGATCCGCTTATCTTCTTGTATAATATGGGAAATATATTATGTAGTGATTTACGGTCATTGCAGGCTGGTTAGTTGTCAATCAAGCGGCCACCTTCAGGAGAGAAACCATCATCAAAAAAGCAAGACAGAAAAGCCGTAGGGTCACAATTGCGTCTGCACTAGTGATGAGTTTTGGAACCCTTGTCTCTGTCGCCGTGTTAGCCGTTTTAGGTGTCAGCATTATGACAGGCCTGACAAATACGCGGGACTTGTTGTTGGATAAAGCAACATCGGAAATGGAGACTATTCGCCGCAACTTGACCAGCCTTCTGGACCCTGCAGAAGATCAGGTGCGATATATTGCTAACCTGATTTATGAAAATAAAATCGACATTGACGATGAAGATAGCCTGAATAATGGTTTGCTTGCAGCCCTTGCAGGCAGCAGTCGTATTAAGGGGCTCGTTTTTATCTATCCAGATTTACGGACAAAGCTTGCAGACCGTCGAACGGGTACCATTAAAAATCTAGACAATAGCCATAGCCTTGTGGCCATGAAGAACATAATGTCATTAAGCGAAACGACTGCGGGCTCATGGTCTCGCCTTCTTTACTCACCGGACGCCAATGAAACAGTTCTAAGTTTCCGACACCCGATTACACGTGATGGTATATTTCTTGGATTGATAATCGCTGGAATCCCAATTTCTACCGTGAACGAGGCTGTCAAAACCGATGGTCTTTCGACAGATGAAGGACGCTTCATTCTTTACGGAAAAGACCACGTGCTCACTCAGCAAGGCTTCCATGTAAATTCTAAAGGCCTTACTCATGTAGGGGTTGTCCCAACCCTTGCAGAAATCAGTGACCCAATATTATCGTCAATTTGGACGGCCCCAAGATCTTCAATTGGCCTGCTTCGAAACAAGATAGACTTTGAAGGACATACAACGGAAGTGGATGGGGAACGGTACAAATTTTACTATTCTTCCCTGGACGGATATACAGATCGTCCTCTCATAATTGGCTACCGAGTTAGATATGAAGATGCAACGCGAGAAGTCCGTAGGTTAGGCTACGCAGGGGTTACAGGCATTGTCATTTTACTCTTAAGTATTATCACTGCCTTTTTCATTGGCCGAAAAATTTCTCGTCCAATCGTGGCCTTATCCCAAGCCTCTCAAAAAATATCCAAATTAGATTTTAACTTGGCAGAGGAGCTCCCCACCAGCCGGCTAAAAGAATTGAGCGACGCCAGTGAAGCCTACAACACCATGTTGAGGGGCTTGAGTTGGTTCGAAAACTATGTTCCTAAAAGCCTTGTGCGAAAGTTAATGGAAACCGGCACGGCCCATTCCGAAACACGAAGCGTCACAGTTATGTTTACAGACATTATTGGATTCACACCTATGGCAGAAAGTATGGCGTCCGAAGACGTTGCCCATTTGCTGAACAGCCATTTTGAACTCCTGACAAACTGTATCGAGGCAGAAGGTGGAACTGTTGACAAATTTATCGGTGATTCAGTCATGGCATTTTGGGGTGCGCCAGAATATCAAACAGATCACGCCGCCCGCGCATGCCGTGCAGCGGCAGCAATTGACCGCGTCATCTCAGAAGACAATAAACAACGGGTGAAAGCAGGCCAAAAACCAGTGCGAATTCGGGTTGGAATACATACAGGACGCTTGGTTGTTGGCAATATCGGCTCGTCCGGTCGCATCAACTACACAGTGGTTGGGGACACCGTAAACGTCGCCCAGCGCATTGAGCAACTGGGCAAGAAATTTGACGATGAAAAGCTGAACGAAACCATCACGCTGATGTCACAGGCGACTTTCGATGAGTCAAAACAGTCTGACGAAATTGAAGATGTTGGTGAGCATTTAGTCAAAGGGAAGAATAACTCGCTTCGTATATACAAGTTAAGATAAGGCTAAACTTGTATATACGGGCCAGCTAAATTTAGCTTGGTTGATAATAAGGATTGTTGCCGCCGGCATGATCGGTCACATCCAACACTTCAACAATTGTTGGAACAAGATCCATAATTTCTTTAGCAACCCCTTGTTTCAATGTTACATCTGCCATCCCGCACCCTTGGCAACCGCCTTCAAGGCGCACATAAACCTTGTTTTCTTGCACATCCACTAATGTGATGTGTCCACCGTGAGAGGCAATGGATGGGTTCACTTTGTCTTGTAACAATTGGCGAATAACGTGACCGTCAGCAGATTGTAATCCGGGGCGATCCAAGGCTTCGCGATGATCTGCAATCCCTTTGATTTCCGGAATATAATGCTTCAGCATATTGGTGATACCAGTCAGCATCGAAAAGGCTGAACCTTGCATTTTTAAGTAAAGAGTACCGGCCTTATAACTATGAAAAGAAATATCGCCCCCTGATTGGGTCACAGCGGGAACGATCCGGGTCTTCAAAAGATCTTTTACCTGATCGATAATCTCCACATCAAACTCACCCGCATCTGCCTCATTTGTGACCGCTGGATCACCGCTTTGAAAATGCGCCATGATCGCGCCGAAAATCTCTGTTCTCAAAGCGTCCCATTCATGAGCGGTATTTCTTGCGATCAAAATACTATCATCCTGAAGCGTCACCATTTCTACACCATCTACGGCATATAATTTTGATGCCAATGGAGACACAGTTGCTGCATCCTGACTACGGACAGTCAGCGGGCCTTTGGAAAACACCTCACATCCGGGGTAGAATTCTAACTCAGTAGCAGCTTCACCAGCTTTTGTTTGAATGAACATAGACACTTCTCAATTCCGTTACGGCAAGTTAGGGTAAGGCGAACTTCTGCATTGCAGGGTACACAGTCCACCTGAACTATATAATAAATAATAACAAAAAAGAGAACACAATGACAAATTTTGTGACGACGGTCAGGGAAAAAACCGAAAAGGGTGTTGTTTGCCGGGTTAGCATCGACAATCAAACAAAGCTAAACACACTCAATTCAGCCATAATAAAAGAATTAACGGAATGCTTTGTCTCCCTGAAGCAAGATAAAGAAGTCGCTGTTGTTATCCTGACGGGGGCAGGCGAAAAATCCTTTATTGGCGGTGCGAACATAAATGAAATGGTGGCTCTCAACGTTGATACCGCAAGAACATTTATCACTAACTTGCATTTGCTTTGCGTGGCTATTCGCGACACACCCTTTCCTGTAATCGCGCGGGTTAATGGATATTGCTTAGGCGCGGGGATGGAAATCGCCGCCATTTGCGACATCATCGTTGCAATCCAGTCAGCTCAATTTTCCATGCCAGAGGTGCGCGTTGGTATACCGTCCGTCATTGAAGCGGCCGTTCTTCCTAAAATTCTGGGAATTGGTTTAACACGAGACCTCCTACTGACGGGTCGGACGATGTATAGCGACGAAGCCCATAGAGTGGGATTTATTCAAAGGCTTGCCAAAGACGGAGAATTGGATGCGATTGTTGATACAGTCGTAGCTGATATTCTCGACAGTGGCCGTATTGCCATCAAATTACAAAAAGAGCTTTGTAACGCGTGGGAAAATGTCTCTGTAGCCCATGGCGTACAACTGGGCATTGATGCCTTTGCCAAAGCGTTTGAGACAGATGAGCCGACAAAAATGCTCGGTGATTTTGTGAACCGCAAACGATAAGTAACTCTGAGGCGTTTTCTTTACTTAATTAGTAAATTAAACGTCTTTAATAAAACCAATACCCCCGTGGCGGAAATATTGCTAAGATTAGAGCAAGTTTTACGGTTAATTGTACGCATTCGTGCAAATTGAGGAAATGTTGTGCCTCTTCCAATATTTTTATTAAGTGCCATAACAGGGGGATACGGCGAAAAATTCACCTCTGAAAAAATAAAAAGCCTTCTAACAAGCAAGGATCACTCACCCTTGCTCGAAAGACGACGCGCCCTTGTAATCTTGTCACGCATTCGCCTCATGGCACTATTGGGTGCCGCTCTTTACATGCTCGGTTCTGGCATTGACTATTTCAATTTTGACAGCACGACAGTCAGGTCCATGATCGCTTATCGTGCCAGCGCAACGATTTTGTTATTGCTATTGATTTTTGCTATCCGAAAAGGGGAAACTCTGAATGCTGCCTATAGGGCATTGGCCATTTTCTTTGCCATTAGCGTAGTCTTCCAAGGCTTGTTCCAGCCATTGATCTTACCTCAATATATGCAATCCATACACGATCTGGCAACGGCAGGATACGCCATTTTTCCCTTCTTAATCGTTGCTTGCATCTCCGTCTTCCCCTTGACCGCCAAAGAAGCCTTTCTGCTCTCTGTTTTATTTTTCACAGCAGAACTCCTTATCCTTGCCCTGATGCCAGATCAGGTAAACCCCAAACCTGGACTTGGCATTCTCTTGTCCTTAATATGTGCAAGCGCTCTCTCTTCCTTTTCCGCGGTCAGTCAGTTGAGCTATATGGTCTCCCTTGTAGAACAAGCCTCCATTGATGCGCTGACCGATTGTTATAGTCGAAATAGCGGCGAAGAAATTTTAGATGTGCAATTCCGAATTGCCCGCCGTCAGAAAAACCATTTATCCATAATCTTTTTGGATTTGGATGACTTCAAAGTCGTCAACGACAAATTCGGCCATGATGCAGGAGATAAAGTTTTGGCCTGTGCGGCCGAAAATCTCCGTCATATTTTAAGAGAATCAGACGTTCTTATCCGCTGGGGCGGTGAAGAGTTTGTTATGCTCCTGCCCCATACGGATTCACATGGGGCGGCGAAAGCCATTCGCAGATTGCAGGCGAATGGTTTAGGCATTAAACCCGATGGGCATCCTCTCACCGCAAGCATGGGCGTTGCGGAATTGCTCACGTCAAAAACAGAAAATTGGTCCGATCTTATTGATTTGGCCGATGAACAGATGTATCTAGCAAAATATGCTGGGAAAAATGGTTTCTCAGTCCATTCAGCCAACGACAAAACAGTTGTCGCTTAAAAGTGGTCGTACCGAATGTTGTTGAAAATTTTGCTGTTGGTCTTTGTCGCGCTTTTCATAGGACGCCTGCTCTTTGCCAAAAAAATGAAAGAACTGGGAAAAGTCGCGGACCGAACACTCAACCTGTTCATCCTCTCCATCGCCATCTATCTTGGTCTGCAAGCTGTGCTTTTCTACGGATTTTAGAAATAAGCGGTCAAGGAACAAGAGTTCTTTGGAGCGGGCGAAGGGAATCGAACCCTCGTCGTAAGCTTGGGAAGCTTCTGCTCTGCCATTGAGCTACGCCCGCTATGTTTCACTGGTGTACTCAATGCGCTGAAAAAGCTCAATATAAATATTTACAGGCGGGCAATCCTGTTCAATGCTTGACATAAAAATTTAGTCTTTGATAATCAAACTCTGTGGTGATTTGTGCCGACCGGCTTGCGGCCACATTAAATTAAACGCTAAAAGGTCTGGGCTCGCAAGAACCCTGACTGATGGTCGGGGTTTTTTTATGCCTCGAGGACATTATGACAGATAGTAAAAGCTCGAATTCCCTAAAATTAATGGGTACAGCAACTAAACTTGTACGCGGTGGTACCAAACGATCTCATTTTAAAGAAACATCCGAAGCGATCTTCATGAATTCCGGTTTTGTCTATGACACCGCGGAAGAAGCCGCTGGACGTTTTAAAGGGGAAAATGACGGCTATATTTATTCACGCTATGCCAACCCCACATTAAGCATGTTTGAAGAACGGGTCACCCTGCTTGAAGGTGCCGGTGCCGCGCGCGGAACGGCCAGCGGTATGGCTGCCGTGAACGCGTCTTTAATGAGTATGCTTAAAGCCGGGGATCATGTGGTTGCCCCTAAAGCCCTCTTCGGCTCCATCATTTATATCATTGAACAAATTCTGCCTCGTTTCGGTGTGGGAATAACATTGGTTGACGGGACAGATCTCGATCATTGGGCAAAAGCTATACGGCCAGAGACTGCCGTTGTTTTCCTTGAAACACCGTCCAATCCGACGCTGGAAATTGTTGATATTGGAGCCGTTTCAGAACTTGCCCATAAAGTCGGTGCCAAAGTCATTGTAGACAACGTGTTTGCAACGCCCATCTTCCAAAAGCCCCTCACATTGGGTGCCGATATTGTTGTGTATTCTGCAACAAAACATATGGATGGTCAGGGCCGCTGCCTTGGTGGTGTCGTTTTAAGTGATGAAGAATTTATCGAGGAAACTCTATTCCCATACCTGAAACACACAGGCCCCGCCCTCAGTCCTTTTAATGCATGGAATATCTTAAAGGGGTTGGAAACACTGGAGTTGCGGGTCAATAAGCAGACAGACAATGCAGAGGAGCTGGCTGATTTCCTCGCTAACTGTAAAGGCATCAAACGGGTTATTTATCCGGGCCGGGAAGATCACCCGCAATTCGCCCTTGGCAAACAACAAATGAGCCGAGGCAGCACACTGATAGCTTTTGAAGTGGAAGGCGGACAAGAAAAAGCGTTCCAAATGCTTAACCGATTAAAGCTGATAGATATCAGTAATAATTTGGGGGATTCAAAAAGCTTGATCACCCACCCATCCACGACAACTCATTCCAGCGTTTCGGATGAGATGAAAGCCCAATTGGGCATTGGCGGTGGATTGCTTCGCCTATCCGTTGGGCTAGAGACAGCTGATGATCTCATAAATGATCTAGGTGCTGCACTTGACTAATTCTATAGGGCGGCATGAGATGCCGCCCTCTTTTTCGCCACATTTTCTCCAATTTTAGTCTTTCTTTCGTCGTAAAATGCTCATGTTCAAACGATAGGCTCCCAAAAAACAGGAGACTTATATATGCAAAAAATACTGGCCTTTCTCGCCCTGCTAGCTGCCGGCGGCTGCGGCATTACAGAATATGAAGAGCTTACCCAAATTGATCCCAAAGCAGGCAAATTTTCAAATTCTCTTGCTAAAGAATATGAAGCTTTTGCAAAATCAGAGATCAATCAATATGACTGGCCCGACCAGCAATATATGGCCAAAAAAGGTCTATTAGCGATCGGCGGTCAACAGCCCCTTCCAGAGAAACCTGCCAACTGGCATATAAAAGCGGTGGACCGATCGGGATTCACAACGGCCCGCGCGGACCTGATCCATTGGCTCAATTCTGATGCACGACATAAT
>JAESSA010000016.1 GCA_016764355.1 Sneathiella sp. | reverse complement strand
GCCAGTTAGTTTTTCTTCTAGCTCTGGCGCTGACATTTCGGGCTGCAAATCATATGTCGCAACTTTAGGGCTTGGAATAAGAATTCTATCTTCGCCTTCATACACATCTTCTTCTCCCCCGTTGAGGAAGAAAGTGACGTGAGCATATTTCTCGGTTTCGGCTATGCGAAGTTGCGTCTTGCCCGCTTTGGACACCACATCCCCTAATGTATTATTAATTTGAACGGAGGGGAATAAAGCGGTGACGAGGGGGGCGAGCGCCGATGAATATTCGGTCATTCCAGCAACAGCGCTCAGGGAACGTGAGGCTCCCTTGTCAAAGCCATCGAAATCTGGATTTGTAATGACGGATAAAAGTTGACGTGCGCGATCAGCCCGGAAGTTCGCCATGAAGAAAACGTCACCATCTTTAATGCCCTGATAGTTGGACATAATTCTGGGTTTTAGAAACTCGTCAGTTTCATCGCCATTATAAGCCCCTTGCAGGGCCGAGGCGGGATCAGTCATTTCTGTGCCCGTTGCATTGAAAATGGCATTATAGGCAAGGGAGACCCGGTCCCAGTTGTTATCTCTATCCATGGCAAAATAGCGACCACACAGGGTCGCTATGTGCACGTCACTCATTGTTTCCACTTGGCTTTGAACCTGAGCAATGAAATCTGCGCCACTTGTGGGGGGCGTATCGCGGCCATCGGTAAATCCGTGGAGCCTTACAGGGATTCCAGCATTACTCAAAATCTGGCAAAGACCGACCATGTGGTCTTGATGAGAATGGACGCCACCGGGAGACATCAGTCCTGCAATATGGAAGGTGCCACCGGTCTTTTTTAAATTACTAATCAGGTCTTTCAGATGTGGATTTTTTGAAAGTTCACCAGATTGAACCGCATGATTAATGCGTGGCAGGTCTTGCAAGATTATTCTGCCGCTTCCAATGGTCATATGCCCAACTTCAGAATTACCCATTTGCCCGTCGGGCAAGCCAACATCAAGTCCAGATGTGCCAAGGAGACTCATGGGGCGGCTCTTAACCATTGCATCCCAATTAGGCGTTTGTGCAAGGGCAATGGCATTGTCAGTCGTCTCTTCCCGATACCCCCAGCCGTCGAGGATGCAAAGAAGAACGGGTTTCTTGTTGTGCTTAGGCTCTTGATTAGTCATTGGATGATAATAACTTCTGCTTGATCAAATTACTAATTAATTCAACAGGATGTCGACGCAAAGCATCCCGCTCATACCCGATGATAGGGATGTTTGGTTAAGATTGAATAGGCGCGGTATAATTGTTCAGCAAGAAGGCCGCGCACCATCAAATGGGGCCACGTCATTTTCCCAAGAGAAATCAAGTGATCAGCCTCTTGCAGGGTTGTTTTGCTATGGCCATCGGCGCCCCCAATAAGGAAGGCGACATCTTGAATGCCATCATCTGCAAAATTTCCCAGAAGTTTCGAGAATTCCACGCTGCCATATTCCTTGCCGCGTTCGTGAAGGGCTATGATTTTCGCCCCCTTTGGCACAGCTTTCATTAAAAGCTCTGCTTCTCGTATTTTAAGCTGTTCGCCTTTGAGGGGTTTTTTCTCTTCCACTTCCCGCAGGGTAAGGGGCCAGACAAGTCGGCCCGCATATTCTGCGTAAAGTGCTTCCAATGGCCCACCGCGAAATTTGCCAACGCTGGCAATCGTGAGGCGCATGCGTGTTCTCCCACTTAGCTCAAGGGGTATCTACCCCTTAGCTCAACTAATCATTTCGGCGGGAATACTTTCGGCCCAGATTTTCTCAAGATTATAGAACTCTCGAACTTCAGGACGGAATAAATGAATTATGATGTCACCTGCATCAACAAGCACCCAATCACCATTGGCTTTGCCTTCGATTTTGGCAACACCAAAACCTTCGTCCTTAATGCGCTCTTTTAAATGATCAGCCATGGCGCCAACCTGACGAGAGGAGCGACCGTTAGCGATAATCATATAGTCTGCAAATGACGTTTTGCCAGACAGATCAATGGAGACAACATCTTCCGCTTTATCATCCAGCAAGCTTGCTTGGACCAGGTCGCGGAGTTTGGCTACTACTTCTTCTTTAGCGTTCATAATTTGGTTTATTTTACTCCAGTAAAATGAAAAAGAAATTCTCGACTCTTCTTTAATTTGGGAATTTTCAAAGGGAAGAGCAAGCTTTTCCTTCATTGTTGTATGAATTTCTTATATACGTGCTGCTTAATTTATGTTTCGTGTGCGAAATAAAAATCCATTTAGGGCCAGTTTTGGCCGCAAAATTAAGCATTGGGCGTCCCTGTCCTGACGGATAGCGACGGGCATGTTTGAAAATATTAGCGGCTTTGCCTGATAGGGCTTTGAAGGTATAGCCGGGACGATCAAAAACCGCAATGGGGAGCTGACTAAAAATATCTTTCCAATGATACCATTTGGGAATTTGAACTAGATTGTCAGCACCCATCAGCCAAACAAATTGGGTGTTTGGGTGGCGTCGCTTTAACTCTTTAATGGTTTTGGCTGTGTAAGTCTCTCCAACTGTTTTTTCGAATTCTGACACATGGATGCGCGGCGATACGGCAAGTTTCTTCGCCCCGTCGATTCGAGCTTCAAATTGCGCCATGTCCGTTCCCGATTTCAGAGGATTCTGTGGGGACACCAGCCACCAGACCTGATCAAGGCCAAGGCTGCGGAGCGCGGTCTCGCTGATATAGAGGTGACCTGCATGGGCTGGATTAAAAGATCCCCCCAGCAAGCCGATTTTTTGTGCTCGCATATGTTGTCACGGTCGAGTTTGACCCGCACCTCTAACTTGATATTTGAAGCTGGTCAGTTGTTCTACGCCAACAGGGCCGCGGGCATGCATTTTTCCGGTGCTGATGCCGATTTCCGCACCCATGCCAAATTCCCCGCCATCGGCAAATTGGGTGGAGGCATTGTGAAGAACAATAGCGCTATCCACATGAGATAAAAATGTTCCGGCAGCGTTCTGATCTTCGGTGATAATGCAATCTGTATGATGGGAGCCGAAGCGGTGGATATGATCCATAGCTTCATCCATGTCCTTCACCACTTTCACAGAAAGAATGCTATCGAGATACTCTGTCGTCCAGTCAGCCTCTGTTGCAGGAATAGCACGCTTTTCAAGGGAGCATATAGTCTCGTCCCCCCGAATTTCACATCCAGCATCAATCAAAGCGTCCAAAACAGGAGCTAAATGACTACCGACAACATCTTCATCCACTAGCAATGTTTCCAAAGATCCGCAAATGCCCGTGCGGCGCATTTTGGAATTAAGGGCAATTTCGACAGATTTGGTAAGATCGGCCTTTTTGTCCAAATACATGTGCACAAGGCCATCTAGATGAGAGAAAACAGGAATTCTACTCTCGTTCTGAACCCGTTCGATCAGATTTCGGCCACCGCGCGGGACAATAACATCCACATAATCTGCCATGGTTAGTAGTTTGCCCACGGCTGCACGGTCTGTGGTCGGAATCATTTGAATGGCTTCTTGGGGAAGGCCTGTTGATTTTAAGCCAACTTGCAGGCAATCCCATATGGCTCGGCTGGAATGATAGCTTTCTGAACCCCCACGCAAAATACAGGCATTGCCAGCTTTAAGGCATAAAGCACCGGCATCCGCCGTCACATTTGGTCGAGATTCGTAGATAATACCGATAACGCCCAAGGGAACGCGTACGCGGGAGATCTCCAGCCCATTCGGCCGGTCCCATTGTGCTATCACGTCGCCTACTGGATCTTTCAGAGCTGCAATAGCCTCAAGACCCGTTGCCATGGCATCCACACTGTTTTTATCCAGTGTCAAGCGATCGAGGAAGGCGGGTGTTATCCCTTTTTCCGTCGCAAGGGTAACGTCCTTGTCATTTGCAGCCAAAATAACATCACATTGGGCGCGCAAAGACTTGGCAGCTTCAAGCAAGGCAGTGTTTTTTGAATTCGTCGGGGCAAGGGCTAGGGACTGGGCTGCTTTTTGTGCGCCGCGTCCCAATTCTTCCATCATGCTATCAATCGACTGATTATCATCAATGTTGGAATATGCCGTCATAACCTTTTCCCACTTAAATCTTGTTTAGTTTAATGCCAATTCATCGCGGTGGATCATTTCATCCCGGCCAGAATAACCTAGAATTTCAACAATCTCACCACTTTTATGACCAATGATGCGAAGGGCGTCGTCAGAAGAGTAGGCGCAGATGCCTTTTCCCAATTCCCGTTCGTCTTGATTGTACAGGGTGACTAGATCTCCCCGCTGAAAGGAGCCGGTGACCCCAGTAACGCCCGCCGGCAGGAGGCTGTTTCCCCGCTGTAACGCATTTTCGGCACCCGCATCGACCACAAGACTGCCGTGGCTACCAAGGCTGCCCGCTATCCATTTTTTCCGTGCACTGCGGGGGGTGTCTTGGGCAATGAAGCAGGTGTATCTTGCGCCATTTTCCATGGCGTGCAGTGGGTTTTGTGTCCGTCCGTCTGTAATATACATATGGCAGCCCGCCGCCGTTGCGATTTGGGCCGCCTTTAATTTTGTCACCATACCGCCGCTACCAACGGATGTTTGAACGCCGCCAGCCATTGCCACAATTTCATCACTGATTTTTGTCACTTCGGGAATGAACCGGGCGTCTGGATTGCGGGTTGGGTCTGCGCTATATAAACCGTTTACATCACTGAGAAGGATAAGACTATCCGCACCGATCATTTGTGCAACTCTGGCAGCCAATCGATCATTGTCACCATACCGGATTTCACTGGTCGCAACCGTGTCATTCTCGTTGATCACAGGAATGGCACCAAGAGCTAAAAGCGTACTGAGAGTGCTGCGTGCGTTGAGGTAGCGACGGCGCTCTTCCGTGTCACTTAACGTGAGCAAAATTTGCGCGACTGTTAATTCAACGGTTGCCAAAATCTCCTGATAGGCATGGGCCAGCTGGATTTGACCTGCGGCAGCGGCTGCCTGGCTTTCTTCAAGCTTCAAAGGGCCGGGTTTTAGACCTAATACGTTACGCCCCATGGCAATGGAGCCGGAGGAGACGATAAGGACTTCCTGCCCTCGTTTTCTCATGGCGGCAATGTCATGGGCGAGGGCGGTTAGCCATGTTTTACGTAAAAGTCCCGTCTGACCATCCACAAGTAGGGCTGATCCAATTTTAATGACGATGCGTTTAGCAGAGCTGAACCTTTTCCTTAAGGACTCCATGTCTCGGCTTCTTCCCCGGCGTCCTTTAATTTGACCGCTTCTTCGTTCTGTTTTTCAACAATTCGGTCTGATTCTATGATGCCTTGTAAGGCAAATAGGACTTCTTCTACTTTATCTCCAGTTACCGCAGAGATTGTCATGACTTTTTTGCCGGATACCTTTTCAAGTTCGGCAACTTTTTCTTTGATTTCTTCATCGAGCAGAGAATCAATCTTGTTTAGAACAAGAATTTCTTCTTTCTTTGCTAAGTGATCCGCATAGGCTTCGAGTTCACCGCGAATGACCCGGTAAGCATCAGCAACATCATCTTCTGTGCCGTCAATCAGATGCAGTAAAACTCGGCAACGTTCGACATGACCTAAGAAGCGGTGACCAAGTCCAATACCTTCGGATGCTCCCTCAATTAAGCCCGGAATATCAGCTAGGACAAATTCCTTGCCGCCCACACCAACAACGCCCAGTTGGGGGACCAAAGTTGTAAAGGGATAGTCTGCTATTTTGGGCGTCGCACGGCTTGTCGCACTCAAAAATGTCGATTTACCAGCATTTGGCAGGCCGACAAGGCCAGCATCGGCAATCAATTTCAGGCGCAGCCAAATCCATCTTTCTTCTCCAGGCCAGCCAGATTCTTTTTTCCGGGGCGCACGGTTTGTCGATGTTTTAAATGCGGCATTACCCCGTCCGCCATCACCGCCCGTGCATAGGGTCATAGATTGGCCAACTTCAGTCATATCCGCGATGACAGTTTCATTATCATCTTCTAAAATTTGTGTGCCTTCGGGAACGCGAAGAATGACATCGGCGGAGGCAGCGCCACTCCGGTCTCTCCCCATACCAGCACCACCAGTCCTGGCTTTGAAATGTTGTTGGTAACGGTAATCGATGAGGGTATTTAATCCATCAACGCATTCGATGATTACAGAACCACCCCGACCACCATTTCCACCATTAGGGCCACCAAATTCTATGTATTTTTCACGGCGGAAGCTCATAGCTCCGGGGCCGCCGTTACCAGATTTCAGAAATACTTTAGCCTGATCGAGAAATTTCATGGAATTAGCCGTTACCTGACAGGCGCAAAATCGCGCACTGCTTAAATGATAGTATAAAACAGAAAAAGGGGAATGGTTAGACCATTCCCCTTTTGAATCTTTTGTTCTGCTATAGGGGGCTTACGCCAGGCCTTCTACAGATACAAAGACTTTTCCACCGCTTTTCTTGGTAAATTTAACCTTACCAGTCAATACGGAGAAGATGGTGTGATCTTTGCCAATTCCGACATTTTCACCGGGGTACCATTTAGTGCCACGTTGGCGCAGAATGATATTTCCAGGAATAACGGCTTCGCCGCCATATTTTTTGATGCCGAGGCGACGTCCAGCTGAGTCGCGACCGTTGCGGGTTGAACCGCCAGCTTTTTTATGTGCCATCTAGATTAGTCCTCGCTTTTCTTAGCGGCGGCCTTTTTCGGCGCTGCTTTCTTTGCTTCAGCTTTCTTTGGTGCTGCTTTTTTTGCACCAGAGGCTGAAATTTCTGTGATTCTTAGAACTGTTTCCAGCTGCTTGTGTCCCGCTTTACGGCGATAATTCTGTCTACGTCTCTTTTTGAAGACGATGATTTTATCGGCGCGAGATTGCTCCAGAAGAGTAGCGACAACTGCCGCACCTTCGAGCAAAGGTGTACCAAGGGTCAATGTTCCGTCATCGCCAGCAATGGCAAGAACCTGATCCAGTTGTACGACATCACCAGCTTCACCGGTTAGGCGTTCTACCTTGATAACATCGTTAGTGGCGACTTTATATTGTTTGCCGCCGGTTTTGATCACTGCAAACATGGCTGATCCGTTTCGAACATAATGAATGGCCACTGAGAACCCTATCTCGGCGCACCGCAATTGAAGGCCGCAATATATCTATGGTCTTTCCGAAGTCAACATGATTCAATGCAGAAAGAGAATTTTTTATACTCTTGGCCAGTGTATGCCAATATTTTCGCGTCTTTAAGCGTCTAATATGGACATATTGAGGACAGTATCACAGGTCCGCAATTTAATTCACTTTTTAACGTAATCTTTGAGACGTCCACAAAAAGAATCAGCAAGCTTACGAAATGTGAATAGTTGATCTTGCCTAAAACTCTAAAATTGTAGTTCTGTCAGTTCATATTTTTTTATGTTGACCAAGGGCGAAACTACTAATTCAATAATAATAAAGGAAAAAATCATGAGTGACACGCACAAATCTGCCGACCGTTATAATCCCTTGGATCATAAGCTGGTTGATACCAAAGGATTCGAGGAATTAAAAATCGGCGACAGGTTTCCTATTCCCTCTCGAACTTTGGGGGATGCAAATTTTGCGGCTTTTCAATTGGCATCGGGAGACAATCATCCCATTCACTATGATGAAGAATATTGTAAAGAGCTTGGCTATGGAGGCCTGCTTGCCCATGGATTTCAGGTGCTTATTCAAACATGCCCAGGGGCCGGTCTCTTCCCTCATGTGATGGGGGAATGCATGATCGGATTTATTGAACAATCCAGCCGCTTCCTAAAGCCTCTCATTGCAGGGGACACGGTCTATCCCATGCTTGAAGTGGTGGATTTGAAAAAACAGACAAAAACGGGTGTTATCACTCTAAAGGCAACAGTTCACAATCAACGAAACGAGTTGTTGATGGAAGGCGATCAAAAATTCCTAGTTCGTTTAAAATCTGTTGAATGATTTAAGGGAGGGATTGGTTTTGATTGAAAGTGATTACTTTTCCTATAAGGATCAAACTCGACATTATTTCAATCGACCACATTCTGGGGTGCTGTCTCATCCTTTGCAAAGTAACTCGGCTTGGTATGGTAGTGATTTAAGAGAGAATGGCTCTTTTATTCAACAATTTTCAAAAGCGGAAATTACTGAAATTGAAGAGGCGATTAAATTTGCCAGACATTCGGGTAAGCCTGTAAAGAATCTTCGAAAAGAAGATTTTCCTTTGCCTGGATTAAGCAAGCGGTTTGAGCTTTGGAAGCAGGAGATCTCTGATGGGAGAGGTTTTCTGGTTTTGCGGGGAATTCCTGTTGAGAAATGGTCAGTGGAGGAGGCAGAGCTTTTTTTCTGGGCCTTTGGATTACATCTGGGCCGACCCGGAGCGCAAAATCAAGAGGGCGACTTACTGGGTCATGTGAAAGATACGGGAAGCTTTGAAGGAGATGCTCTTCCTCGTCTGTACAAGACTGCAGCCAATATCGATTATCATTGTGACGGGGCTGATGTTGTCGGCCTGTTATGCTTGAAAAAGGCAAAAATCGGCGGGAAAAGCCGCATTGTAAGTTCCGTTTCAGTCTTTAATGAGCTTGTGAAAAGGCGGCCAGAATTGGCAGAACGTTTGTTCGAGCCAGTCCTTTTAGACATCAGGAATGAAAAGGCGTCTAAATCCTTTCGCCATATTTCGGTGATCCCTTGCCGGTATGATAATAATATTCTCCGGACTTTCTATCATGCCGATTACTTCCGTTCTGTTACTCGGCATGATGATGTGGCCCCTTTCGCGATGCTTGAGCAGGAACTTTTCGATACGTATGAAGAGATAGCCGCTGATCCAAATCTTTACCTGGATATGGATTTGGAGCCTGGAGATATTCAGCTTTTATCAAATCATACAAATCTTCATGCCAGAACAGATTATGTGGATTATGAAGAAGAGGCTGAAAAACGCCATTTACTGAGGTTGTGGATCTCTTTGTGACAGGAGGGGCTAAACCCCTCCTTCATTTCATTTAAGGTCTCACGCCAAAACTTGGCCGTCCGGTTTTACGAAGAGGTTCTGCAAGCTCGGCAAACTCTATGAGGAGCTTTCGGGTGTCCCTTGGATCGATAATTTCCTCCACCATGAATTTCTCTGCTGTGCGGAAGGGGGAGCTATATTGGCTGAGGCGCTCCTCAATTTCGTGAAGCTTCGCTTCCGGATCATCGGCAGCTTCGATCTCCCCTTTATATGCGGCCTCCAGGCCTCCAGCGATGGGCAGGGATCCCCAGTCACCTGATGGCCAGGCATAACGCAGGTTAAAACGGGCGCTGTTCATGTGGGCGGCCCCGGCTACGCCATATGTCTTTCGCAAAATGACCGTGCACCACGGGATTGTTGCTTGGAAAATAGCGGTCATTGCCCGAACGCCATGGCGGATAGTGGCTTGCTCTTCTGCTTGTTTACCCACAAGAAAACCCGGAATATCAACAAGATGGACAACGGGCAGGTGGAACGTTTCTGCCAGATCAACAAAACGGAGGACTTTATCGGCTGCATCGGAGGTCCAAGCCCCAGCATAATGATACGGGTCACTTGCCATTACCGCCACAGGCAAACCATCAAGCCGCGCAAAGCCTGTAATGACAGAGCGGCCCCATTTTTTACCCATTTCAAAAAAGCTGCCTTTATCCACAACGGATTTGACAATTTTTCGCATTTTATAGACTTGCCGTTTGTTGCGCGGGATTGCTTCTATAAGCCATTCATCGCGCCGCGTCGGATCATCATCAGATTTTGCGCGTTCGGGGAGTTGATAGACAGACGGAGGGAGGTAGGAGAGGAATTTTCGAGTATGTTCGAAAGCCTCCTCTTCGGAATTCACCTCATCATCAACAGCACCGTTTCGGGTGTGAATGTCTGATCCACCAAGCTCATTCTTACTTAAACTCTCCCCGACGCGGGCAACAACAGGGGGGCCTGCGACAAACATTTGGGATGTCTCTTTCACCATTACAGAATAGTGAGAAGCCGCAACCCGGGCCGCGCCAAGGCCTGCGGTTGATCCAAGGGCAAGGCCAACCACCGGAATTGTTGACAGGTTATCCACCACCACGTCCCAACCCCGTACGGCTGGAATATAAGTTCGGCCTTCAGTCTCGATTGTTTTGACCGATCCGCCGCCGCCAGTACCATCCACAAGTCTAACCAAGGGGAGTTGTAGTTGGTTGGCCATCATCTCTACATGAATAAGCTTTTCGCGAATTCCGGCATCATTTGCGCCACCCCTTACGGTAAAATCATCGCCCGCAATTACCACTGTTTTGCCGTTTATTTTTCCGCGCCCTGTTATCAGGTTTGCAGGCTGCAAGCCAATTAGGTTGCCTTGCTCGTCATATTCCGCTTTGCCTGTGATGGAGCCAACTTCGCGAAAGGATCCGTCGTCCAGTATGGCATTAATTCTGTCGCGTACAGGTAGTTTTCCCGCTTTGATATGACGCGCCAGTTTTTCTTCGCCGCCCATTTTTTTTGCTAAATTTTGACGATAGCGAAGTTCCTCTAATTCTTTTTCCCAGCTCATTGAATGACCTCCCTCACATTTTTTTTGTTGTTGGGAAAACATTAAGTTAGGGGAAGCTTAAAAGCGAGAAAATAGCATAAGACGTGTTTCTAATCGTACAGGTAAGTACTGTTTTAGCGATTATGTGCTTCTTGAGTGAAGAGCCTAAGTGCTTCAAAAAGGGCCGGATGATTGGACCATCCGGCCCACATACAAACAACTCTCTTAACTTATACGCAACAATACATCTACGCCTCTATACCATAACCATGAATAGTTAAAAATTAGTGAGTATACACTTAATTATATTGTTCTTGGCTTAACTCCTCCCAAATATATAAACTCATCTGCATGTAGTGCGTTGATTTTGCCCTCTTTACAGCCTGGTTGATGATGATGACTGAAGAAAAGCTCCTCGAACTTGTTGCAGATTTATGGCTGACTGTGAATGCGGCTGTGCTGCAAGTGGAATTTCTTGTGCAAATTGTGGCAGTGGTCTTCGGGTACGGTTTGGCGCGCCTTATTCACCCTAAAATAGATGCCATTCTTCCGACCATCCTTCCCAGAATTTCAGTGGGTGTTATTCGGCGGTTTGTGTCAGCACTCTTCTCCGTTAGCCTCCCTATTCTTTGGCTTCTCATACAATTCACTGTTTTTGCAATTATACGTGGCGCCGGTCATCCATCCTATATTCTAAGTATTACCTGTTCCCTGCTTACTGCCTGGGTCATCATTCATATTTTTACCCTGTTGATGCAAAATTCCGCCTGGGCGCGGTTGGTTGCTTTATGCGTCTGGGCTATCACGGCCCTTAATATTGTGGGACTTCTCGGCCCCACTTTGGCCTTTTTGGATAGCCTTGCCTTTAGTTTTGGGGATACGGAAATCTCCATGCTGAAAGTGGCGAAGGGCATTGTCGCCAGCATTATTGTTTTCTGGATTTCCTTAGGACTGTCCAAATTTGCGGAAGCGCGAGTATACAAATCCGAGGCGCTGACGCCCTCTGTTCAGGTTTTACTTGCCAAACTCATCAGGGTTGGACTGATTGCGGCGGCAATCATGATAGTTCTGTCAAATTCAGGGATTAATATCACAGCCTTTGCTGTCTTTGGCGGCGCGTTAGGCGTGGGCATTGGTTTTGGCTTGCAGAAAGTCGTCTCCAATTTGATTAGTGGCATAATCCTGTTGTTGGATCGCAGTATTAAGCCCGGTGACGTGATTGAGGTTGGACAGACTTATGGACGGGTTCATGCGATGGGCGCGCGCTATGCCTCTGTTATAACGCGGGATTCAATGGAGTTTCTCATCCCTAATGAAGATCTGATTACCCAGCAGGTGGTCAATTGGTCCTATAGCTCTAAAAATATCCGCCTTAAAACACCGATCAGTGTGGCTTATGGGTCAAACATTCCTGTGGTCCTTGGTCTTGTTGAGCAGGCCGCGGAAAAGGTGGATCGAATTCTGCAAGATCCGGCTCCTAAATGTTTAATGAAAGGATTTGGAGAGAGCGCAATAGATCTTGAGCTTCGGTTCTGGATTGCTGATCCGGAAAAAGGCTGCGGTTCTGTTATGAGTGACGTTTTGCTCGGTGTCTGGCAAAATTTTCAAGATCACAATGTGAATGTTCCATTCCCACAGCGTGAAATTCGGGTGGAAATGGTTGAAAAAGATAAGAAATTGAATCTTGAATAAATTCTTCATTAATCAACAATGCCACGCAAATTGACGTTTCTAAGTTTCTCGTTTACCTGATCTCGGCAATGTTATAGTATAACATACTGTTTTTTTGAAATGAGGTCTGACATGCACGCTTGCCACGAACATGCCACTTGCGTGGAAGAAGCTTTAGGTGCGGCCGATCGAATTTGCGCTGAGCGTGAGTTACGTTTTACGGATTTACGCCGCCGCGTCTTGTCCCTTATCTGGGAAAATCACGGTTCCTCCAAAGCCTACGATATTATGGAAAAGCTGGGGGGAGACTATAGTGCAAAACCGCCCACAGTTTATCGGACGCTGGATTTTCTGCAGGAAAATGGCCTTGTTCATAAAATCAACAGCCTCAATGCTTATGTGGGCTGCAGTCATCCTTTAAAACATAAGGATTGTTTTTTCCTTATTTGTTCCTGTTGCAACGAAGTGCAGGAATGTTGTGCAAGTCATGTTGCGGACACGTTGCGGGATATGGCAGGTAAAAACAAATTCTCTCCTAGACATACGACCCTTGAGATCGAGGGCGAATGTCAGGATTGCTTGAAGAAAAATTAGTCTTATGAAGCCTCTTATCTCTGCGAAGCATGTAAGTGTGTATCGCGATTCCCAACCTATTTTGAAAGATGTCTCCCTTGATATAGGGGAGAATGATTTCACCACAATTATCGGTCCGAACGGGGCTGGGAAATCCATGCTGCTTAAGTGTCTTATGGGGTTTTATGCCCCTGATAAAGGTCATGTCACGCCACGAGTCGGCCTTAAAATTGGATATGTACCACAAAGACTGACGGCGGACCCAACAATCCCCATTACCACAAGGCGGTTTATAAGCCAGCGGAAAAAGGTGACCAAGAAAGAAGTGCTTTCGGTTGTGGAAGAGACAGGCATAGAGGGATCTTTGGAAAAGCCTTTGTCGGTTTTATCCGGCGGTGAATTGCAACGGGTTCTTTTGGCCCGCGCCCTTCTTGATAGTCCTGAACTACTTGTGTTGGATGAGCCCGCGCAAAATCTCGATATTACCGGGCAGCTGGGTTTCTATAAGCTTTTGGATCGCGTGTATCATGAACGAAATTTAAGTGTGTTGATGGTCTCTCACGATTTGCATCTAGTGATGTCTTCTACGAAGAATGTTTTATGCCTATTCAAGGAAGTATGTTGCATGGGCGAGCCACGGGTCGTTGCCCGGGACCCTGAATTTGTCTCTTTGTTTGGGGATGATATGGCGCAATTAATGGCCAGTTATCAACATCATGATCACAATCATGGTCACGACCACGATCATCACCATGATCATGTACATCATGAGCAGGGGCGCACGATTACACAGATGCCCGTCTCCGCGCAGAAAGTTGGACATAAAGATCATGCTTGAACCTTTTGTTTTACGGGCCCTTGCTGCGGGCATTGGCATCGCATTGATAGCGGGGCCTCTTGGATGCTTCGTGGTTTGGCGTCGTATGGCCTATTTTGGGGATTCGCTGGCCCATAGCGCGCTACTGGGGATTGCGCTCGGGCTTCTAACCGGGATCAGTAGCAATTTGGGTACTGTTCTTGTTTGTAGTGCATTTGCCCTCATTTTGCTTTGGCTACAGCATACACGGATTTTGGCAACGGATACCTTGCTTGGGATTTTGGCCCATGCGGCTTTATCCCTTGGTATGGTTGCCATCAGTTTTGCTGGAAACCAACGGTTTGATCTGCATTCCTATTTGTTCGGCGACATTCTGACAGTCCGTATGGAAGATCTATACTGGATATTTGGGGGCGGTATTATTGCGCTGACTCTATTGTTCAAGAACTGGTTTTCTTTGCTCTTGATGACCATTCATGAAGATTTGGCAAAAGCAGAAGGGGTTCGAACTTTCTGGGTTAATCTGTTGTTGATGCTGCTGATGACCATCGTTGTTGCTGTCTCTATCCGTATCGTCGGAATTTTGCTTATTACCTCCTTGCTGGCGATCCCAGCAGCCACGGCTCGCCAATGGGTTCGAAGCCCAGAAGCGATGGCCGTCCTTGCTGCAATTTTTGGCCTGCTCGCTGTGATTGGGGGGATTTTTGCATCGGCATATTTCGATACACCCACAGGCCCCTCCATTGTAACGGCCGCAACCGCCATGTTTGCCTTCTTGTTTCCCATAGCAGCGTTGGTTAAGCGCCAGCGTGCTTTCCCTTAGGGCAGCGTTTACTTGTTGTTTTTTAACCACTAGAGTTACGGTGAAAAAACAAATAAACAGGGGAAAAAATGATCCAGCAGACGATTGATAAGTGGCACGAGCTCCTTAAAACTAAAAACGTCGCAGCTTTAGACGAGATTTTACACGATGACGTTGTGTTTCATTCCCCCGTGGTTCATTCGCCGCAACATGGAAAGCAGATCACGACATTGTATCTCGGGGCCGCTTTCAGTGTTTTGAATAATGGTAACTTTAAATATTTGCGGGAAGTGATCGGCGATCGCGATGCAGTATTAGAATTCCAGACAGTGATCGATGGTATTACGTTAAATGGCGTTGATATGATCCAGTGTGATGAAAATGGTTTAATCACAGATTTCAAAGTGATGGTACGGCCTTTAACCGCGGTTAATTTAATTCACCAGAAAATGGGAGAAATGCTTCAAAAGATGAAAACTGCATCTTGAGGTTTTTCTAGCTTTTGTTAAGGAGAGCACCCGACAATGTCTATTGATCAAATCATTTTGTTTTGTCTTTTTGCGGGTGTTTTCGTTTTTCTCCTTTGGGGGCGGTGGCGATATGATATAGTTGCTTTCGCTGCCCTGATTGTCGCCCTAGTTTTAGGCGTTGTGCCGACGGAAAAAGCATTTTCAGGATTTGGACACCCTGCGACAATCATTGTCGCCTTGGTCCTCATTGTCTCTCGCGGTTTGGTGAATTCTGGTGCCATTGATATGGTCACTCGAAAATTGACAGCGATGGAGCTTAAGCTCTCTCGCCATATTATGGCTATGAGTGGTCTTGGCGCGCTGTTTTCAGCCTTTATGAATAATGTGGCGGCGCTAGCCCTGCTGATGCCGGTGGATTTACAAGCGGCAAAAAAAGCAAATCGCTCTCCTCGTATAACCCTGATGCCTTTGGCCTTTGCGACTATTTTGGGCGGCATGATTACGCTCATCGGGACGCCGCCAAATATCATTATCGCCTCTTATCGGGAGCAAGTGCTGGGCGAGCCTTTTGGTATGTTTGATTTTGCCCCTGTGGGGCTTGCCTGCGCGGTGGTCGGGATTGCTTTTGTTGCGCTTTTTGGCTGGCGGCTTATCCCCCGAGTGGAAGATGGGAAAAGCCCCGCAGGTGAGCTGCGTAATCTGGAAGGATATGTCGCAGAGCTTGTGGTGCCAGAAGGATCACCCGCTTTGCAACGCATGGTAAGGGATCTGGATGCGGAAGCTGACGATAATGATGTGTCTATCGTTGGTCTTGTGAGAAATCATCGGCGCCTTGCTGGCTACGCCCGAAATGTGGAAATCCGTGCTGGGGATGTCTTAGTGGTCGAAGCCGACCCTCAAGCGATTGATCAATTCCGCGGCGCGTTGAAACTTGAATTTGATGGTGAAAAACGCCACGAAAAAATAGCATCTGGCGGGATGTCGTTAGTGGAGGTCGTTGTCCCTCAAAACGCACGGATTGAAGGCCGCTCTGCTTTATCTTTGCGGCTTCTTGCTCGCCACAGCGTCACACTCCTCGGCGTGTCTAGAAAAGGCGTCCGTTTTAAGGAACGGGTACGCCGTCTGGATATAGAGGCGGGGGATATTCTGCTGCTTTTAGGGCCGACTGAGCATGTAAATGTCGCCGTGAACTGGCTGGGTGTCCTTCCCCTTGTGGAAAGGGGCCTGAACGTGACGCAATATAAGCGGGCATGGCTGGCCGCTGGAATTTTTGCAGCTGCGATCGGTGTTGCAAGTTTTGGCGGCTTATATTTAGCAGTGGCTTTAGCAATCGTGGTGGCGGCCTATGTTTTTTTGGACATTGTCCCCATCTCAGAAGTTTATCAACAGGTCGAGTGGCCGGTGATTGTGCTTTTGGGATCGATGATTCCACTGGGAAGTGCCCTTGAGCAATCTGGGGGGACGGCGCTTATTGCATCGGGAATTGTGGATTTAACTAGCGGTTTGCCGACAATGGTTGTTCTTACCGTCCTTATGGTCGTGATTATGTTTTTATCTGATGTCTTGAATAATACGGCGACCGCGGTGGTTGGCGCGCCTATTGCTGTTGATATGGCAAACAGATTGAACGTCAATCCAGATCCGTTTCTAATGGCTGTTGCCGTGGCAGCTTCTTGCGCTTTTCTGACTCCAATTGGGCATAAAAATAATACTCTAATTATGGGGCCCGGTGGGTATCGGTTTGGCGATTATTGGCGAATGGGATTACCGCTTGAGATTTTTATTGTTGTGGTCTCTGTTCCTGCAATCCTCTTTTTCTGGCCTTTGTGAATAACATTCCGCTATCGAAACATTATTCGGGAATATCAAACGTAACCCTATCCGTCACTGATTCCATGACAATAAAGGTGCTTGTATGCTGAACCTTTGGCAGTTGAGCGAGTGTGGTGCCTAAGAAGTGCCTATATTCGGTCACATCTTTTGTTCTGACTTTTAGAAGATAGTCAAAATTGCCGGCAATCATGTGGCATGATTGGATTTGCGGAACCTTCTTTACGGCTAAATTAAATTCCTGAAGGGCAATGGTTGTGGTGTCATTGAGGGAGACCTGAACAAATGCGATATGCCCAGCCTCTAGTTTCTCAGGATTAAGGTGAGCTCCATAGCCAGATATGATGCCTTGTTTTTCCAGTTTCCGCAGGCGGTCAATACAAGGGGTTTTCGTTATTCCCGTACGACTGGCAAGCTCCGTCATAGTAATACGACCATGCTGCTGTATTTCTTTCAGAATTTTTTTGTCTATTTTATCCATGTGACTGCCAATTTGTACAATTTCAGA
Source organism: Sneathiella sp. (assembly GCA_016764355.1). Classification (GTDB taxonomy): domain Bacteria; phylum Pseudomonadota; class Alphaproteobacteria; order Sneathiellales; family Sneathiellaceae; genus Sneathiella. The sequence continues at coordinate 13,082 of JAESSA010000016.1, read as the reverse complement.
CCAAAAATATAAAAAATTTATATTCTAAAGTCAAAACAGATAAAAATAGAAGAATATTCAGTCTCAAATCCTAATGTTGATGCCCTACCTTAACACTATTGATTGAGTTTAAAAACACGTTGGATGTACAGAGGATATTCGGGCAAATGACAAGTGGATCAGCCGCGGCGACAATTCGGAAAAAAATGCGCAATGCCTATCTGTGTAATGAGGACGAGGCAATAAAATCCCTTGTTGAATATACTAATCTGAATACGCATACTAAAGAGCAATTAGTGGATTCGGCCGCTGAGTTTGTTCGTGTTTTGCGCCGCAGTAAAAATCCAGGATTAATGGAAATTTTTCTCAGCGAATATGGGTTGAGCACGGAAGAAGGTGTCGCTCTCATGTGCCTTGCCGAAGCATTGTTACGTGTCCCTGATGACGCCACGATTGATGTTCTTATACAAGATAAAATCTCTGCTGCTGATTGGGGTAAACATTTAGGCCATTCAACATCACCTTTGGTAAATGCCTCCACTTGGGCGCTGATGTTGACGGGCAAAGTGATCTCGCCAAAAGAGGCGGATAGTTGGGATGTTGTTCAAAATGTAAGGCATCTTATCCGTAGAGTGGGGGAGCCAGTCATCCGAAATGCCGTCTCTCGCGCTATGAAAGTTCTGGGTCATCAGTTCGTTCTGGGGCGGAATATAAAGGAGGCCATGAAGCGCGGCGGGAATATGGAAGAAAAGGGCTATCAATATTCCTATGATATGCTGGGAGAGGCCGCCCATACAGCAACCGACGCAAAAAAATACTTCCTGAGTTATTCTCGTGCCATATCACAAATATCGGAACGCTCGACTGCTACAGATATACGAGACAATCCCGCTATTTCCGTCAAACTTTCTGCATTGCACCCACGATATGAATTTACCCATAAAAAGCGGGTAATGGATGAGCTGGTCCCCCGTGTCTCCAGTCTGGTGTTGCAGGCGAAAAATGCAAATATGGGATTTACAATCGATGCAGAGGAAGCGGATAGGCTGGACCTTTCCCTTGATGTAATTGAAGCCGTCTTATCCGTGCCTGATCTAGCCGGTTGGGACGGCTTTGGTCTTGTGGTCCAAGCCTATAGTCCAAGAGCAATTCATGTGTTGGATTGGTGTTATGATCTAGCGACCCGCCTTGATCGAAAAATTATGATCCGTTTGGTGAAGGGGGCTTATTGGGATACGGAGATCAAATTGGCCCAAGTGGAGGGCTTATCTGCCTATCCTGTCTTCACTATGAAGGCGGCAACCGATATCAGTTATACAGCATGCGCGAAGAAATTGCTGTCGATGACTGATCGTATCTATCCGCAATTTGCCACTCATAACGCCCATACAATGGCAACAGTTCTGCATCTTGCCGGGACGCAAACTAACTTAGAGTTTCAACGTCTTCACGGCATGGGGGAAGCCCTGCATAACCTAGTAAAGGCGCGCCACGGTGGCCGATGCCGTATCTATGCTCCAGTTGGTATTCATGAAGATCTTCTGGCGTATCTGGTTAGAAGGTTATTGGAAAATGGTGCGAATAGCTCTTTTGTGAATCAGGTGCTTGATGAGAAGGTGCCAGCAAAGCTGGTGGTTTCTGATCCTGAGGAAAGCCTGAAATCACGGCGAGAACGAGGAGCTGTGGGCATACCGCTTCCAACAGATATTTATCCGATGAACAGAATTAATTCATCTGGAATTAACTTTGCAAATCCAGATGAGCTCTCAGATTTTGAGAAAACGCGGCAACAGTTTAAACAAAAAATTTGGACCGGGGCCCCTGTAATTGGCGGATCCATCCAAAATGGCGCGGTTCGAAAAATCTATAATCCTTCAGATAAATCAGATTTTGTAGGAGAAATAGTAGAAGCGACAGAGCCGCAGATACTTGTCGCTTTTAATACTGCGCAAAAAGCGCAACCAGATTGGGCGGCAACAGAAGCATCGGCACGAGCCGATGCGATTAGAAAGGTCGCTGATCTTCTCGAAGAGAACAGGGATGAGCTGATGGCGCTTCTAGCAAGAGAGGCTGGGAAAACGCCTTTTGATGCACTTGGAGAAGTGCGTGAAGCTGTAGATTTTTGTCGCTTTTATGCACAAGAGGCCCCTTTAATTGACGCAGAAATTTCTGGGTCTGCTCGCGGGGTTTTTGTTTGTATCTCTCCTTGGAATTTTCCTTTAGCTATCTTTATGGGACAAGTGGTTGCAGCCCTTGTGACAGGGAATGCCGTTCTAGCAAAACCGGCAGAACAAACATCGTTGGTGGCGGCCTTTGCCGTTGATCTAATGCATAAGGCAGGCATTCCCGCGAATGTGCTGCATTTTCTACCGGGAAAAGGTGCCGTGGTTGGTCAGGCGCTGGTGTCCCATCCGACCCTTGCTGGAGTGTGCTTTACAGGCTCCACAAATACAGCCCAGCGAATTAATCGCGCAATGGCTGATAATGGCTCTTCCTATGCCCCACTTATTGCCGAGACGGGGGGCTTGAACGCCATGATTGTTGATTCTACAGCTTTGCCAGAACAGGTTGTGGGCGATATTGTAGCGTCTGCTTTTCAAAGTGCGGGACAGCGTTGTTCCGCTCTTCGAATGTTGTATGTGCAGGAAGATATTGCGGATAAAATTATACCGATGTTGGAAGGCGCAATGGATGATCTGTCCATTGGTGACCCATGGTCCATGGGGACAGATTTAGGGCCGGTTATTGATCCGGATGCGAAACAAAATATTCTGAATTATTGCGACGCCTTGGAAGCAGGCGGTCAGTTGATTAAGAAACTAACCCTTTCGAAGGAGCAAATGGAGAATGGGTATTTCATAGCGCCCAGCGTCTTTAAAGTCTTCGGTATTGAAGAGATGGAAAGAGAAATCTTTGGGCCGGTTTTGCATGTGGCGACTTTTAAGTCTGGCGATTTGAAAAAAGTTGTCCACGCGATTAATGATGCGGGGTATGGCCTTACAATGGGGCTGCATACCCGTGTTGATCGCCGGGTTCAGGAAGTTGCCGAGATTGCGGAAGTCGGAAATTTATATGTAAATAGAAATCAGATCGGGGCAGTGGTCGGGGTGCAACCCTTTGGCGGAGAAGGATTATCGGGAACTGGTCCCAAGGCTGGCGGCCCTCTATATCTTCATAAGTTTGTAGGACGGAAACCTGCGCAATTATCTCGGAGCTTGGTAAAACACCAAGAGGGGCCAAGGCCGACCAGAGAAGAGAGAACTGAAAAACACAAACAGGGTCTCTTTGATAGCCTTCATTGGATTTATGAAAATTTACCTGCGCTGGAGAGAAAATTCCAGGTGAAGGCCATCCAAATTAAAAACCGTCTCAATGGGTATACTTCTGAGGTTATTGAACTCGTCGGCCCGACTGGGGAAAGTAACCAACTCCAATTTCATAAGCGGGGAACCCTGCTAGTTGCTGGCTGTAATTGGTTGAACGATGCACTTGTTGCGCTTGCTACAGGAAATTCTGTTTTGATTTTCGATCAAGGGTCAGAGGCAAGTGAATTCATGGTTTTTTGTAGAAAAGCAGGCCTGCCGGCCCGAGTATTGTCTCTATTAAGCCTCGAGGAATTTCAAAAATATCTTGATGGTTTTTCTCTTCTGTCAGGTTTGTGCCTTTCTGTCGAAGAGGGAATTGAGCTGAAAACAATTCGTCAAAAATTGGCCGCGACAGACGGTGCAATTATACCTTTATTACAAAGTGGTAAGACTTGGCATGAATTCGCCTTGGAAAGGACGCTAAGTGTAGATACAACAGCTTCAGGGGGGAATGCCGCTCTTCTTGCCTCAGTAGAAAATTGAGCCATAATTTATAAAACAACTGAAAATTAACGTACAGCCTGTTATTTTTGTGTTTAGGTAATGTAAAAAACAATATGTAGTTTCGCACAATTGAGTATCTGCGAACGATTGAGCAAAGTTCTGTATAATGAATAGGCAGAAGATTGTTTCGGCTATTATGTTAATACTGATTGCTTTGGGCTTGTTGTTTTTTGAGCAACAAACCGAGCGTCATATTGCACAGGAAGAGATTAGCCGGAAGAAGGAACAGGTACAACGGGCGGCACAAGAATTTCGTTTGAAATTATCTTTGTGTCTTGCTGAGGCTGTTCAAGTTTTATACGGCTTGAAATCATATATAGAAGCGAACCCAACCTTTAATCAGCAAGAGTTTGACCGGTATGCGGCTTCAATAAAACGCGCTCAACCAGCTATTCGAAATGTTGTCGTAGCGCCAAACTTGATTGTGCGTTTTACATATCCCTTAAAAGGAAATGAAGCTGTTGTTGGTTTGAACTATAGAAAAGCGCCCCTTGCTCAACGGGCAAGCGTTTTCCGTGCGATTGAAGAAGGCAAACCTGTTATTTCAGGCCCAGTTGATTTGGTGCAAGGGGGCAGAGCACTTATACTCCGTATTCCTGTTTATATTCAAAATATTGAAGGCGGCAGGGAGACTTGGGGAATCGTTGCGGCCCCCGTTGATATGAATATATTGTTTTTAGAAGCAGGGATTGAGGAATTTGTTAAAACCCATGACCTTGCTATTCGGGGGCATGACGGTCTAGGAGCAGAGGGAGCTGTTTTCTACGGAGATAAGAAACTCTTTGGTCGTGAGGCGCAAAGTATTCAACTCGACGTTGCTCTTAAAAACGGATCGTGGATTTTAGCTATTAAACCTAAAGAAGGTTGGCCCAATACTTCCGCCTATCATACTGTTTTGCGCTATTCCTTTTTGGTGGTGTTTTTAATCATTGGGGCCGTTTGGGTTACCGCGATCGGATATTTTAGAGAACGCGCGCTTTCAAGAAATCGCAAGAAAGCAGCCTATAAGGAGAGGTCAGAATTCCTGGAAATTCTCAGTCACGAAATTAGATCTCCGTTACAAGGTGTGCTTGGTGCACAGAAATACTTGTTAGACAACGGCATTACTGAGCCCATGCGATCAATTGTTGAGGCGGCAAATCAGTCAGGAGAATATATCAAAGTGTTAATCAATGACTATCTTGATTTACAGCGGGCTGAAAGTGATAATCTCCCCGTCAATTTGGCCCTTACAGATATTCGGGAAATAATAGAGAAATCAGTCAAAATGCTTTCTGTTGGGCAGATGAATGAAAATGTCTCACTTAATTATTATATTTCAGAAAATGTTCCATCAGCATTGTTGATCGATCAGGCAAAAATTAACCAAATCCTTGTGAATATAATTGGTAATGCTCAGAAATTTACTCACAACGGTTTTATAATTTTAAACGTCTCTTATCGCGATCGAAATGAAAATCCATCGCTGATTATTTCAGTTGAAGATACAGGGGTTGGGATAGAACGTGAATCGCTACCCGGTTTGTTCGATCGATTTACTCGAAGTAAAAAGAATGAAACAAGCCCTGGATCAGGGCTAGGGTTGGCAATTGCTCGATCTCTTGCCCGCGCTATGGATGGTGATATAACTGTTCAAAGCGAGATTGATAAGGGAAGCAGTTTTATGATCGAATTACCGGCGAAAGAAGTTCAGCGAACGAATAATCAAACGGTAGAATTGATAGATCAAGATCTCGATGCGGGTGTCTCTTCAAGTGACGTGGTATGGCTAAAGGAGGTTCGTATTCTAATAGCTGATGATGTTGCTATAAACCGAATGTTGTTAAATGCGATGCTCTCTCCGATCGCGAAGAAAGTCACGATTGTTGCCGATGGCAAAGAGGTTCTGGAAGCGCTAGAACGCGCAACTTTTGACGTGTTGATTATGGATGTTCAGATGCCAAATATGGATGGCCTTGAAGCCACTAAATATATTAGAGACCATCCGAGCTATATGCATTTGCCTATTGTTGGCCTTACAGGAGAAGAGGCCGCTGAACAGCAGAACCAGCTATTAGCAGCAGGAATGAATGCCGTATTGACCAAGCCCATAAGTTTTGAGCCCCTTTTAGATAAGTTGAGAGAATGCTACGATACGTAAAATTCGTCGCTGCAAGTTTTCAGATTTAATTCTGATTGGTACAGCTTGCATAAAAAGTTGTTGTTGCGGGCCAGTCGGAGAAAACACCGATGACGCCAACATCTTCCGCCAAGACGTTAAGGACAGTCATCATATTTCCATCCGTATTTATGGCATCGCCTACTGTTTTATAGTACCAGCCACCGCCATTGGTTAGTGGGCCGGATCTTTCCAGACTCCAGGTAATAATTTTAAGCCCTGCTTTTTTAGCCTCAATTGCATAGGAAGAGGGAACAATCGCACCGCTATTGTCAAGGGCGAGCAGCATCCATATGGGGGGTGCAATGATTTTTACACCTTTTGTCGCAAGCTCGTTCATGGTGGGATTGAAGGATGTGGGGTCGTTGGGTTGTATTTGACGGTAGCGACCGTCTAGATACACGGCTTGCGCGCCGAATTCCGGCTCATTTTCGATCCAATATAGAATGTCATTTAAGTCAAAGGATTGTAGGAATACACGCTGCGGATCTATGCCGCGATCTTTATACTCATCTACTAGCTTTTGGGCGTAGCTTTGGCGCGTGAATAGGCTGTTAAAAGGCTCGTCGCTGGAAGGCGATTTGAGTTCCGGGATAAATTTCCCGCCCAATTTGTCAATAAGATCGATGCTCTGGGCATGTGTGATTAAAGTAGACTGCGTGGCGTAGAGTTCTGTGCGCCAAGGGGCGCCCCCTTTTACATATTCATCTGGGGTTGTAGCGTTAGGGTTTTTGCTATCCATTTTTCCGTTTAAGGTATGGAATTGCGCAAGGGTAATATCGGAAGTGCAGCATTTTGCTGACGCCTTAGACCCGTTAGATGCAGGGCTGAAAGGTTCGCTGCATTGGGAGCTTAAATCAGGCCTGAGAAGAATATACGTGGTTGTGTGCAAATCACATTGGGAGTGTCTGCAAACAAGTTCCTTGTCCTTTGTGAAGGTTGCGTCACACTCAATCAGACCTGCGCCCATACGGGCTGCGGCTACATAAGATTCCTTAGTATGTTCAGGAAACTGCATTGGGGCACCGCGATGAGCGATTGAAAAATCAGTTTTGTAAAAAGGGCCTGCCTTGCATGCAGACAAACGGTCCTTCAGCGCGCCTTCCTTCATTTTTTCTATAAGGAAAAAGGGACGCGGTCCCAGTTGCGCTGTGGTGGCTTGCTCCGCGACGGTCCCTGATTTTAAGGGGAACGATACAGTAATTGTGCTAATGGCAACCAGAAGGCAGGATATCGTCAGTTTTTTTACAAGAGGCACGAACATAAATCAGTCTCCGTTTAATGCCTGTCCATATTAAAGCGCAATCTTAAAAAATGAAAAGGGTTGAGTAGAAAAATAGTAGCAGGGCTGTGTTTGATTTTATATTACGAGTGACGGAAAGAGAGTTGAAGATTGCTATAGCGTGGGTCTGTCGTTACTTCCTCTCCCGCCCAATCCGGTAAGGCTACTTTCATCTCCTCATCTGAATATTCAATTTCAGCAAGGATTAAATCAGAAACGGGTGACTTGAACTCATCAATCTCCCAAATGTTGCCATCTGGAGCTTTAACATTATGGCGGGTTTTTTTGATGATATTTCCCGTGGCTTCTGACATTTGTGCAAGAACATCTGCTACAGGAATTTCATATTCATATTCCTCGCGCATAAGAATTATCTCTGATTGGGACGGATATTTCAGGGTTATAAATCCTTTAGCCCCTTTTGAACGGAGACGAAGGCTGGGGGATTGGTTTACTCCGGTCAGATAAAATTGAACTATTTCTTCAGAGTTCAAAATATATTTTTTCCAGCTAGAATTTTTTACAAGGAATTTTCGTTCGATTTCCATCAGTGTTTCTTTGGTCTCTGAGATGATTTTCAGTATGTCGATTTAGTGAGAAAAAGTTACATCACGGCTGGGCGGGTAAATAAAGGTTAATTGTGGTTCCTTCCTCTACTTTTGATTCAATCGTTATCGTTCCTTTTGATTGCCGAACAAAGCCTGAAACAACACTCAAGCCCAAGCCCGTTCCTTTGCCAACTTCCTTTGTGGTAAAGAAAGGATCGAAAACTAATTCTAAATCACTGTCAGAAATGCCCGTTCCGGTATCTGTTATTGTTAAAATAACATAAGCGCCTGCGTGCAATTTCGTGCCGTCCTTTAAATGATCAGTAGTGTGCTTAATATTGGCCAATTTAATTTGCAATGTGCCGCCATCAGGCATTGCATCTCTTGCATTTAAGGCCAGATTCAAAACAGCATTTTCAATTTGATTGGCATCAATAAAGCAGGACCAGAGGTTTTCTGCAGTTTGAACATCAAAATGGATATGGGCGCCAAGAGTCCTTTTTAGCAATCCAATCATATTTTCTATGCAGGCTTTTAAATGTACAATACTCGGACTTAGTGCTTGTTTTCTAGAATAAGCTAGCATGTGCTGCGTTAAATCAGCGCCTTTTGCTGTGGACCGAATAATTGCAGTAAGTTTGTTGGTGTTACTCAGATCTTTTTCGAATAATTTTTCTTCAAGTAAAAGTTCCGCATTGCCTTGGATGACGGCAAGTAGGTTATTAAAATCATGGGCGATCCCACCAGTCAATTGCCCCACGGCTTCCATTTTTTGAGATTGTTTAAGTTGCTCTGCAAGCTCCATTTGCGCCGTTATATTTGTGTTTGACCCACGATATCCTAAAAATTTACCGCTCTCGTCATAGTATGGAGCGCCACTACACCTGATCCAAGTAGTCCTTCCCGTTGAAGAATGGCTGCGTTGGAACACCATATCGCGAAAAGAAACATGGCTATCGAATTTTTTGAGTAAGGGACTAATCCCATTTTCGTCAGTCGCTGTGTCTCCAAAAATTGCTGTAACAGTCTTACCCAAGTAAAATTCTGGCGGATAGCCAACAAGTTCTTCTACGGTATCCGAAATAAAGGAAAATTTAAGATCAATATCAAGTTCCCAATGGAGATCCGCAGAGGCTTTCGTTAAATCTCGAAAGCGTTTTTCACTTTCGACAAGGGCAATTTCCATTTTCTTTTGTTCTGTCACGTCTCGCGAAACGCCAAAAACAAAGGAAGATCCATTTGCTTCGTCATGCAATAACTTCGCTCGTACTCGAACGTATTTTAGTTCTTCGTTCACAAAGATCGTATGTACATAGTCAAAGGGTTCTTGCGACTTAATTCCAGCAGCAATTGCACGATCTATTTTTTCATATTCACCCTGAGGGAACATCTCAACGAGTTGTTTTGCAGTAAGCGAATTTTCTTTTGGGTCAAACCCAAGCAAAATATGAGATTCATCTGAAAATCGCATTTCATTCGTATCAAGATTGAGAGTCCAATAACCACTACTGGCAAGCATTTGTGCTGCAGCCATTTCTTTTTCTCGCTGCGCCAGTTTCCTGATGATTTCTTTTCTATAAGACACATCCCGTATGGTCCAAAGTTTAGCAGCTTGCCCTTCCCAGATAACTGGTGCCGTGGTTAAATCCGCATAAAAGCTACTTCCATCTAATCGCTTAAGTCGGATTTCAAGGGCTTCGGTTTCACTTTTTTCCGCATTTAAATTCCGAAAATCAGTAAATTTTTGTCTGTCTTCTGGATGAATAAGCGAATATCCGCTTTTTCCCAAAAATTTGTCGAGGGAAGGCGTGTTTAACATTTTCGCTAGCCGATTATTCACATAACTCATACGGTGACTAACTGTTATGCAAATGGCATCGGGGCTTGCTTCTAATAAGTCTTTATATTCTTTCTTCTCTTTTTTCAGGGCGATTTCGTTTTTCCTGAAAGCGGTGATATCGGTGAGGACCGTCGCCCATCCACCATTGGGCAACCGTGTATCTCGAAGCCTGACGACGCGACCATCTTTGAAAGACATATCTGTAGAAGTGGGTTCCCCTTTTTGCGGAGGAACTCTTCTAGAAATCTGGGGCTTGCCCTGGTTGTCAAGGATCTTAGCTTCATTACTGCGGCCGAATATTTCTCGAAGATCGTCAAAATGAGCACCTTCATGAAGGTGGCCGCGCATCCAAGGATAATAGTAAAGGTGCTGCGGGCTGAAAGTAACAACGCGGTCTTCTTTGTCGTAAATTATGTAGGAATCTTTAATCGATTGAATAGCCTGAATAATGTAGGGATTTTTGCTTTTGTCTAAAGGAGATTGGTGGCTAGCTTTTGAAATTAAATTTCCAATCTGGAATTTAACCAATGAGAAAAGCTGAGATTGTGTGTCATCAATTTGACTGCCTGCGGCTCTAGTAAAAACAAGAATACCATTTTCTTCCTGTTTTGGGCCGCAAGTGACCATGGCATGGATTTCATGATCTTTGGTTAGAGGATTATCTAAGAATACCGGTGTTGGGTTAGGGATCTTCCAAAGCTCAGGTGAGCTGCTGTCACGCTGGAAATCACTCCAGCTTAGACGTCGGGGGGTTAAGGTGGGAAGATGCTGTCTAATAAGCGAATTTCTTGGATCAAACAGGTAAAGTTTGCAGTGGTCTCCAAGAGCATTTTCACGAAATTGATCAGAGAACTGAGTGAAGAAGTGCGGGCACAATATTTCACTTTGGCATAATAGACCTATAATCTGGTCCGGTTCACTTCTGATACTCATGATCATACATTCTATTTTTGCTATTAATACGCTTACTATTAATTTTTGTTATCTAATTGGACAAAGCTAAATAATTAGTGTGTTTTACATATTACTCGATTGAATATAAAAAAAGTCTTAGCTTTAATTTTGCTCGGTGAAACTCAATATTTGGCCCCTTTTCATATATTTTGACAATTGCTTGAGGGATACTTATGTTGCGGCCTTTAAAAAGTATAGCTGGCGCTGTTGATATCCTGCTTTGCGCTGTAGCGACCCACCTTTCAAGGAAAATTTGAAATGACACTGCCTCATGTGGGACTGGCGCTATTGGTGAACGTAATCTGGGGATTTTCGTTTGTTGCCGCAAAAATTGGAATGGAGCATTATTCGCCTCTGTTTTTTACGGGATTACGGTTCTTTTTAGTCACACTTTTTCTATGCATCTTCCTTAAAAATGTACGCGGAAGCATGAAGATGATTTTTGCCATTTCTGTGCTTGTTGGGATCATTCATTTTACGCTTTTATATATAGGAATTTCAATCGCTGGAGGTGTGTCTGCCGTTGCTGTAACAATTCAACTGGTTGCCCCATTCTCTTTGATTATGGCGGTAATCTTTCTTAAAGAGAGTATCCGTTGGCGTCGAGTTTTGGGACTACTCATGTCCTTTGTTGGTGTTTTGGTTTTAGGGTTCGATCCTATTGTTTTCAACTATTTAGACGGAGTTACCTTGGTTTCCCTCGCCGCATTTTGTATGGCTGGTGGTATTGTACTTATGAGACTTGTCAAGGGGGCCGGAACAATGACGATGCAGGCATGGATTGGGGCCATCTCTTTTCCTGTACTTCTTGCTCTTTCGTTTACCTTTGAAAGCGGACAAATAGCAGCGCTAACAACTATTGATTTACGCTCACTTGCGGCCTTATTGTTTACAGTAGTTGCAACAACAATCGTTGCCCATGGAAGCTGGTTCTACTTACTTCAACGGTATCCGGTGGCTGTTTTGACACCTTATGGTCTATTAGCCCCCTTGTTTGGTGTCGGTTTCGGGGTTGTCATCTATGATGAACCTTTAGGTTGGCGATTTATTGCAGGTGGGATACTGACATTGGCTGGTGTTTTGGTGATTAATTTAAGAACAGCTGAAAAAGTAGATGCGCAATAAAGCTAGGGCATATTTATAATGGCTGCGACAAACCGGAAACTTCTCATAATCCGCAACCCTGTCTCCGGCCGGGGCAATCAAAAAAGGTTTGATAAAGTGCTGGCGTTATTAAAGAAATCTGGCGCCAGCGTTTCTGTGCGAACAACAGAATATGCGGGTCATGGAACCCAATTGGTGAAACAGGTTCTCGATAGCGGTGAAGATTGGTCCGCCATTGTTGGTGCTGGCGGAGATGGCACGATTGCAGAGCTTGCCAATGCAATGGTTGATACAGAAATTCCGCTGGGCATCATTCCCATGGGAACGGCCAACATTCTGGCGAGAGAAATCGGCATCGGTACGAAACTCAAAAAAATTGTTGCTGTTCTGGTATCTGCAAAACCGGAGCTTATTTATCCGGGCCTTCTTGAGCAAAAGAGATTTCTGCTTATGGTGAGCGCAGGATACGACTCCCTTGCTGTGGCCGAGTTGCGCCTTGAAGAGAAGCGGAAATTTGGTGCTTTTGCTTATGTTATAGCTGCATTTCGGGCATCTAAACAGTTCGGATCTCTTGACCTTTCTGTTAAGGCAAATGGAGAGATCTACAAAGGGGCTTCAATAATTGTTAGTCGATCCCGTTTGTTCGGCGGCTTCTTCGTTGTTGCACCAAAAGCAGATTTAAGAAAACTGGAATTTCATGTTCTGGTCCTTAAAAATAAGGGTCTCTGGGCCGCAATTAGATATGGATTTTCCTTGTTAAGTGGACGCCTTTCCACGTGCCGATCCGTTGATTATATCCAAACAAATGGACCCGTTGAATTACTGTCACAGGAGGGTGTCCCCTGTCAGATGGATGGGGATGACGGGCCGCTTACGCCACAAATAATCCGTCTGGATGAACGGCCTATAAAAATTCTGGCAGCTTACAAATAATTATTTAGCGGTGTTCGTCAAAATACACTTTGAGCTTATCCAGATGACCATAAAAACCTCTCTTCTCCTCTTCTGACCAAGCATCAAAAACACCATCCAGTGCATTAATCAGGCGCGCTTTTGCTTTTTCGTGGGCTCTGGCACCTTCTTTTGTCAGGAAAAGAATTTTAGACCGTCCATCTTCCGGGTTGGCTTCTTCACGCAAGAAATCTTTTTCCAGCATTTTTGCGATGGTTTTTGTGATCCCCGGTTGTGGTTGTTGCATCGCCCAAGCAATTTTAGTGACAGTTTTGCCTTCAAGCGGCCTGTGCCCAAAATGATTTAGGAGTGCAAATTGAGGGGGCGGTACATTGGTCCCCTCAAGATGTTGACGTACTTTAGTCGAGCTTAACTGATCGATAATCCCGATCCAATT
>JAESSA010000015.1 GCA_016764355.1 Sneathiella sp. | reverse complement strand
TCGGTAATCTGCATATAACCATCCGCATCGAGGATCGCCACATCGCCCGTATCGAACCACATATCATCATCGATAACAGAGCCGCCTTCTGCTCTGAAATACCCTTTAGTAATCCATGGGCCGCGAACCATCAGACGACCAAAAGCTTTACCATCGCGCGGCAATTCATTGTCTTCATCATCAACAATTTTAAGCTCAACACCATAAACAGTACGACCTTGTTTAAGGCGGATATCAATTTTCTCAGATTCTGGAAGTTCTTGATGCTTTTTAAGCAAGTTACCAGTTGTACCCAGTGGGCTCATTTCTGTCATGCCCCAAGCATGAACAACATTAACCCCATAATCATTCACGAATGCTTCAACCATTGAACGGGCCGCGGCAGATCCGCCAATGACTGTCCGTTTCATGGAAGAGAATTTGAGGTTGTTTTCTTTAACATGAGCAAGCAGCATCAACCATACAGTTGGAACACCGGCAGATAAAGTTACTTGCTCGTCTTCCATCAGCTCATAGATGGATGCACCGTCCATGGCAGCACCAGGCATAACCATTTTCGCGCCAGACATGGCAGCCGCGTATGGAATTCCCCATGCGTTCGCGTGGAACATAGGCACCACTGGCAAAATGCTGTCACTGTTGCAAACGCCCAAGCCATCATTGGTGCAAACAGCAAAACTGTGAAGAACAGTTGACCTGTTGGAATATAGAACGCCTTTAGGATTGCCTGTAGTACCGGAAGTGTAGCAAAGGCTGGAGGCTGTATTCTCGTCAAAATCTGGCCAAACGTAGCTGCCATCTTCTGCAGCTAACAATGTCTCATAACAAAGTACGTTATCAAGATTGATTTCTGGCATATGGGCTTCGTCAGTCATAACGATAAAGCCTTTAACGTTAGTCAGCTGATCTTTCATAGCCTCAATCAACGGCATAAAAGTCAAATCAACGAAAATATACTGATCTTCAGCATGATCTACGATATAGGCGATTTGTTCTGGGAACAGGCGCGGGTTAATCGTGTGGCAAACGGACCCCATACCGGAGACACCGAAATAAATCTCCACATGTCTGTACCCATTCCAAGCGAGAGTACCAATCCTGTCACCAACTTTCACATCAAGACGGGCAAGTGCTTGAGCAAGTTTTTTGGAGCGCAAATTGACATCGCGATAATTTGTACGATGGATGGGCCCTTCCACCGAGCGGGATACGATTTCCACATCACCATGATTCAGACCGGCATATTCGATAAGCGAAGAGATCAGCAGTGGGCGATCCTGTATGAGACCTAGCATTTATTTTTCCCTGTTGAGGTTTTGTACTTTAAAGTCGACCGGTAGCATAAGGAAACAGCCAGTTTTGGTAAAGGGTCTTCGCAATTACATTTTTTCTCGACCAAGCCTTTGAAGCCCCTACGTCTTTTTGAGAATATGCCTGAATAAGCGAATAATGCTGTAAAATTAACTGCTTGCAGTCCACTGAAACTCTGCAATATGCTCAATATTCGAGAAATATGAAACGTGGCTCATTGAGGAAATATTTGAAGCATGGTTATTGAACCCTATATTTTGCTTCCCATCTCAGCTTTTTTCACGATCTTAATGATCCTGTTTATTCGGCTCATTGCAGGCGCCCGAAATGCGGTGCTCACAGAAAATAAGATCAGGTCTTTTGTAGCAGAAGAAGAGACAAATGTTCCTGTTCGAAATTTATTGCTAAGCCAAGACAATAAATATGCTTTGGTGGAACTTGACGATAAAGATCCGCTCAGACTGATTAGAACTTTTGGCGACAAATTGGTTTCTCAAACAATTTCTCTCTCAATTTTGGTGACAAAAGGCAGGACCGTGTCAATTGTTCGGCAAGATTTCAGCCATCCTGCAATAAGTTTCGATCTCCCTCCTGAAGATGCGTTAAGCCCCTGGGCCAAATCAATCATTGAAGAAAATAAACTAGGAGTGCAATCGTGACCCTGCCAGATCCTGTCACTTTAGCCATCCCGGCCTTTATCCTCTTCATTGCCATAGAGGTAATTGTTGGCCGTTTTTTACCAAAAAAATCTAATTATGAGATGAGGGATAGCGCAGCCTCCCTAACCATGGGCTTTGGAAATTTTGCCATTGGAATGATTAATTTTGGTCTCATTGCATCAGTAGCAAACTGGGTTTATCAATTCCGTCTCTTTGAAATGGGTTACCATTGGTATGCCTTTGTCGTAATTTTTTTCTTTGAAGATTTATGCTACTACTTATTTCACCGCTGGAGTCATGAACATAGAATCTGGTGGGCGGCGCATATCAACCATCATTCTTCACAATATTATAATTTGTCGACAGCACTTCGACAAACATGGACGGGCGGCCTTGTGGGAACTTGGGTCCCATGGCTTTTGTTATCTCTCCTAGGATTCCCGACGCCGCTTATTGTCTTTTTCAAAGGGATCAGTCTTGTTTACCAATTTTGGATCCATACCGAAGCCGTCCATAAAATGTGGCGCCCCTTCGAATATATTTTTAACACTCCCTCTCATCATCGGGTGCATCATGCCATCAATCCAAAATATTTGGACGCCAATTATGCGGGTGTTTTGATAATTTGGGATCGAATGTTCGGCTCTTTTATTCCAGAAGATGAGACGGAACCTTGCCGCTATGGCATCGTGAAGCAGATTGCCAGCTTCAATCCCTTCGTCATTGCTTTACATGAATGGGTAGGGATCGCCAATGATGTCCGACATGCAAAAAGTGTCAAAGCTGCGTTTATGCATATATTTGGACCTCCTGGCTGGAGTGATGACGGGTCACGATTAACCTCAAAAATGATCAAGGAAAGAGAGAATAGTCGGTTATTGAATCTAACCGAGAAAGTTGAGACTCCATGATTGCAATGACACTCAAAATTCTTTTATTTTTGAGTGTCACCCTCGGCTTGGTGACCAGCACTTTGATTTTCACTTCTTTTGGCAATCAAACCCTGACCTCCTTTTTGCCGGTGGGAGAAATTTCCGAGACAAATTTTGAAACTCTCGAGCTATCATCATCCCCCAACCAGTATCTCATTTGTCCGAAAAATTACTGCGTTGCTCCCATCAATGAAGAAGCCCCTCAATTTTCCATTTCTGCTCTTGAATTGGCCCAACGATGGAAAAAAATAATTGCTCATCAGCCCCGCATATCCCATGTAAAAGTCAGTAAAGACGGGCAACAGATGGATATTGTCCAGCGAACCGAGTTCATTAGATATCCTGATATTATCACCGTCCGCTTTATTTCTATTGATGCAGCGGCGTCCACGCTGGCAATTTATAGTCGTTCCGTATACGGAAAATCAGATTTTGGTGTAAATAAAACCCGCATTGATGCTTGGTTTTCTGAACTTGCACGCAGTCCCCAGTAGTGCTTAAGGAGATCTTAAAATGAATAATGCTCCCCAGTATATTTTTGAAGCAGATGAAAAACCGACCCTTCCTCTTCACCAAGTCCCTCTTATTGTTGCAACAGAGGAGACTGTAGAACCCTATGGATGCCTCGTGGATGACCCAGATAATTTTCAAATTGAAATTGTTAAGTGGCCAGCTCAAGGATGGCGCCCTATAGATGACGGCACGGGTGATGAAGGCGGTTTTGTAGAGGGCATTTTTCATGGGGCATGGGAAGGAGATATTCTCATGGGCAGTAACGAAGCTGTTGGCGGGAATTATGTCCTAGGATGGAGCCGTGATCCGCAATCCGCTTCAAAGACCGAAGCGACTTGTCCCCGCGATCAAGTTCTCCTCTGGCACATGAATTATCACCCTGATGGCGGACAACTATTCTATCCAATAGATAATAAGCCCTTTGTTGTCCCCGTCGCGCTTCCCGGCGATGACCTCACCCCTGATAAGGTCGTTGCACTATGGTGTGATGGCAGTAAAGGTCTCTACATCCATCCAAACATCTGGCATGAGGGTATTTTCCCCGTAGAAGACACTCAGCGTTTTCTAGATCGACAAGGCCGTGTCCACGCCCGAGTCTCCTGTGACATAGGCGTGGAATTTGGTGTCTATTTAAATGTTCCCCTTAAGCGCTAACTACGTCATCGGCCCAAGTTAAAAATTCGCCCATAACGTCATCTCGGTTGGTCTCATTGAGAATTTCATGACGCCCTCCCTCATAATATTTATGGGAAATAGCGGAGAATTCGTGTTTTTTATATGCTTTCAACAGCCGATCCGTGCCTCTCGTCTTTTCCCCAACGGGATCTTCAGTCCCTGAAAAGACATAAATAGGTTTGGCTTTATCCATCTTGCCTAAGGCCTGATCCGATGCAATTCGAGTCATGGCTTCTAAAAGACCGATCCAGGTGGCGATTGAACAATCGAAACCACACAAAGGATCATCCACATATTTATCTACTTCAAGCTCATCCCGGCTAAGCCAGTCAAATTCTGTTCTATTAGGAGCAAACACTTTGTTAAAGGCCTTAAAAGACATATTGGCGAGAAGCGTACTATGCCCTTCATTTCCATTTCGAAGCTTTTCTATTCTGGATACCAGCGGAGCAATTTTGCCCAAAATTCCAGGAGGTCCATTGGTTGCACACAGCGCGGCTGCCTCAACACTATTTCCAAAACGGGCGAGATAATCTTGCGTCATGAAAGAGCCCATGGAATGCCCAAGCAATATAATTTTCCGGCCTTTATGACGCTGAGCGATTTCCTGATTAATCAGATGCAAATCCTCGACCGCCATCTCCCAGCCATTCTCATCGGCCATATGTCCGGGGGTTGCCCCATCAGGAACAGTTAGGCCATGCCCCCGATGATCATCGGCATAAACCGCATATCCCGCCTTGTTCAAGAATTTTGCAAATCGCTCGTACCGCGCCCCATGTTCGGCCATGCCATGAGCAATCTGTATAATGGCTTTAGCATCCCCTTCAGGTAGCCATTCATAAACATGGATTTGCAATCCATCTTTTCCTGCGACTTTGAAACTTCCCATTAAATCCCCCTTTTTATTTTCCACATTTAGCCATGAAGAATGTTTCACCACAACCTTCATGATCAATTGACGGAGTAGGCATGTAAGGTTAGCGTGGGATTACAAACGCCGTCCTTAATATTTCTATCAAGGAAATCTAATGAGCAGCACAAAATTCAGTCAAGGAAACTCCCTCGCAAGCCGCGACGTACAGAGCCTCATCCACTCCTACACCAACCTATCTGTTCATGAACAACAAGGCCCGCTGATTATTGAAACCGGCAAAGGGATCTATGTATATGACGATAGTGGTAAGGAATATATTGAAGGCCTCGCGGGCCTTTGGTGCACTTCCTTTGGATTTGGGGAACAAGAGCTCATCGACGCCGCGATAAAACAAATGCACAAGCTACCCTATTATCATTCCTTTGCCAGCAAATCGACCGAGCCTGGAATTCTGCTTGCCGAAAAACTCCTTGAAATGGCACCGGGTGATTTCTCCAAAGTCTTTTTTACAAATTCCGGTTCTGAAGCAAATGATACGGTTGTTAAGCTGATCTGGTACTATAACAATTCACGAGATAAGCCGAATAAGAAAAAAATCATCAGTCGCAATAATGCTTATCATGGGGTTACGGTTGCTGCGGCCAGCATGACAGGGCTGTCTCCCCTTCATAATGACTTCGATTTACCGATTAAAAACATACTTCATACGAATTGCCCGCACTTTTACCGGTATGGGAGAGATGGAGAGACGGAGGATGAGTTTTCCACCCGCATGGCAGTAGAGTTGGAAATCTTAATTCTTAAGGAGGGCCCGGATACTGTGGCGGCCTTCATTGCAGAACCTGTCATGGGGGCTGGTGGCGTCATTATTCCGCCTAAAGGGTATTTTGAAAAAATTCAAGAAGTCCTAAAAAAGCATGACATCCTTATGATCGCAGACGAAGTTATTTGCGGTTTTGGCAGAACTGGAAATATGTGGGGCTCAGAAACCTATGGTATCAAGCCTGACATATTAAGCTGTGCAAAAGCCTTATCCAGTGCCTACCTTCCTATTGCAGCGGTATTGGTTTCTGAAGAGATTTTTCGGGGTATGGTCAAACAAAGTGAAAAACATGGCGCCTTCGCCCATGGCTACACATATTCAGGCCATCCCGTACCGGCAGCTGTCGCCCTGCGGACTATGGAATTGATGGAAGAGCGTAATATCCTTGAGCATGTTCAGTCTATAGCCCCAACTTTTAAAGCACGATTTGAGCAGCTGGTGGACCACCCCCTTGTTGGGGAAGTCAGGGTGAGCGGACTGGTCGGCGCCGTCGAATTTGTTGCTGATAAAGAAACAAAACGATCTTTCAAAGCCAGTTTGGGTTTGGGCGCAAAAGCAGTCGGGTTTATGCAAGAAGCTGGCCTAATTTCCAGAGCAGTTGCGGGAGACAATATAGCTCTTTGCCCTCCCCTAATCATCACGATAGATGAAATAAACACGATGTTCGATCGCTTCACACAAGGCCTTGATCAAGTGGCAGCACTTGTAGATGAAAACAACTGGCGTGATGAAGTTTAACTCTTAGACGTGCTGACCACCGTTAATATGGATTTCAGCTCCTGTGACGTAAGACGACGGCGCGTCACATAGAAAATAAATGGTTGAGGCGACTTCTTCAGGTCGCCCAAGCCGCCTTAAAGGGAGATCCGCAACTAAGTCTTCAGTGCCTGGTGAGAGAATGGACGTATCAATTTCACCAGGCGCGATTGCATTTACGCGCACACCGTGAGGTCCAAAGTCAGCCGCCATTTCCCGTGTCATTGCGGCAAGAGCAGCCTTTGACGTTCCATATGCCGAACTAGCAAAGGGGTGAACGCGACATCCTGCGATGGAAGTAACATTAACGATAGCCCCTTTTGCAGCAATCAGCTCATCAAACAAACCTTGCGCTAAAAGAAGAGGCGCGAATAAATTCACATTGTAAACGTGCAACCAGTCTTCATAAGCAGAGTTCAAAGTATTAAACCGGCCTCCCTCTTTATCCTTGGGAGAGATTCCAGCATTGTTAACAAGAGCATGAAGGGGTGCACCATCCAGCTTTTTTTTAATAAGAACTATGCCTTTTTTCAGCTCTTCAATATCAGATAAATCCAGCTGAATATGGTTTTCTTCGCCGCCTTCCCAAGGGCAATGCTCCGAGAACGCTTGCCGCGACACGGTAAGGACACGCCAGCCCGCAGCACTAAAGCGCTTCACTGTCGCATGTCCGATCCCCCGGCTAGCACCAGTCAGAAGTAAAATCTTTTGTTCGTTAGACATAAATAACACCCGACGCGAATTAACAATTTGTTAGCATATATAATCAACAGTATGTTGTAAGACAAAAGCAGTAAGACGGCTTTGTCTCTAACAGCATAACCATATTGCCCTTAAAAGGGAAACTGCTGTTTGTATCATGTATTGAAAAGGCGAACGTTATTAGTAAAGAAGAGCAGAGAAAATATGACCGGAACACGGCTCCCCGGGTCATTTTTATAATAGAGGGGAAAACTTTTCTTGCTGAGAATTGGTCCCCCGACGGATTTTGCATTGAATTTCCCGACCACTCACTTTCCGTTGGCGATACAATTAGTGGCGAAATTCACATATTTGAAGTCGAAGACACAGGCAACTTCACTGCCACAATTGTACGGATTGAAGAAAAAGGAATTCTCGCCGCAAAATTCTCGGAATTAAGCTCAAATTCCTACATTAACCTGTGCCTGACTGTCTCAATTCCCCCGGAAAATTTCACATAAATCTAACGACATCAGCCACCTCCCGGCTACTCAGTTCTTGCATATTCTTCGCAAACATCTCCCTCGTTTTTTCTGCGCTTTTTCTGTTCTTTTTCTGTGATTTCGCCTCAGGTTCTGCTTATGAACTACATGGTGATGCCCCCTTTAATGAAACAGCATCACCCATGGCTAACCCATTAATTCATGCTAAGATCCTGTGATCAGTTACTGCGCTTTTTTTAACGGAATATACACCTGACAACAGGTTCCATCTCCTAAGGAGCTTTGTAGCTCGAACCGACCATCGTGCAATTCGGTCAAAGAAGAGACTAGAGGGAGGCCAAGACCTGTGCCCGGATATTTTCGATTAAACGCGTTTTCAATTTGACCGAAGGGTTGCAACGCAATTTCAATAGATTTTGCTTCCATTCCGATGCCGTTATCTTGAACCGTTATTTTTATTTCTTCATTATTTGTATGACTTAATAAGACCGACACCTCGCCGCCCCGCGGCGTAAATTTAATTGCATTTGAAATCAGATTAAGAAGGATCTGCCTCAACGCATTTTCGTCAGCCCAAATTGTGCTGAATTTAGCTCTATCTTTGAGGGTAAACATGACTCCAGAATCCTGAGCTTGGCCCGAAAAATAAGTCATAGTATTTTTAACAAGCTCAGAAAGATCAACCTCTCCATCTTGTCTGACAAATTTACCCGCTTCCACTTTAGAAAGATCTAAAAGATTATTGATAAGGCGAAGCAAATGCGAGCCACTATCGTGAATATGTTTAACATATTCCACATACCGGGTATTATCCAACCCACCAAAGACCTCCTTATTAATCATTTCAGAGAAACCGATGATGGCGTTTAAGGGGGTTCTTAATTCGTGACTTACATTTGCAAGAAAATTCGATTTACTGAGGCTGGCCGCTTCCGCTTTTTCTTTAGCGTCGTACAGCTGAACTTCCCATTCCTTTTGCTTTGTAATGTCTGTAAATGTTAAAACATATCCACCCTCTTCAATCGCATTCCTGACGACATTGATAGATTTCCCAGAAACACATTTTTGGACATATTCGTGATTTTTGCTATCATCCACCCACGGGCAACCGTCCCCTCTGCTGTCCGCGTCGTCTCCCCTGTCTTCACATATTTTATAAATTTCGCTAATATGTGTCCCGATGCCTATTTGAGGTTCAGACAATCCAACAATTTTCAAAACATTTTGATTATAATGCACAATTTCCGCAGAACTATTTAACAGAATAATACCCTGCACCATATTCTCAAATGTAAGCCGTAGAGTATCAAGACTTTCAACAGACTTTCCTTGGGCCCAATGGGCGCGGATTGTTTCGTGTGAAAAGGATGCAAGGATCAAAACAAGATCCCTGTCTTCTTTTGTAAAATGCTCTCCTTTTTTTCCATGCAATGAAAAAACACCGATGGGGTCACCGTTCTTTTGCAGCAAGGGGTATACTAGCAAATTACTTGCTTCATATCCTGTCCAACCGCTCATGATTGTACTGTGAATATCGTCCTCATTGGTAAGGAGGATAGGCTCACCGGTGGATAGTGCTTTCTCAAATATGGTTCCCTTGTCCAATGGAAGTGCCAAACTTTCCGGTGCGTGCCCCGGATCCAGCGCATGAATACGCTTTAAGTTATTTCCATCGACAAGATACAAGCTGCCCCCTGTAGCACCCAGTGCATCTCCCAAGGTCTCCAACAATCCGGTACAGACTTCCTTAAGATTGTGGCATGCAGCCAGATACCCAAGCGCTTTCAAAAATTTCCGAACCCGTGTTTTTAAAGCTTGTGGTCCTTGTATTCTGGCAAAATTTGAGTTCTCATAATCAGAATTTTGGTGGGATAACAATGTATCGAGACAACTTTGTTCAATTTTGGATAAGAGATTTTGATTACTTCCCATATGGGACCGATAATCACTTGCACCCGCTTTCATCATATCAACAGCCCGATCAGGCGTCGCATTCGCATCAATAACAACGATATTGAGAGACGTATCTTTTGCTCGAGCAAGGCGCAATGCGCGAAGAGCTTTTGGGAACCCACTACCACTTACATAGAGAATGGTGATTTCTGCGGATTGCGGCGCAAAGCCGGATAAATCAAAATCACTTGTGAATTTGGTCAAGGGAGTGATTGCAGGTTCATTAAGTTCATTTTGTACAAACTCCACGACCTTCGGATCATCGCTAAGCAACAACAATGAAACACTGGCTTCATTCTTTTTTGGTAATGCGCTCATACTAACCACACACACTCAAGCCTAAAGCTAACTTCTTCAGCATCGGCAAGATATCCCTTTATAGATAAAACGAAATTAAAGGGTCCTGAATATTTTGCATTAGCCAGAGCTTGTTATTCTTAACAAGTGGCCTTTATTAGGACATTACTCGGTACTAATTCGCTCGAACTTAAATGACATTTCTTCAAAGCAGCATCAGCTTGATAAACAAGCACAACACGACTTAATTCATCTAAAATTAGAAGAATGAAGTTAAAAATTCGTTAAAAATGTTACGACTTAGAGATAAGCATGAATTGCATATATCAACGAATATAAGGTCTTAATACGAAGATTGTCGTTTACAACAAGTCTTTTACTGCACACTCATAAGTTATCATCGATGCGATGCATCTCTTCAAGCTTACTTAATTTATCCGTTAGATAACTTGAAGGGCGGCTATATCTTGCCAAGAGGAAATAGAAGACCGGAACAACTCCTAGTGACAGAAATGTTGAGAACATTACACCGCCAATAATAACAATCCCAATCGTCTCCCGGCTTTCAGCTCCTGCGCCGACAGCAAGGGCTAAAGGCACAGCCCCAAGAGCCGTTGAAATCGTCGTCATTAGAATTGGCCTAAGACGAATAATGGATGCTTCTATGATGGCATCCCTCAAACTAGCCCCTTCGTCTCGCAATTGGTTGGCAAATTCCACAATTAGAATAGCATTCTTGGCTGTAAGGCCGATCAGCATAATAATGCCTATTTGACTATAAACGTTTAGGGTAAGGCCATAGAAAAGCATAGCCCCCAGCGCCCCTGTAACAGCGAGGGGGACAGACGTCATAATGATAATAGGATGGATAAAACTCTCAAATTGCGCCGCCAAAGCTAGGAAAACAACAAGCACAGCAGTAGCAAATGTAAATAAAAGGGCCGTATTTGAATCTTTATAGGTTCGGCTTAATCCGCCAAATGAGATACGCGCACCATCTCCCGCCTCAGCGATCACCAATGTTTCGAGATAATTCAGGGCTTCGTCAAGAGAGTATCCATCCGCTAAGGATGCTGAAATTGTAACAGTACGGAGCCTATCTGTTCTTTTAAGTCTAGAAGCGCTCGCCGTTTCGGTCAGACTGACAAAATTGGAAAGCGGTATGAGCCTGTCGGTGCGTTCAGAACGTACATACACGTTATTCAAATCGCCTTGGCTACTACGATCTTCCACACGAGCCCGCAATATGACATCATATTGCTTCCCCCCCTCTTCGTAAGTACCAACTTCTCGCGCGCCCATCAGAGTCTCGAGAGTCCTCCCTATATTTTCGATTGAGACGCCAAGATCAGAAGCGCGATCTCGATCTATATTAACCCGTATTTGCGGTTGAGCCTCCGTATAATCCTTATCCAAATTTAGGAGCTTCGGATTATCAGACGCTTTTTCAATCACCCGGTCGACCCACTCATTGATCACAGAGTAGGAGGGGCCTCCCACCACGACTTGAACCGGAGCCTGGAAGCTCCGCTGACCAAGGCTAGCCGGATTAATGGCAAAGGCTCGAACGCCCGGAACTGATAAAAGGCCTGGGAAAATTGAGCTGACAATTTCCTGTTGAGATCTTTCTCGCTTCTCCCATGTTACCAAACGAGAGAACATAAAGGCTGTATTCACAGGGCCTGGCCGGGAGAAACTCCCCGTGAGAGCAAAGACACTTTCTGCCTCTTTATTTTCGAGCAGAGGACTCAGCAACGCCTCGATTTTTTTTACATTTCTAGACATATATTCCATGCTAGCGCCTTCAATGGCTTTCACAGGAATAAAGAAAAATCCACGATCTTCAATGGGGGCAAATTCTTTGGGAAGACGCTCATACAAGCCATAGGCCGTCGCCGAAATACCGATAGCCAAGGCAACGATGAGAAGTGGGATAGAGAGCGCAAAACGTAGACCCACGCCGTATAGCCGGGCGAGCTGATCAAACAGAAATTCAGTCGATTTATAGAACCAACCTTCCTTGCTTTGCTCTACAAGTAATTTGGAACACAACATCGGTGTTAGTGTCAGTGCAACAAAGCTGGAGAAGATAACGGCCGCCGCCACAGCAACACCAAACTCCCGAAATAATCGACCTGTTGTCCCTTCCAAAAAGGAAATTGGCAGGAATACGGCTACAAGCACAATTGTTGTCGCGACGACCGCAAATGCCACCTGTCTTGATCCTCGACTAGCCGCAAGTAGCGGGGGCTCGCCGGCTTCAATACGCCTGTGAATATTTTCAAGCACAACGATCGCGTCATCAACCACAAGCCCAATGGCCAAAACTAAAGCTAAAAGGGTTAAAACATTAACTGAGTAATCCAGCAAAGCCAAAATAGAGAGAGTTGCAATGATCGACACTGGAATAGCTACTGCCGGAATAAAAGTGGCCGGTATTGATCTCAAGAAAACAAAGATTACCAAAATCACCAAAATCATGGAAATTCCAAGAGCAACAAATACTTCCTTAATCGATTGGCTGATAAAAATAGACTGATCGTAAGAAACTCTTAGTGTGACCCCTGTCGGCAGGGAAGCTTGCAACCGGTTGACAACTTTCTTAACTCCTTCCGCCACTTCAAGAACATTAGATCCAGATTGGCGGATAATGCCAAGCCCAACAGAATCCTTTCCATTTACACGAAGGCCAGTGCGTAAATTGGCAGCATCAATGCGAACTTCAGCAACATCCCCTAATCGAACGAGTCCACGTTCATCATTTTTTATGATAATGCGCCGAAATTCTTCCGGTGTTTTCAAATCAGATTTTGTTCGAATAGTGAATTCTTTGTTACGCGATTCAATACGACCAGACGGCAGTTGCACATTTTGCGCCCGAACAGCATTTTCAAGATCTTGAACAGTCAGGCTATGAGCAGCAAGGGCACTTGTATTGATCCAGATACGCATGGCATACCGCCGTGCACCGCCAATACGAACACTCGCGACACCGTCTACAGTTGACAAAGTGTCCACCAAATTCCGATCAGCAAAGTCAGTGAGCTCGAGCGGACTTAAACGATCGCTTGCCATGGAAAGCCACATAATAGGCCGCGCATCGCTTTCAGTCTTTAAAATGCGGGGAGCATCAGCTTCGTCAGGCAATTGAGCGACGATACGGGCGACGCGAGATCGCACATCATTTGTTGCAGATTCAATGTCTTTCGAAATCGAAAACTCTACATTAATAGAGGATGATTCTTCCCGACTGCTGGAACTAATTCGACTTACGCCACTAATCCCGGCCACGGCATCTTCAATAATTTGCGTAATTTGACTTTCAATAATATCAGCAGACGCACCACGATATGTCGTACTGATAGAGACGTTTGGTTTATCTACATTGGGATATTCTCTTACGCTCAATTTTTGGTATGAGAATATGCCAAAAAGGATAAGTACCAGGGATAGAACAATAGCCAAAACCGGCCGTTTTATGGCGATATCAGGTAAGTTCATTGAGTAGGCTCACTTGCTTTTTGAACAGTTTTAGCAGGCGCGTCTTCAGTCTCAATCGTGACTTTCTGGCCATCCCTTATCTTCTGCAGACCTTCAGTAACCACGAGCTCAGTCCCCTTCAATCCAGATAAGATTTGCGCCCACTCAGGAATTCTCTGTCCAACGACCACTTCTTTTCTATAAGCAATCCCTTCGCTCACAATGAAAACAAAATGTCCGGCGGCAGAAATCGTAACGGCATGTTCAGGAACCAAGACGGCCCCTTTTTGTATCCCTGTTTGAAGCTCAACAGACATAAACATACCCGGCTTCAATTCGCCATTTTCATTTGGAATTGTTCCCCGTATTCGGACCGCTCTGATTACGGGGTCAATGCGCGTGGCAACAGTCTTGACGTCACCGACAAATGATCGTCCCGGAAAAGCTACACTTTTTGCTGATAAAGACTGTCCCGGACTAATATTTGCCAAAAGACTTTCGGGTAGGTTGAAGTCCAATTTCAAGGTCGTAATATCATCCAGTGTCGTGATGATATCTGCTGGTCGCACCAAGGCTCCAACACTGGCATCTCTCATTCCTAGAATGCCCGAAAATGGTGCCCGGATGATATAGTCATCCAGTCTTGCTTTATTCGCTGAGACTTTAGCTTGTGCCACTTGCATTTCAGAGAGAAGTAAATCCACCCGCGCTTTAGGAATATTTCTGGTCTTAAACAGTTTTAAAGACCGCTCATAGAGTTTACGACTATTTTCAAGTTCCGCCTTCGATTCAGCTAAAACCGCCTCTGCTTCCGTTGCATCCAAATAGACGAGCGACGTCCCTTTTTTAACATAAGTACCTTCCGTAAAATTCAAAAGCCGAATTTTGGTCGTTACCTTCGCTGTCACGTCAATGGATTCGTTTGCAATCAAGGTTCCCACTGCCGTGACCACTTTGGCGAGGTCTTTAACAATTACGGGTGCAACAATCACGCGAACCGCACGGCTCCCCCGAGAAGAGCGCGCCTCTGATTTCTCGGCGCCATCAAGAAAGGGAATATACTCCTTAAACTGCCACCCGAATACACCAATGGCCAACAGGACAACACACAGAATTACTTGATTTTTTAATGTCATTTAAGTTCTTTATCGCAATTTTTAGCCGATTTTTCTCTATTGTGGCCGACATAATTTGAAATCAATAGAAAAATCTGAAAAAATACCATCAATTAGTACACCCCTCTCATTCTGACGGAATTTATGACCACACACTTATTCACACATCGCGATTGCCTTTTCCATGACAATGGTCCCAACCATCCTGAACGGGCAGACCGATTACGATCTGTATTACACAGGCTTGAAGAAGATCACTTCAGCGCTGTCAAACGACATGAAGCTTCACTAGGAACGCAGGATTTGTTGTTGCTTGCTCATACGCCAGAATATTTGGAAGCGATTGAAAAAGCCGCCCCTCGCTCTGGCATCATACAGCTTGACCCTGATACCTTTATGTCTCCGGGAACTATTCAGGCAGCCCTTCGTTCTGTTGGCGCTGTCCGGGATGCCATCGATCTGGTTATGTCAGAACCGGGTAGCAATGCCTTTTGTGCCATTCGACCACCTGGGCATCATGCGGAAGCCGACAAGGCCATGGGGTTTTGCATATATAATAGTGTTGCAATCGGAGCCCTTTATGCCCGTCAAAAATTCAACCTGAGCCGAGTTGCCGTTATTGATTTTGATGTGCATCATGGGAATGGTACTCAAGCCATTTTTGAAACAGAACCCGGCTTATTTTATGGATCCACCCATCAAGAGGCCCCCTTCTATCCCGGCACAGGCCGATCATCTGAAACTGGTGTAGGGAACATCGTAAATGCTCCCCTTAAAGCCGGCGCTGGCACTAAAGAATTCAAAGTGGCCATGATGGATATAGTTTTACCGGCTCTTGAAAATTTCAACCCCGAGCTCCTTCTTATATCAGCAGGCTTCGATGCCCATGCGAGCGACCCACGTGCAGACCTAAATTTACAGAAAGAAGACTATATTTGGATAACAGAAAAACTGATTAGAATTGCAGATCAATGCTGTGATGGACGCATAGTATCGGCTATGGAAGGCGGCTATGATCTTGTTGGCCTTGCCGAAAGTAGTGAGGTCCATGTGAAAGCGTTGCTTGACGCATAAAGGCAGGGTATAAGATGCGCGAAAGGAGAAACCATGTCAGAATCAAATGAATTCCCGGCAGATATTCTCGAATTAAGCTTCGAAGCTGCCCTGCAGGAACTTGAGAAAATTGTTGAAAAGCTGGATTCAGGAAAAGTTGATCTGGATCAGTCAATTGACATTTATACACGTGGCGCACTTCTCAAGCAGCATTGTGATACAAAATTGCGGTCTGCGCAGGAAAGAGTTGATAAAATAGTCAATCAAAATGGTACGTTTTCTACTCAACCT
The DNA here is from genome assembly GCA_016764355.1 of Sneathiella sp. GTDB lineage: Bacteria > Pseudomonadota > Alphaproteobacteria > Sneathiellales > Sneathiellaceae > Sneathiella. The sequence continues at coordinate 14,536 of JAESSA010000015.1, read as the reverse complement.
GCTAATATAGAATAATTCACCACATGAATGTCCTGATTTAATCCTCTATATACGAGTATAACTGTATGGAAGAAAAATTCGCTAAAGCTTTGCGCCAAACTGCTGAGTTAATGGAGAAAGAACTGAAAGTTTTTTTCCCTGAGAATTCATCTCCTGAGCATCGGCTAAATGAAGCAATGCGATATGCCGTCCTCTCTGGTGGCAAACGCCTTCGTGCATTTTTAGTTATTCAATGCGCTGACTTGTTTGATGTGTCCCGCGACTATTCTGTGCGCGTCGCTGCGGCCCTTGAAATCATGCATACTTATTCGCTTATTCATGACGACCTTCCTTGCATGGATGACGACGACTTGCGTCGCGGTGTCCCAACAGTCCATATAAAATTTGACGAAACTGTCGCTGTTTTAGCGGGGGACGCGTTGCAAGCGTTGGCTTTTGAAATTCTGGCAGATCCTAAAACCCACCCGTCCGCCAGTATTCGCGCTGAATTAGTATTGAAACTTTCGCAAGCAGCTGGCCCTCGCGGGATGGTTGGTGGGCAGACAATGGATGTTTATGCTGACGCAGAGAACATATCTCTTGCGACCATAACACGCCTTCAGCAATTAAAAACCGGTGCCCTTATCACCTTTGCCTGTGAAGCCGGCGCTATTCTAGGTCATGCCTCCCCTGCTCAACGAACGTCTATTCGTGCATATTCCCACGATTTGGGACTAGCCTTTCAGATCACTGATGACATATTGGATGCAGAAGGTGAAAGCACTGAAATGGGCAAAGCTACCCAAAAAGACAGCGAAGCCGGAAAAGCAACTTTTGTCTCCCTAATGGGTGTTGAAAAGGCAAAAATACATGCAAGCATGCTATCAACGCAGGCAATAAATCATATTTCCTCATTCAAGGAAAGTGCTGCCCTGCTTAGAGATGCCGCTATATTCACAGTAAAACGCCAGAAATAATAACGAGTTAAATTTGTGACTGAAAAATCGACAACCCCCCTGTTGGATCAGATTCAAAGCCCAAGGGACATGCGTGACTATTCCATTGAGCAACTTATTCAGTTGGCCAGTGAGCTCCGCCAGGAAACCATCGATGCCGTCTCCGTTACAGGCGGACATTTAGGGGCCGGACTAGGCGTTGTTGAGCTTACGGTTGCAATCCATCATGTTTTTAATACCCCCGTGGATAAGCTTATCTGGGATGTGGGACATCAATGTTACCCTCATAAAATTCTGACGGGCCGGCGAGACCGTATTCGGACGCTCCGTCAGGCTGGTGGGTTGTCGGGATTTACCAAGCGAACTGAAAGTGAATATGATCCCTTTGGTGCAGCTCATTCCTCCACGTCGATTTCTGCGGGTTTGGGTATGGCCGTTGCCCGCGATTTGAAAAACGAAAACAACAACGTTATCTCTGTCATCGGCGATGGCTCTATGAGTGCTGGCATGGCCTATGAAGCCATGAATAATGCGGGCGCTATGGATAGTCGCCAGATTGTTATTCTTAATGACAATGATATGTCTATTGCCCCCCCTGTAGGGGCTATGAGTGCTTATCTTTCTCGATTGCTTTCTGGTCGCTCCTACCACACGCTCCGTGAATTGATGAAACAAATTGCCTCCAAACTTCCCGATCCGCTGGAGCGTACCGCTAAGCGTGCTGAAGAATTTGCGCGAGGCATGGTCACCGGCGGGACACTCTTTGAAGAGTTGGGCTTCTTTTATGTGGGTCCCTTAGATGGTCACAATTTAGAGCATCTTATTCCCGTTCTTAAAAATGCACGGGATTCCCAGAATGGACCGATCCTTATCCATTGCGTAACGCAAAAAGGGAAAGGGTATGCGCCTGCGGAAGCGGCAGCAGATAAATATCACGGTGTCTCCAAATTTGACGTCATTACCGGTACGCAGGCAAAATCGATTCCCAATGCCCCGTCTTATACAAATATATTTGCAGATAGCCTTATCGAAGAAGCTCGCAAGGACGATAAAATTGTCGCGGTCACGGCAGCCATGCCTGACGGCACTGGCCTCAACCGGTTTGAGCAAGAATTTCCATCCCGCTGCTTTGATGTTGGCACCGCGGAGCAACATGCAGTGACCTTTGCGGCTGGTATGGCCACAGAAGGTTTTAAACCATTTGTTGCTATTTATTCCACATTTTTGCAGCGCGCTTATGATCAAGTCGTTCATGATGTCGCCATACAAAATTTACCCGTTCGCTTTGCAATTGACCGAGCTGGGCTTGTCGGCGCTGATGGGGCAACACATGCAGGATCATTCGACACAACCTATCTTGCGACCCTCCCTAATATGGTTGTTATGGCCGCCGCGGATGAGGTTGAACTTAAACATATGGTTGCAACGGCAGCGGCCTATGACGATGGGCCCTGCTCTTTCCGTTATCCCCGCGGCGAAGGGGTTGGCATTGATTTGCCGGAAAAAGGCGAAATTCTGGAAATCGGAAAAGGCCGGATTATCAAAAAAGGCACTAAGATTGCCATACTGTCTTTTGGAACACGTCTTGCTGAAGCTGTCACTGCTGCTGAAAAACTGGATGCACGCGGACTATCGACAACGGTTGCAGATGCACGGTTCTGCAAGCCCCTCGACGAAGCTATGATTAAGGATTTAGCCGAAAATCATGAGCTTCTAATTACCGTTGAAGAAGGCTCTGTCGGTGGCTTTGGTAGTCATGTGATGCAGTATCTATCCATGAGTGGCCTTCTTGATAATGGTCTTAAAATTCGTCCAATTTGTATGGCTGATATTTTTATTGATCAGGATAACGTTAAAAAAATGTATGATTTAGCGGGCGTCAACGAAGAGCAGATCGTCGCCGTCGCATTATCTGTCATGGATCCCAAAATCAAAAATTCTTCAACTTTGTCTGCCTAGTGGTACTTTCCAATGACCAATACCAGGAACAGACTGGATATCGAACTTACTGCGCGAAATCTCGCGCCCAGTAGAGCCCGAGCCCAGTCTCTAATATCAGACGGCCTTGTTCGCCTTAACGGTGAAATTACAAAAAAAGCCAGTCTAAAAGTATCATCCAGTTGTCATATCGAAGTGGATAAAAACCATTCAAACTGGGTCGGACGTGGTGCTTACAAACTACTAGCAGCCCTTGAGCATTTCAAATTTGATCCCAAAGATCGTATTGTTGCGGATCTTGGGGCATCTACCGGGGGATTTAGCCAAGTCCTCCTCTCACGCGGAGCGCAAAAAGTCTACGCGATTGACGTTGGACATGATCAGTTGCACAAGAACCTGATAGACAACGAAAAAATCGTTAATCTTGAAGGCGTAAATGCTCGTTATTTGACATCTGATGAAGTGCCTGACCTCCTTGATATGATAGTGGTCGACGTTAGTTTCATTTCATTGATGAAGATGTTACCGGCGCCTTTAGCCCTTTGTAGGCCCGGCTGTATTTTGATTGCTCTGGTCAAACCTCAATTTGAAGTGGGCAAAGGCAACCTTGGCAAAGGAGGAGTCGTTCGCGATACAGACCTTGTCCTAAAAGTCCGCCAAGATATGGAATACTGGATAGGAAGCCAACCTGGTTGGCGTTGCTTAGGATCCATAGAAAGCCCGATAACCGGCAGCGACGGTAATACTGAATATCTTTTAGGAGCTATCTTTGATGCTTAAGCTTACCATCGATCACATTGGATCGAACGGCGATGGCGTCGCGATCAAAGATGATCGCCCCTATTATGTTCCCTTCACGGCCCCTGGTGACATTATTACAGCCACGGTAAAAGAAGAACGTGGTCGTGGTTTTATTGCGGAATTAGAAGAGCTTCAAACCCCCTCCCCTCTTCGCAGAAAAGCGGCTTGCAAGCATTTTATGACATGTGGCGGCTGCTCTCTGCAGCATCTTGACGACGCCACTCTTGCTAATTGGAAAAAAGACCGCATTACTGAGCCTTTAGTCAGAGCAAACGTCGACTTCGATACAATTGAAGATACATTAACCAGCCCACAAGGTTCTCGCCGACGCGTTGAATTTGTCGCTGCAAAACGTAAAAAAGGCGTGATGATTGGCTATCATTTGAAGAAAAGCCACCAGATTTTTGATGTTGGGGAATGCCCGATTTTGTCTCCAGACCTGCTGGCGCTGGTAAAACCACTGCGTCTTATGCTACCGATCATTATGGCTAGAAATTCAGAAGCAAGGCTGATCCTAACGAGCACTGTAAACGGTCCTGATCTTTTAATTTCTGCGAATATTGAACTTGACTTAGAAGTCCGGGAAGTTCTTGCAGACTTTTGTCAGAAACATAGCCTCAGCCGTATCACACTCCGAAATGAAAAAGAACGTTTTGAGGAAAAAGTCGTTACCCGAAAACCTACTGCTATTAAGATAGAAAACTTTGATGCAGAAGTCCCTCCTGGCGGCTTTCTACAAGCGACCGAAGAAGGCCAGGAAACGCTTATTTCTTTGATGAAGCAATATCTCTCCAAGAATAAGAATGTGGTCGATCTATTTTCCGGATGTGGCAGTTTCACTCTACCTGCCGGAGCAACATCTAAGAAGGTTGAGGCCTTTGAAGGAAATGAAGATATGGTTGCGGCCCTTCAGAAATCGGCTAACAAGCATATGCTTCCTATTGTTGCCCAATACAGGGATTTATTCCGCCGCCCGCTTATTTTTGATGAGCTAAACAAATTTGATACAGCAATTATTGATCCGCCCAGAGCAGGGGCTACGGCTCAAGTCGCAGAATTGGCCATGAGCAAAATCTCGACCATCATATTCATTTCTTGCAATCCAAACAGCTTTGCACGGGATGCAAAATTATTACTCGATGGTGGGTATCAACTAAAAAAGGTCATACCCATTGATCAGTTTCTTTGGTCACCTCATGTGGAACTTTTCTCGATTTTTGAAAAACCAAACAGCTGATCTTAGCTTAAAGCGCCCTTGATCGAGAAAGGGCGCGCTGGAGCCATCTGAAGAGCCCCGATAACACTGCCCGAAACATAATCAGCACCAAGACGGAACGCCCAACGGGCAAGTTCATCTTTCTTCAAGTCACGCCAGATAAATTTTAAACCGGCCCTTTTTGTGCGTTCGCGCAGATCTTCTATCCAAGCCAGGTCAGGAGAGTTATTAGAAGCCACACTAATGGCAACAATTGGTAAATCGGAAATAACGTCGAAATCATCCCAGGTTTTATCGATCTCAAATGAAAAACCAAGAACCAATTGCCGGACAGAAGTCAGTATCTGACGGTATCGGCTATTGGGGGTTCCCAGCTCTATACCTTCAATATTCAGTATGAGGTGCTTGCGGGTATAAACAGGCAAACCCTTCATCATTTCAGCATATTTTCGGCGTGAAGAGGCATTAGCCAAAGTCTCAAGAGAAACTGTTATAAAAACAATAGGCTTATTTCCTAGAGCCCCCAGCTTCGAAATTGCTAACCCCGCTTCTTTGAGGATTAATAGATCAAGTTCTGCGCGTAAATGTGGAGAGCCGTTCAGCATTGCATCTGATTTTAACAGGAGGGACACATCTTTTCCCGTTTTCCGGCAAGGAACAACCTCAGTTACAGATATAATCTTTTTGCCATGATTGATCATGGAGCGAAATTGAACAACAAGCTCATTTTCCGCCTCTTTAATCTGTACCGCTTCCTTCTTCTCAGCCTCTTTGATCGCTTTTTGAAAATGCGAGATCAAATCTTCAAGACTGCCAAAATCCTCAATTGAACCGGCCATGTTTACATCAATAACCATTGTCTCAACAGAAATCATATCAACACCCGGCATTTCACCAAATAAAAGTTTAATTAATTCGCGGGCGAGAGTCATGGCTTTTGCTTGGCCTTCTTCTCTCGTCAAATTTATAAAAATCAAGGCAAATTGCCCTTCACCCAGCCGAACGAATGTATCGCCATTTTTCAGCTTTTTAGTGAAAAAAGCATCTATCGCCTGTTCAACTCGGTGACTGATTTGCTCCCAACGGCCACTGTATTTCTTTTTTACTTCCTCAAGCCCAACTATTTGCAAACTGCTGGCGATCAGAGTTTTAACGGCATTGTCTTTATTTTTACCAAAAGCACTAAGAAAGTGAGCCATTTCTCCGATTTCATGATGTTGTACAACACCTGAAGATTTGGATTTCGCAGGGGAGATTTTTCCGTCTGACTCAGAAGGATTATTCGTAGTAACTCCGGAATTTGGGTCAGCGACATTCGACATTCGCTAAAAATTCTTTCAAATACAAAAATCAAATATTAATTTTTTTTGGTTAATAAAACATCTTTAATCCCGGAAAATCGCAGAATCCAGTTTAAAAGTGGTTAAAGTATATCATTTATTTAGTGATATAGATTGGAAAGATAAAAAAGAATACTAAAATTATCTATAAGCTTAAAGGTCCTGTTAAGAGCTTTATGAGACTTTTATACCTTACTTCCAGAATCGACAACTGGCAGGCTCAATTGGTGAGCTTTAGAATGGAAAATATACACAGATTGGTATATTGAATGGAACGCATTATTGATATCAATGAGTATCAAATCCGCGAACAGGCAGATTCTTCGCGTGCTTTCCTTCGAATAAAACCCTTTACAGCTCACCATACTCAACTGATTAAAACAATTTTCAAAAATTACAGTGATCTAAGCTATTGGTGTGGGTATACCTTTATTGAAAATGTTCCTGTATCGCTAGAGAATGAAATTATCCCCATAAGCACAAATGAGAGAACGGGTGTGGTTTTATTCCTAAATACATCGGAAACCCTGCATCTGCTTTTTCAAGACGTACAAGATAATTTTCATCTTATCACTGAATCAGGACAAACCATTTCTATAAAGAAAAATTTGGAAGAGTTATTGATCATATTACGCAGAAGAGCGAACTGAGTTTTCTCTCTCTATCTTGCTTGAAATGAATTTCCGATTATAGTGTCTTTCCAATTTAATAATCGGACCGTTCAATTGCCTGTACCTTCACTGACACTCGATACAACTGGCCTGCATTGCCCTCTTCCTGTTTTAAAAGCTAAAAAAGCTATCAAGGGCATGAAATCTGGCGAAATCATTACTGTCATCGCAACAGACCCTGCCTCATACATCGATTTTGATCACTTCTGTCATGCCGCGGGGCATATCTTATTAGAATATACAGAAGCCGAGGGCGTCTTCACCTATAAAATAGAAATTGCTGCTTAGCTCAGCTTAAAATTTCAGCCCCCTTCGTCTCCTGCCTGAAATGGCATTTTTTCTTTACCCGTTTTCAAGTCATCTGTTGGAGGGATGTAAGCTTCAGGTTCATCTGCACCAACACCTCGGTAAATGGATATGGATGGGAAGGCAAAGGAAGAACCCGCAGATTCCACAATATGCTTTATGGCATAGGCAAATTCTTGTTTTATCTCCAGCCACTCGCCCCAATTCGTCGTCCGCGTAAAACAGTAAATCATGATATCAATACTGCTTGCATTGAAGCTATCGGTTACAACAAAAAGAGTTGCCTCGTCAGGCTGTACATAATCTGAATTTCCAATCAAATATTCTTTAATTCGACTGGTGATTTCCTGCATTTGCACAACCGAGGTGGAATATTCAACACCAATTTTCCAATAAATACGACGGAACGACATTTCTGAAAAATTTGTTACGGCTGTATCTGCAAAGACAGTATTGGGGACAACGGTAGGCGCTTTATCAAATCTCCGAATAACCGTAGATCGAAAACCGATTTTCTCCACAGTCCCCTCTACGACACCTGATACAAGGACCCAGTCACCAACCCGAAAACGTTTTTCAGCGAGGATCAAAAATCCGCTAATCAGATTCTTGAATAAATCCTGTGCACCCAGCGCAACGGCAACACCAACAAGACCAAAACCTGCAATAATGGGCCCAACCTTGATGCCCCATAATTCAAGGACAGTAGCGCCACCAATCCCGACAATTATCCCCTTCATGACCTTAATCAGGAACGAAACCATTTCGGTAGAGAAAATTTCCTCAATGCGGCTCAAAAAAAATGTGAGCGGGTTAATTAAACAAAACAACCCCCAAAACAGATTAAAAACGACAAGAGAGCGGACAAGCTTCTCACTAAAAATTTGCAGATCACCTGTCGTCGCAAGCCCGCTCATTTCTATAGCAAGATATACACCAACAACAATCGGTACAAACCGCATGGGCCCTTCAAGAGCCTCAATCACCTGATCATCCAATATGTTCTTAGTTCGCCGGGTAAAACTGACCATTCTGTTCACTACAAAACGAGTAAAGACTCCCCGCAGGGCTAGCGCGACAATAATAATCCCCATTGCAGGCAATAGCGCACTGAGGTCCATTCCCAAAAATCCTTGGCTCCAGGCATCTACAACTATTTTCCAGAATTTAGTAAATGTCTCTTCCACAAGCCCACCTCATCGTTTCGCTTTTTGCACCATACTTCTATACAGCAAAAATTCGAAGCTTCCAGTATTTGCGTAATCTCGCTGATTGGTAATGCTTTTGAAAGGAGTTACAAATATTTTACTTAAGTAAATTTAATTATTACGCATATTAAGCAGTACCATTATGAAAAATTTAGCTTCTACTTCAAATTTCACGGATCGCTTTAAATCGAGTGGGTCACTATTCTGGACCCCTCGCCGTATTCTTGTGGCTTTAGCTCTTCTTATGTCAGCGGCATTAATGTACGGACAGGTGTCTGTTTCAGAAAAATTCAATAACTTTTCATTGAGTGTATTTCGGGATACGGCTGGAGATACATTAACCTTCTTGGTTAATGATAGAATTCGGCTTCAATATTCTGAAAAAATCACCCCCCATGTTGGCGATTGGTCTCGCTTTCAGACTTTGGTTAAAGCCGTAAAAGACAAAAACAGCAAAAATATAACGATTGCAGCAACTTTATTTCACAATGAAAAAGTCGTCCAAACTGAAGAATTCGACCTTATCACTACAAATATTTTTGATAAGGATATGAATTTTATCGGCACCTCCTCCAAAGGAGCGGGACAAACGGTCACTAAAAAGCCGGAAGTGTTAGAAACCCTGAAAGCCAGAGACAAATCAGGAAAACGACAGCAAACAACTTATTACTGGCGAACCGAAGATGGCCTACCGGTTCATAGTGTCATTGCCCCAATCGGCGGTTTCCGCATTGCGGGTTTTATGGAAGTTGTAACGAATCCGATCAAGCATCTTGATGGTCTTGGCGAGTATCTTGATGGTGATCTCACCTATAAAGATATTAGCGGAAATATACTTCTAGAAGACCGATTTAGAAATTTCCAAGGCGAACAAGCAGAGGATGCGTTGGAAACATATGAGCTTGATACTCTAGATATTGAAATTCCCAGTAGTTTTGGTGACATCTGGGCCGTTGCCACATTGACACGCGATGTTACAGCCTTCTCTAAGCAGAGTAACGAGATCAGAAATTCCGCTATGATCTTCATAATGGCGGGACTATTAGGCGCCTGGGTAATCGCGGCTATATTGCTCAAATTCTCCTTATTTAATAAATTGCGTAGCTTCTCATTTGCCCTGACCGAAATTAGTAAGGGTCATATTGAAACCCCTATGCCAAAGGTTGGAAAAGACGAATTTAGAAGTATGCTCGATGCACTTATCACTTTGCGCAAAAGTGTAGAAGACAGTTTCCTGCTGAGACATATGATTGAATCTAGCCCTGTTGCCACAGCATTGGTTGGTCATGGCGGCAGCATTTATTTTGTAAACTCAGCCGGCAAGACCAGCGAAAAAGCGACTGACATTGAGAATACTGAACCGGATAAGATATGGGATGTCATCGGTGCTGAGCGATCTCTTTTCGAGCCTATAGCCCATGCGGATAAACTTCCTCACATGGAAATAGTGTCCGTTAAAGATAAACAATATGAAGTGCGCCTTGCAGCCGTGAATAATGCGGATGGGAACCATGTCAGGACTATGGTCTCTTGGGAAAATGTGACGGAGCGAGAAACAATTGCACGCGAAATTGAGTCCCAGCGACAACAAGCAGAACAACGTGCCGACGAAATCAGCCGTCAACAAATGGCCGACAAGGAAAGAAAAATTATAGTTGAAGAGTTGATTTCAGACTTTGACGATACGATAGCCAGTCTAATGAAAACAGTCGCAGAATCCACCGGCAGCGTCAAAGAAAACTCAAGTTCAATGGCTGAAATGATTGACAATACAGTTGCAAAATCACAAATCATGACAGCGAAATCTCAAGAAACCTCAGATGATGTTAAACTCGTTGCAGAGAGTACCGCGCGCCTTTCACATTCTGTAGCTGACATGCAGAAGCATGTTCAAAAATCAACAACTGTCAGTAAGAAAGCAGCTGAACATGCTGAATCGACAGTGAATACAATTAATGGACTGGCAGTAACGGCATCCAAAATCGGTCAAGTTATTTCCCTTATTGAAGATATTGCCAGCCAAACGAACCTCCTTGCGCTCAATGCAACAATTGAAGCGGCAAGAGCTGGTGATGCCGGTAAAGGGTTTGCGATTGTTGCCAGTGAAGTCAAAAACCTTGCCAGTCAAACTGAAAAAGCGACGGAAGAAATCTCTTCGCAGATTTCTGATATACAAACGGCAACAAGCTCCACTGTTAAAATGACAGAAGAAATCACTGATACGATTACCCAAATTAACGAAGCTATTGGCGGGATTGAAACCTCACTCAGTAGCCAAGTTGGTGACTTGGAAGAAATCGAAAAGAGTGTTCAATCCGCAATGATTGCCACAGAGGAAGTCGCACAGACTGTTGTGGAAGTTGGAGAGGATGCCAATAAAACAGGGAATGCGGATGAGGAACAGCAAGTAGCCGCAGAGAAAATGGCCGGAGAAATAAACGAGCTTTCCAGCCAAATACATAATTTCCTTGAGAAAATACGCGTTGTTTAACCAATTGAATTTGTGAATTTTTTAAGGCTTAAAAACTCGATTTGCATTACCGAATAAAAAGAGCTCCTGAGTAGCAAGGTCCAAATCGAGTTCATCAAGCTTAGCAAGAGCTTTCAATGGTATAATCATTGGGTAATTGGTGCCAAAAAGGACCTTTCTCCAAAACCAACAAAGCTCTTGACCATGCAATACCTGACACCCAAATGGATGACTTGGCTGACTATTTAAACAGAATCATAAATACCTTTGAGAGCGACTAATCGCTCTCGATTCATCAAAGGTTTCTTTTCAGTACGTCCAAGAAGCTATCAACTTCCTCTTCTGTCGTATTCCAAGAAGTAACTAGCCTGACATGCCCTACTTCCCGAGATCCCATCACATAAAATAAGAAACCCGCCTTCTCAAGCGCATCAATCATGCGTTCTGGTAATGTGGTAAATATGATATTTGCATCCACTTTATAATGAGGCGTTGTATTCAGGATATCAGATAACCCGTTCGCCATTCTTTGCGACATATTATTGGCCTGCCCTGCCAATTCCAGCCAAAGGCCATCTTCCAAATACGCATTTATTTGGGCCGATAAATACCGAGATTTGGAGAAAAGATGCGCGCCTCTTTTCCGGCGAAATTCAAATTCAGCGGCTTTTTCCATATTAAAGAAAACAACAGCTTCTGCTGCCATAGCCCCATTTTTAGTAGCCCCAAATGACAGCAAATCAACGCCCGCTTTCCACGTGATATCAGCAGGACTACAGTTTAAAGCGGCAACAGAGTTGGCAAAGCGAGCCCCATCCATATGAAAGCCTATATTGTATTTTCTGGCGACGGCACTAATAGCGGCAATTTCTGCTGGCGTATAAATTGTTCCGCATTCTGTTACTTGCGCAATGCTAATGGCGGAAGGCTGTATATGATGAACATTTCCGGCCCCCGATTTAGCGAGAGCGTCCTCCAGTATATCCGCTGATATTTTACCATCCGGCCCATCAAGAAGTGCGAGCTTGGCACCCCCAGTATAAAATTCAGGAGCCCCACATTCATCTCCCTCAATATGAGCCATTTTGTGACAATAAATCGAGCCATACGGCGGTGTCATAACGCTTAAGCTCAAGACATTGGCAGCTGTGCCAGTCGCGACAGGAAAAGCCCGCAAATCACATTCGAAAAGAGACGATAGCTCCGTCTCCATCTCTCGCGTCGTGTCATCATTCCCATAGCCCATGGCCGGGCCTGTATTTTCAATGCGCAATGCTTCGATGATTTCCGGGCAAACGGGGGCTACATTATCGCTCGCAAAATTAATCAATTCCTGATCCTCAAACATTAGCTTTTCTAGCTCCCTCTTTTTATTAATGGTACGCGCTTAAACTTCTTTTCGTCTGAAAATTCAAAAGCCCCAATATTATCGGTACCTGCACTTGATGTCGCAGCAATTAGCCATAAAAATTGTGTTTCGATAACCATTCTCTCGTCTGCTTTTGAAGGTTCAGCAGGCCCCTCGGGGTGACTATGGAATACCCCAATAATATCCTCCACGCCGCCTCGTAACTCAACTTCCAATCGAATGCGAACGCTCGGATCTATTTCAAAATATCGTTTTTTGTCTACCGCAACATTATCGGACAAAACAACACGGTTTACTATTCGATCGTCACCTATCTCCCTCGTGCCAACTAAAAGCGCGCAAGCCTCCTCAGGCCAGCATTTTTTACAATGCTGATCCAGTTGGTCCAAATGCTGAAAAGTCAGGCTTAACGACACTTTATTTCTTCAAGCGAATTTGACCAAGGATTTCCCCTGATATGGCGTGAACAACCAACACACCGTGAAGCTCGCTGGCACTGATACCGTAAGTAACCAGAATACGATTTCCCGCTCCGGATACATTCACAATTTTCATTCCATCCGGGACGTCCAAAAGAACGTCTCCAAATTTAGTATCAAGTACAGGTTTTTCGAGGACTTCAGGTACAGGGATTTCATTGACTGTATCCTCGACAGAGGGTGTAAGAGCCCTCTTATAGATAGTCACAATAATAAGGCCCGCGACACCCAGGATCAAAATTCCAAGGATAATAACCACCCATTTTAAAAAAGTGGTGTTCGGAGCTTGTTCTTCTGTCATAACAACAACCATTGTTTTATTAATTCGGTTCGAACCATATGCCATCACCTGAAGGTACACATCAAGTTGAAGTTTCTGAAAAAGACGTTGGAAAGCGTTTAGACAGTTTCCTGACGGAGAATCTCGACGGCTTTTCCAGAAATCGTATTAAACCCCTGGTCAAAGACGGGCATGCATTATTGGATGGGAATATCTGCACCGACCCATCCCGAAAAATCCGAATAGGTGAAACATATCAAATCACAATTCCAGAAGCCGTTGATCCTGATCCAACGCCTGAGGACATCCCGCTTGATGTTGTTTTTGAAGATGAACATCTGATTGTTATCAACAAACCCGCCAGTATGGTTGTCCATCCTGCCGCGGGAAATTGGAGCGGTACACTTGTAAACGCCCTCCTTTTTCATTGTGGAGATAGTTTATCCGGTATTGGCGGCGTAAAGCGCCCAGGAATTGTGCATCGAATTGACAAGGAGACAAGTGGCCTGATGGTTGTTGCGAAAACCGATGCAGCCCATCAAGGATTAGCCACCCTGTTTGAAAGGCACGATATTGAACGAACTTACCGGGCAATCGTTTGGGGTCGGGTATACCCAACGACAGGCGAAGTTTCAAAAAATATTGGGAGAGATCCAAACAATCGCAAAAGAATGGCCGTTGTTGAATCTGGCGGAAAGACAGCATTAACCCGCTATAAGCTGGAAGAGAATTTTGAAGATATTGCAAGTCTTGTCCGTTGTAATTTGGAGACGGGTCGAACTCATCAAATTCGTGTTCACATGGCCCATATTGGATTACCCCTTGTTGGGGACCCAGTTTACACCAAGCCAAAATTAAGCAGGACAAAGACTCTGAGCGAAGCCAGACAAAATGTTATCCGCAAATTCTCACGACAAGCTTTGCATGCCCAAACACTCGGATTTGTGCACCCCATCACAAACAAGCCCTTGAAATTCGAGGCGGAATTCCCATCTGACATGAAGAAGCTATTCATAGCTTTTCGCGGTAAAAGCGTAGAATAGTGTCATAACTTGTTAGGAATCCTAAACTTATCTCAGCTTTTAGAGGGGGATATATTGGATTTGCTATTGGACATAAGAGGGGTACGGTAGATGAGCAATTTTTCAGTTCCGACAATTTCGCCTGAAGGCGGTCTGTCTCGTTACTTGCAGGAAATCAGAAAATTTCCCATGCTGCCACATGATGAAGAATACATGCTTGCAAAAGCGTGGCGCGATCATGAAGATTCAGAAGCTGCTCATAAAATGGTGACAAGCCATCTTCGCCTTGTGGCAAAAATTGCCATGGGCTATCGCGGCTATGGCCTGCCTGTCGGCGAACTAATCGCGGAAGGCAATGTTGGTATGATGCAAGCTGTAAAACGGTTTGAGCCTGAAAAAGGATTTCGCCTGTCAACTTATGCCATGTGGTGGATACGGGCCGCAATTCAGGAATATATACTGCGCACTTGGTCTCTTGTAAAAATGGGAACAACTGCCGCC